>NZ_JADGHH010000005.1 GCF_019689535.1 Pigmentiphaga sp.
GCTGGACGTACTCGACGTCCCGCTGCATATCGCGTTGCAGACCATCAAGTTCGAGGCAGGCCCACCCTACGGCCTCCCCTCCCACATTCCGGACGTGGCCTACGCGCCGGGCATGGTTCCGGTCACCGATTCGCCTGAAAAGGCATCGACGCAATACCGTTATCCGTACGCCTGGGCATCGGCAGCCCTGCCTCATTGCCCGGTCAATGCCGTCGGCTTGCGCGAGCTGCGATACGTGACCCCGGAAACCGGTGACGACGCCTTGCATACACTGTCGTGCTCGCTCCAGCAGCTCGAGCAGGATACCGCCGTCGCGAAACACTGCCTGTACGAGGATAGGCTGTGCTGCGTGGTGGAAGGCGAGGGGTATAGCGAAATTGGCGACATGCGAATCGACTGGCGCAGCAAAGACGTATTCACCATCCCGCGAGGGCAGTGGGCCCGCCACGTTTCGCTCAGCAAGCGGTCCCGGCTGTTCGTCGTCAGCAATGCCCCATTGATGCGGTGGCTGGGGTGCTACGAAGCGAAGATCGAACCTACTTGCTAGACCGAGGAGCCCAATGAAACTGGGATGGATTCATGGCGGCACACTCGCCGCCAGCCTGGACGGCGACACATGGCGCGACGTCACCGCGATCCTCGCGGAACTTCCGGCGCCGAGCATCGATGATGGCCACGTGGATTGGCTGATTTCTCACCTGCCGCGCGTTCGGGAGGCGGTGGCCAGGGCCATCGACGGCGCGCCCAAGCTAACCGTGAACGACGCCACTGCGTGGCTGAGCCCCGTGCGGCGCCCGGGAAAAATCGTGGGCATTCCTGTCAACTACCAGGACCACGTCGATGAAGTCGAGCAGGCCCGCCAAACCTTCACCAACCGCTACACCGGATCGATCCGGCAGCAAGGATTTTTCTTGAAGGCATCCAGTTCCCTCGTTGGCCCATCCGAAGGAATTGCAATCCGGTTTCCCGAGCGGGAGACGCATCACGAACTCGAACTTGCCGTCGTCATTGGGCGACGTGCCGATCGCGTCCGGCCCGAAGACGCTGCCGGATACATCGCTGGCTACTGCATCGGCCTCGATATGGTCGTACGCGGCCCTGAAGACCGTTCGATGCGCAAATCGCTCGACAGTTACTCCGTGCTGGGCCCCTGGCTGACGACTGCCGACCAGATTGCGGATCCCGGGTCGCTTTTCATGTGGCTGGACGTCAACGGCTCGCGGCGGCAATCGTGTTACCCGCGGGACATGATCATGGGGATTGCGGAACAAATCGCCTGGATCAGCGAATACTGCACCCTGTGGCCGGGAGACGTGATCATGACGGGCACATCGTCGGGCGTCAGCCGCGTGGTTCCGGGAGATCGCATCCTTTGCTCCATTGAAGGATTGGGATCGATGCAGGTGGACGTGCGAGCGGCTTGATGCCCTTGCTCGTGGCCGGCGCCGCCCGCCGCTACACCACCAGTCGCCCGCCCGAATCGATCTGGATCAGTTCTCCCGTCAGTGCCGCGGGTCCGTGCGCGAGCCACCATACCGCTTCGGCGATGTCCTCCGGTGTCTGCACGGATTTCAACGGATTCTTCGCGATGAGGGCGGCACGCAGCGCATCGTAGCGCTCCTGGCCCACGCCTTTGATCATCCAATCGCCTTCGATGAAGCCCGGCAACAAGGCGTTGACCCGCACCTCCGGTGCCAGGACGCGCGCGAGGGAGAAGGTCATGGCGTTGAGCGCGCTCTTGGAAGCGGCATACGCCATGCTCGAGCCCGTCCCCCGCAAGCCACCGACCGATGAAATGTTGATGACTGATGCGCCTCCCGTACCGCGCAGCAAGGTGGCAACCGCGCGGGTGACGACATACACGCCCGAGACGTTCACGGCGAAGACGCGCTGGAAGTCTTCGAAGGAGAGGCCGTCGAGGTTCTTGTGATCATTGAACGTGGTCACGGCCGCGTTGTTGACGAGGAGATCCAGCCGGCCCCACCGCTGCTCGATCTCGGCCGCCATGGCGCGACAAGCCTCATCGCTGGTGACATCGGCCTTGGCTACGAGGACGTCGGCCGCGCCCAGCTTGCGGCACTCCTCGGCGACCTCTTCGGCCGCCGCCGTGTCGCGCGAATAGTGGACGACGACGCGCCACCCCTGCTTGGCAAAATACTTGATCGTGGCCGAACCGGCCGCGTTTCTGCCGGTCGAGCCGGTCACCAGGCAAACCTTTTCCATTTCGTCCCCTCGTTCATTTCTTCCAATACGGTTCGCGCAGCTCCCGCTTGAGCAGCTTGCCCAGCGCCGATCGCGGCAGCTCGTCCCGGAACTCTACCGCGGAGAGCCGCTGCGTGCGGCCGACCCGGGCATTGACCCATTCCCGCAACGTCTCGGCATCGACCGTGCCGCCGGGCTTGCGCACCACCAGCGCCAAGGGTGTCTCGCCCCACTGTTCGCTGGGAATGCCGATCACGGCGACGTCTGCCACGTCCGGGTGAGACGCCGTCACGGACTCGAGGTCGGTGGCATAGATGTTGAAGCCGCCCGAGATGATGAGGTCTTTCTTGCGGTCGAGCAGGACCAGGAAGCCGTCCTCATCGAAACGGCCGATGTCGCCGCTACGATGAAAGGCCACGCCCGTCTCGTCGCGCCAATAGAAGGCCTCCGTGGCTTCGGGCTGCTTGTAGTAGCCAGCCATCATGTAGGGCGACCAGCCGACGATTTCGCCAACCTCGCCCTGTGGCAAGACGCGGCCATCCTCGTCGATGATGCGCATGTCATGGTCGGCGGCGGGCTTGCCCACGGTGCCGAGCTTGTGCGGATACTCATGGGCATCGAGTACGCAGCTGCATCCGCCCTCCGTCATGCCATAGATCTCGCGCAGGCCACCGGGCCATTGCTCGAGGATAAGCGCCTTGAGGCGCGCATCGAGCGGCGCGCCCGTGCACTGCTTGAGGACGAACGACGATAGATCGGTCCGCCCGAAGTTCTCGTGCGCGAGCAGGCGTTGGTACTGTACCGGCACCAGCATCGTATGCGTGACCTTATGCTCGGCGCACAGGTCCAGGTAGCCCCCGGCGTCGAATTTACGCATCAATAAGGTCAGGCCGCCGGCCGCAACCGTAGCAAGCATCGGCTGCAAGGTCGTATTCGAATAAAGCGGCGTGGACAAGAGCATGACGCTGCCCGGCCCCAAGCCGAAATTGCGCCGCATCGCCTGGCGCGCCCGCATGCCGTGGTGGTGGAGGATTCCCTTGGGATGGCCGGTGGTTCCCGAGCTGTAGATGATGTTGAAGGGTTGGTCCGCACCGTACTCGATAGTGCCGACGGGCAGGCTTCTTGCCAGCCAAGCCTCCCATTCGGCCCAGCCCGAGGTGGCGCCATCGAGCGCGACCAGGCGGCCGGCGAACGCGTCGCGCAGCGCCGGTTCCACGGTCCGCAGCAGCTCGCATCCGGCCGCATCCGCCACCAGCAACCGTGCGTCGGAATCGCGCAGCATGCCGAGCAGCGCCTCGGCCGTCGCCGAGGTCGCCAGAGGGACGATGCAGCATCCCGCGCGCACCGCGCCGAAGAATGTCTCGATTGCCCGCAAGCAAGGCGCAGAAAGCAGCGCTACCTTGTCCCCGGCAACCAGGCCCGAAGCCAGGCACGCACCGGCCACGCGGTCCATTTGGCGGACGAGATCGGCCCAACCCAGCTCCTCCGCCCCGCATCGGAAAGCCGGTGCCTGCGGGCGCTCCTTGGCGTGACGTGCGATCAACGCCGGAAAATCGACGAAGGGCTGCTGCCCGAGTCTTGCTCGAATGTCGTGGACGGTCTCCGCCATGGCCGCCTCATTCGTCATAGATCAGCACCAAGAACTCCGCGACCACGGCCGGACGCGCCTTGCCCTCGATTTCTATCGTGCATTCCGAGGTCACGCGCGTCGCGCCTTCCTGGCCTCCGCCTTCGCCACGCTCCACCGCCTTGATCCGCTGGCGCAGCCGGACGCGATCACCGACCTGCACTGGGTTGATGAAGCGGACCCGGTTGGTGCCGTAGTTGAGCCCGCGGCCACGATGCTTGATGGTGTAGATGGAGCGCGCAAGATAAGGAATCAGGGACAGCGTCATGAAACCGTGCGCGATCGTCTTGCCGCCAGGCATCTCCCGGCGAGCGCGTTCCACGTCTACGTGAATCCAATGGTCGTCCCCGGTAAGCCGGGCGAAATCGTCGATGCGGGATTGATCGATGGCCAGCCATTCGCTGACACCGATCTCTTTGCCTACCCAGGCCTGCAGGTCGGCAGGGCGGTCCAGGACTACCATGTCACCTCCTATTCTGTATTCTGTTTGCATCGCCGCCCGCGGCCGAACCGGGCCACGCCGGAAGCCGGGCGGCAGCGCTCATCGGGCGGGCACGCGCCCCAGCGAGATCATCGACATGACGACGTCGCCATGCTGATTGCGCACCTGGACCCGCGTGCGTATCGTGCCGACGTCGGGCCGGCTCTTGGAACGGATCGTCTCGATGATTTCCCGCTCCACCACCAGCGTATCGCCGGCACGGACCGGCTTGAGCCAGCGCAACTCGTCCACGCCCATGCCTATCATCGGCGTCTTGCCGTAACCGCCTGCCCGGAGAAACGCACGCATCGCCAGCGCGGCGATCTGCCAGCCGCTGGCTATCAGCCCCCCGAACGGTCCGGCCTGCGCGGCAGCGGGATCGGTATGCATGGGCTGCGGATCGTTCTCCCGCGCGAACGCCATGATTTCCTCGGCGGTGATCGTGAACGGTTCACTCGTCCACCGCTCGCCCACCCGGAAGTCCTCGAAACGGCGGCCTTGTTCCACGCTGGCGCTCATCGGCTCGCTACCCTCCGGTACTGGCAAGGCGCCTGCCGCGGGCAAGCGGCGCGGCGCAGTGGTATCCCGTACTCCATGAATCGTCTCCTCGATGTGTCGGTCGCGGCCAGCGGGAACGCACGGCCCCACGCGCGACCCTTCCTCCCCGGTCGTGTGCCGGGCCCCAACGAAGAAGCGAGCATGCTCCGGCCGCCGAGGCCCGCTCAAGTCATTTTTGGATAGTTTTCGGAGAGCGAAAACCTCTGGGCGACACCCGCGTGCCGGCACGCCCAGAGGCCAGTCAGGGCGAAAAGCCGCTCGAGGCCTATTACCGGGAAACCCCGATCATCTTCAGCGTCGCCTGCGTGAGCGGGCTGTCGGCCTTGGCCAATTCGCAAAGCAGGTTGAAGTGATTGCAGTGCGGGGCATCGACCCGCCGGACGTCCAGGCCCGCCTCGCGGCACGCGGCCTCGTAGGCGGCGGTCTGGTTCTTGAACCCTTGCGTCTCCAGGCCCCCGACCGAGACGATCATGGGCAGCCCGGGCCGCGGCAGGTGAAAGAGCGGGCTCAGCCGCTCGGCCTGGTCGGGATACAGCCGGAGCCACTCGTTGACGTTGATGTCGCATAGGGGCCGTATGTCGTACAGGCCGCTCAAGGCCACCACGCCCTTGATGACGTCATCCGGCACGCGGTACCTGTCTTGCCACCCGGCAGCGGCCAGCATCCCCGCCAAGTGGCCGCCCGCCGAGCTCCCACCCACGTAAATGCGGTTCCGGTCAAGGCCGTACTGTTCGGCATGATGGTAGATCCAGGCGATGGCAGACCGGACCTCGCGCACCGTTTCGCCCAAGGTGCCCTCGGGCAGCAGGGTGTATTCCACCGGCACCACCGCCACGCCCGCGGCGTTGAACACCGGCGCCATGATCGGGGCGTCTTCCTTGGTCTGCGAACGCCAATAACCGCCGTGGATGAAAACGAAGACCGGCGCCGGCCGGCAATCGGCCCGCGGCAGGAAAATGTCAAGCCGCTCGGCCGCGCCCATGCCGTAGTAGAGATCGGGCACAGCAGCGCAGCGACTGCGGGCCACCGCGGCCAGTTCGGCATACTCGCGCACACAGGCGTCGAAATCGGGTACGGAGGCGCGCGCGTTGTATTGGACCGCGCGCTCGGCAAGATCGGAAAACAGCAGGTCAGGCATCCTGGGGTTCATGCGAAGGCTCGTCATTGAAAGAAGCGAAGCGTTCGATCAGCGCTACCGTAGTCCGATAGTGTTCCGCCAGCAAACGCACTGCTCGCTCGCTGTCGCGAGCGAGCGCCGCGTCCATCAACTCTTGGTGCTCACGGCCCACGTCGCGATCGATGTCGCCCCATCCGGAGCGGCCACGCAGCGTGGGGCGGCGATACCGCTCGGTCTGCGTATACATTTGCATCGACAGCTCCGTCAGCCAGCGCGACCCACATGCCCCGATCAGGGCCTGATGGAAGTCGAGGTGACGCTGCTCTAGAAGCTCGCTCGCCTCGGCGTCCGGCTCGGGCATGCCCTGCACGCGCTTGGCCGCCAGGTTCAACGCGTGATAAGCAGCCACCAACCGGGTCTCCCAGGCATCGTCGCCGTTCTTGAGCGAGCGGCGCATGGCCTCGCAATCGATGAGGATGCGGGTCTCGGCGGCATCCCACATCTCTTCGCGCGAGAACGGCGCGACCCGGAAGCCGCGCGAGGCGGTAGAGACCACCATGCGTTCGCTCTGCAAGCGGTTCAGGGCCTCGCGTATGGGCGAAAAACTAATGCCGTAGCGCTGTTTGAGGAATTCCAGGCGCAACGACTGTCCTGGCTCGATTTCTCCGGAGATCAAATCGCGCCGAAGCGCGCGATAGACCTGTTCGGCCAAGGTGATCTCCTCGACCCCGCCGCCGAGGGCATCGTAAGACCGTTCGGGGCTCTGCCGGGTGGCCTTGACTCTTGGTTTCAAGCATCGTCTCCTGGGCAAGCTCCGCCCCTTGGGGAGCGGTGATTCAATACTTCCCAGATAATAATTCGCCGCAACCCGGAACGTTGGTGGACAGGCCCAGTTTTCGCATCATTTGCCAGGAAGTCGCCACCGCGGCGGAAACCGTGGGAATGCCCGATTCATCCTGTACTGCCTGGATGGACGGCAGGGATTGCATCTGGACGCAGGCCGACAGCACCAGGGCGTCAATGTTGCCGCGATCGAGGCGCTTGTAGATCTCGAGCAGGCGCGCCGGGTCTTGCGCCGCCACCTGCAGGTTATCCGGGATCTCGAGCGCGACGTAGTCCTTGACTTCGATGCCTTCGCTTTCGATGTATTCCACGACGAGGCGCGTCAGCGGCTTCATGTACGGGCAGACCACCGACACCCGCTTGGCGCCCAAGGCATGCAACCCCTCGACCAGGGCGCCTGCGCTGGTGACCACGGGCGCAGGGGCACCGTTCTCGGCCGTGCGCTGGTGCAGGCGCGCCTCGGACACGCGGTGATAGCCCTTGCCCATGCTCATGATGGCCACCAGGCAGGCGTAACCCAGCACATCCACGCGCGCATCGGACAGCTCGATCGCACAGCGGTCGCTGTCGCGATCCATGGCTTCGAGTTCCTCCTTGACCACTTTCTTCATGCGCATGCGGCTGGAGTGGAAGGTGAAGCGCTCGGGTGCCACGGCCTCGCGCATGCGGAACATGGCCGGAATCTCGGTTTCCATCGTCGTATTGGACGACGGAACGATCTGGCCAATCTTGATGGGCGCGCCGGGGGCGCGGCTTGGCACGGGAATCATGGATTCATACCTCGGTAGATGTCGGATGAGGCACCGCGGGCGCCTCCGGGAACTCATCGCGCAACGCGTCGTCGTCCAAGAATTGCGCCGGCTGCTGCGAGCGGCGATTCACGCGCAGGTCAAACACATCGAAGCGGTTGTAGTGGCCAATGATGTCGTGCATCTGGCGGGGCTGGATGCAGCGGGCAAGATCGATATCGGCATAGACGATGCCCTCGCGGTCAATCAGCGGCTCGCCGATCACGCGCCCGTCCGGGCCGAGCACGCCTGAGAACGCGCTATTGGAACGACGCAGCAAATCGCGGGTGTGAGGATGGGTAGCCGCCATTGCCTCGACGATTTCCTCGGAAATGGTCGAGCACGACACGATGGTGAAGACCTTGCCTTCGAAGCTGTGGGCCGCGGCGCGCACCTTGATGGCTTCGGCCATGTCGTAGTCGGCGGGGGCAACCGGCAGGGAGATGTAACTCGCAACGTGCACCAGCTCGCCCTGGGCGAGGAGCGCGAAACGCGCGAGGGTATTGGTGTTCTCGCCGCATGCGAGCGCCCCCAGCTTGCCAATGGCGGTATCGTGCACGCGCAGCGACGATCCGTCGCCATTTGCCCACGTCAACTTTTCGGCCCAGGTGGGAACCAGCTTGCGGTGGCGGCCCAGCAATTTGCCGTCGGGGCCTATCGTCACCAGCGTGTTGTAGATCGTGGCGACCCCGTGTGCGGCGCGCTCGTTCACGCCGATCACCACGTGCACCCCGCATGCCTGGGCGGCGGCGGCGATGCGGCGGATCTCCGGGCCGGGAACCTCGATTGCGCAGCGGCACAGTTTCTCGAACCATGGGCTGCCCTCGATAGGCGTCATGATCCAGTTCCAGTACGGATAACCCGCCACGAATACTTCAGGGAAAGCGACGAGCGAGGCGCCGTTGCCTGCCGCCTCCTCGATAAGCGCGCAGACTTTCTCGACGGTGGCGTCGGTGTCCAGGTAAACCGGGGCGGCCTGCACCGCGGCGGCCTTGAAGCGGGGGAGCGTCAGCATGTTCAGTCCTTGTGAAATCAAAGGCCGAGATAGCGTTGAGCCAGCTCGGGCTGGGCAGACAGTTCGCCGGGGCTGCCGGCCCACACTACCTTGCCTTTCTCGACGATGTGATGCCGGTCTACCAGATCCTGCATCTCGGCCAGGTTCTTGTCGATCACGACAATGGTGAGACCTTCTCGCTTGAGGACGGCCAAGCAGCGCCAGATCTCTTGCCGGATAATGGGCGCCAGGCCCTCGGTGGCCTCATCGAGCACGAGCAAGAGCGGATTAGTCATCAGCGCCCGGCCTATGGCCAGCATTTGCTGCTCGCCGCCCGACAACGTGCGCGACGACTGCCGCCGCCGCTCGCCCAACCGCGGAAAAAGCTGGTAAATGCGCGGAAGATCCCATTCGACCTTGCCTCGTCCGGCGCGGCGCGTAGCCACCAGGTTTTCTTCGACTGTCAGCGACCCGAACACGCGCCTCCCCTCCGGCACCAGACCGACCCCCAGCCGCGCCACGGCATGGGGTGGCCGGTTGACCACCGGCTGCCCGTCGATCACGATGTTGCCAGCACGCACCGGTAGCATGCCCATCAGCGTGCGAACGGTGGTGGTCTTGCCCATGCCGTTGCGGCCAATGAGCGACACGACTTCTCCTCGGGCCGCCTCGAACGACATGCCGAACAGCACCTCGCTCGACCCGTATCCCGCCCGCACGTCTTCCGCGCTCAACATACTGTGTCCCCCAGATAAGCGCTGCGCACTTCTGGATGCCTGCGCACTTCCTCGCACGTCCCCGTGAAAATGAGCTTGCCGTAGACCAGCACGCTAATTCGGTCCGCCAGCGCAAATACGGCGTCCATATCGTGCTCCACGAGCAAGATCCCGTAACGTTCACGCATGCTCGCCAGGAGGCGTGTCATCCGCGCCGACTCCTCGGGCCCCATTCCTGCCATGGGTTCGTCCAGTAACAGCAGGCGTGGCTCGCGCGCGAGCGCGACGGCCAGCTCCAGCTGCCGCCGCTCTCCATGCGCCAGGTCGGCTACGGGAACGTCTGCGCGATGTGCCAACCCGACCTCGTCCAGCCAGCCGAGTGCGCGCTCGATCAGCCCCGCATCGCGCCGAGGGTCGGACCAGACGGAAAAAATCGTGCGCGGCCCGACCGTGAGGGACAGCATCACGTTCTCGAGTGCGGTGTATTCCTGGCAAAGTTGTGTGATCTGGAACGAGCGGCCGAGCCCTAGCCTGGCGCGCTCGTACGGCTGCATTGCGGTCACGCTGCGTCCGGCGAGGCGAATCTCCCCGGCATCAGGACGGATCTCTCCGCAAATTTGCGCAATCAACGTCGATTTGCCGGCTCCGTTGGGCCCGATCAGGGCATGGATCTCGCCTGCGCGGACATCCAGGTGTACGTCCTGGGTAGCGGCCACTGCGCCGAACGATTTACGCAACCCTCGCACGTCGAGCAGGATTTCGCCCGCGCTATTGTCTTGCTTGCCCATTGCGCTTTCTCAGCCATTGACCAAACAGGCCGTTCCTGCCGGCGAGCACCACCAGCACCAGGACCGGCCCCATAATGAACATCCAGTGTTCGGTCCAGGCCGACAGCGCCTGCTCCAGACCGAGGAATACCGCTGCGCCGGCGATGGGCCCAAGCAGCGTGCCCACTCCTCCAAGGATGACGATGGCCATTAACTCGCCCGATTTGGTCCACGATGCCATGTCGGGAGTGACCAGTTCGGCGTAATTGGCCCACAAAATGCCAGCCATGCCAGTACCCACGGCTGAGATCACAAACGCGGTGAGCCGATAGGGAATGGGGGCGGCCCCGAGGTTTACCGCGCGGCGCTCGCTTTGGCGCAAAGCCTGGAGCACCATGCCGAAACGCGAGTCGACCAGCCTGATGCAAAAGAACGTCCATGCTGCCAACAGCACGAGGCATAGGTAATAGAAACTGACCGGCTCATTCAGGTCTATGCCGGGCAGCTCGCTTCGCCGAGACAGCATCAGGCCATCGTCCCCGCCATATACCTGCAACGAGACAAGTATGAAGTACACCATCTGGCTAAAAGCCAAGGTGATCATGATGAACTGCACGCCGCTGGTGCGAAGAGCCAGGTATCCCACGACCACCCCCAGCAAGGCGCAGCACGCCAGCGCAAGCGGCCACAGCACCAAGGCCGAGGTTGTGCCCGGCCAGCCGAACAGCGGACCCGCCTCCACCGCGTGGAAAGTGACAATGGCTACCACGTAGCCGCCCAGGCCAAAGAACATGGCATGCCCGAAACTGACCAAGGCGCCATAGCCCAGCACCAAATCCAGGCTCACTGCTGCCAGGCCGTATATGACGAACCGGGTCATGGCGCTGACTAGGTAAGGAGTGTCCGTGACATGGGAGGCCACCGGCACCAAGGCCAGGAGGAACAAGCCCATCCAGCCGAACAGCGTACGGCGGCTCCACTGCGTGAACACTCTCTCCAAACCGGGTCCGGAACGGCCCGAGTCCGGCGTTGCGATATCGATCGTTCGATTCATCCCAAGAGCCCCCTCGGCCGAAAAATCAAGACCATCGCCATCAGCACATAGACGCTGGCAGACACCAATCCTGCCGCCAGCATGTCGGCAACTTCCGGCGGCAGCATGGCTTGCAGGATTTGCGGAAAATAAGCTCGTCCCAGGCTGTCTACCATCCCCACCAGCAGCGCGCCCGCCAGCGCACCACGCACTGAACCGACGCCACCGATCACGATCACCACGAAGGTCGTGATCAGCACGCGCTCGCCCATGCCTATCTCCACCGCCAGGAGCGGCGCTGCCATGACGCCCGCCAGGCCGCAAAGCAGCGCCCCGAGGCTGAACACCACGGTGTAAAGCCGCTGGATGTCGACGCCGAGTGCAGCCACCATCTCGCGATCGTCCGCTCCCGCGCGCACCAGCATGCCGACCCGGGTCCGATTGATGAGAAACCACAGCCCGAGCGCCACGAGCGCGCCAACCGCGATGAATGCCAGGCGCATGATCGGATACTCGAATCCTGGCCCGAGCGTCACGGTTCCTTGGAGAAAGGCAGGGATCTCCACCATCGGGGGCTGCCGCCCGAACACCATGCTGACCGCTTCGTTGGTGAACAGAATGAGGCCGAACGTCGCGAGCACCTGGTATAGGTGATCTCGCTGGTAGAGACGCCGGATCACGGCGAATTCGACCAACAGTCCGTAGAGCGCCGCGCCGGCCAACGCAGCCGCAGCGGCGGCCCCGAACGAGTTGGTCTGGCCGAGCGCGAAAGCGCCGCAGTAGGCCCCCACCATGTAGAACGACCCATGCGTGAGGTTGATGACCCCCATGATGCCAAAGATGAGGGTCAGCCCCGACGCCAGCATGAAAAGCATGGCGCCGTACTGCAGGCCGTTAAGCAGCTGTTCGATGAGCAGCGCCATGATCAGAGCTTGCACTGATCGGCGTAAGCGTCTTTGTCGTCGCTCACCACCTTGCGGACGACCTTGGGCACGAACTCATTGCCGCTGCGCTCGACCCGCATGAGGTAGTAGTCCTGGATCGGATGTTGGTTGTGGTTGAAGCGGAACTTGCCTCGCAGCGTCGGGAACTCCGCCTTGAGCATCGCAGCGCGGAATGCTTCCCCCTGGGACAGGTCACCGCCGACTGCCTTCAATGCCGAAGCAATCAGCAAGGCTGTGTCGTAAGCCTGCATCGCATAGTCGGTGGGCTTGCGGCCGAAGGTCTCGGTAAACGCTTTTACGAAGGCGCGGCTCTGCAGATTGTCCATTTCGGTCGACCACATGCCCACGATGTAAAAGCCTTCAGCGGAGGGGCCGGTTGCCGCCAGCATGCGTCCATCCATGGAGAAGGCAGGCATCAGCATCGGAACGACCTTGTTCAGCCCCGAGTTGGCGTACTGCTTCGCGAAATTGATGCCCGAACCGCCCGGGTGGAACTGGTAGACGGCATCCGGCGCGAGTGAGCGGACGCGTGCCATCTCCACCGAGAAATCCGATTGGTCGAGCTTGGTATAGATTTCGGCGATGACTTCGCCCTTGTAGGTGCGCTTGAATCCGGCCATGGCATCGCGCCCCGCCTGGTAATTGGGCGCCAGCAGGACGACGCGCTTGTACCCGAGCTCGTTCGCGGCATGGCCGCCGGCGGAGTGATATGCATCGTTCTGGTAAGACGCGACGAAGTAATTCTTGTCGCATTTTTCCCCGGCAAACGTAGACGGCCCGGGATTCAAGCTCACGTAGAAAGCGCCTTCGCGCAACACGCCCGGCGCCACGGCGGCCAGCACGTTCGAGAAGTTCACGCCCGTAAAGAGCTTGATTCCCGATTGCAACATGCGGTCCGCGGCCTGCTTCGCATTGGCAGGCTTGAGAGCGTCGTCCTCGATCACCAGCTCCACGGGCACGCCGCCCAACTTACCGCCGCCTTGCCTGATCGCGAGGCTAAAGCCGTCGCGTTCGTCCTCCCCGATATAGCCTGCTGGCGTAGAGAGGGTCGTGATGAATCCTATCTTGACCGGCGCTTGAGCCTGAGCGACGCCGGTACCTGCAACGAGAAGCGCGCAGAGCACGCCCCGGATCCTAGTCGAGATCATATGGTCGTTCCCCAAGGATGTACCGCAACTACTGGAAAGCCCGCAACGAGGCGGAATCGAGCCGACATGCAGTACGCGCCGGCCCGGCGTGAAAGCCCGGCTAGACGGCTACCACCGGATGACGCAGGGTGCCGATCTTCTCCACCGTGGCCTCGACTACGTCGCCCGGCCACAGCCACTCTTGCGGGTTGCGGCCGGCGCCCACTCCCTCGGGCGTACCCGTCGCAATGATGTCGCCGGCTTCGAGTGTCATCGCCGCGCTGATATCCGCGATGAGATGCGGCACCTTGAACAGCATGTGGCGAGTGTTCGAGCTCTGCTTGGTCACGCCATTGACCGTGAGCGAGAGGTCGAGGACGTGCGGATCGGGAATTTCGTCGGCTGTGACGATGCAGGGGCCGAACGGTCCGTAGGTGTCCTGCCCTTTCGAATAGATCCACTGCCCGGCGCGTCGGCAGTCGCGCGCACTGATGTCAATCATGACGCTATAGCCAAAGACGTAATTGAGTGCGTCCGCCTCAGCCACGCGCTGCGCGCGCCGGCCCATGATCACGGCGAGCTCGACCTCCCAATCCAATTGCTGGGTGATCTTGGCGTTGTGCTCGATGGCCTCGCCCGGCCCGATCACGCTGGTGGGCGGCTTGGAAAAAATGACCGGCTTGGTGGGAAGATCTTTTGAGGTGTCGAGCGAACGGCTGGACTCTTCCACGTGCTCGACGTAATTGAGGCCGATGCCGAATATGTTCTTGCGGGGACGCGGAATCGGCGCCAGCAGGCGAACGTTTTCGAGCGGGATCGAGGTCCCGACCGGCCACTTGCCCTCGTACGACTTCAACAGCCCGGTGGCCGCATTCACCGCATCGGGCCCGAGATCGATGAAGGCCAGCATGTCGCCAGGCAGCGGCACGCCGGCTGCCGAACCCAAGCGTTCCAGGTCGATCACGCGATCGCCCACCACGGCACCTAATTTGGCTGCTTCGGCAACGGCGGTGCGATAAGTCACAAGACGCATTTTTTCTACTCCGTAGGTCGCACGAGGCGACAAGAATCCCTGCGGACCGAAGCCCGCGATATACGACATGCGGTTGAAAGAAAGCGGGCCGCGCCCGCGAGGAAAGACTAGGCGACTATCGGTTGATGGCCGTCGTTGTCGACCAGGGCCTCTTCCCAATAAAGCCGGAGCGCGTGCATGACCGGCAAATCGTTGAAACAGAACAGGCACGCATCCTCGCTTTCGGACGCATTGGCATGCTCATGGAAGGCCCAGGAGGGCACGCAGAAGATGTCCCGCTCTTCCCAGTCGAAGCGCCGCCCGTTGATGACGGAGTACCCCTTGCCCTTGGCAACCTGGTAGATGAAGCTGCCGGTATGGCGATGAGCCTTGGTTTTCTCGCCCGGCCGCAACATTTGCATGCTGGCGCCGATGGTGGACATGACCGGTCCGCCCGTGGCGGGATTCACGTAGTTCATGATCACCCCGTCGTACGGGCTGCCTGCCGTGGTGGCCGCGTAGCGGCGCAAGGCCTCGTAGGTAGGCTCCCACTCGTACTTGAACAGCGGCGAATACGGCTTGCTCCAGCTGTCGCCATAGGGACGGAGCCCGGCACCGCCCCACGACGCCGTGGAATCGTTCACCGGGAAAGTCACGGCCTGGTGCAGATCGGGATGGACGGCGTAAAAGCCCGCCTCCAGGGCATTGACGAGGGGAATGTCCAGGCCGTCTTGCCAGATGCAGGGCGTACCGTCTTCGCTGACCCCGTGTTCATGCCAGGTGCCGTTAGGCGTCAATACGAAATCGTTGGCGCCCAGGGTCATCTTGTGGCCATCGACGATGGTGTAGGCGCCGCGGCCTTCCATGATGAACCGCAGGGCACTGGAGGAATGGCGATGCGCCGTCGCGACCTCCCCGGGATGCATGACCTGCAGGCCAGAATAGAGCCAGCCGACCGCCGCCGACACTTCGCGGCGTCCCGGATTATTCAAGTAGATCACGCGCCGCCCGGCCTGCTCGGGCTTGACGAGGTCCACCGAACGCAGGACGTGCTCCCTCAGGTCTTTATATCGCCAGAGCACCGGCACCGAATCCGATTGCGGCTGCCACGGCTCGATTTTGTTCGCGACCGTCCAAAGCGCGCCGGTTTCGAACTTGGCCAGTTCCTCGTAGTACGACACCAGCTCCGGCGTGTCGCTCACATTCGCTCGGCCGAGCACCTCTTCTCGATAGGCATCGTAGCGAGCCATGCTCCACTCCATCTTTTATAAAACATATTATCTTTTCGAAATACTATCGCCGGCCCGGATCGTCCACAAGCAGTTTTGACCTAGGGTTTACCAGGGGCCATGCTCGCTTCCCCATTCAGTTGTTTCTCATCGGGAAATAACAAGTTTGCGCCCCGAGGATGTCCAAATGGCCCGCCGCTGCCTACCATTTCGCCATCGAACAGGCAGACAGGAATCATCATGCTGGATATCGTTCCCACCGGAAAAATACTTGGCGCAGACGTACTCGGGCTGGACCTCTCCCGCCCGTTGTCCGACGAAGACTTCGCAGCGCTGCTGGAAGCGCTCGGCCGGCACGGCGTGCTGCGCTTCCCGCGGCAATCCATCACGCCGGCGCACTTGCGGGATTTCTCGGCGCGTTTCGGCGGCCTCCAGCGCACCGTCTCGGATGCGAACGAGCCGGGCATCCCTGAAGTGAGCATTCTTTCCAATATCGTCGAGAACGGGAAACCGATAGGCATTGCCGACGCCGGGCAGGACTGGCATACCGACATGTCGTACAACGCGACCGTCGGCTTCGTGAACGTCTTGTACGCGATCAAGGTGCCGCGCCGGGACGGCCGCGCGCTGGGATCCACTAGCTTCGCGAACATGCACGCCGCCTACGACGACCTGCCCGAAGACCTCAAGCAGCTGCTCGCCAACGCCACCGCCACCCACGACTTCAACAAGTTCTGGGAGAACATGCGTTCGCGCCCGGGCAGCACGCGGCCGCCCCTCACCCCTGAGCAACGCGCCAAGCGCCCGCCCTCCACGCATCCGGTGTTCCTGGACCACCCCATTACCGGCCGCAAGGTCTTGTACTGCAATCCGGGCTACGCCATCCGCATCAACGAACTCGACGCGCAGCAAAGCGACGAAGTGCTCGAACGGCTGTTCGCCCACCAGTTGCAGCCCAAGTACCAATACACGCACGAGTGGACCGAAGGCGATGTATTGATGTGGGACCACATCGGCACGCTGCACGCTGCCTGGCCCGACTACTTGCCGCACGAACATCGCCTGATCAAGCGCTGCCAGGTGCTGGCTGACCGCATTTGCGATCCGTCATTCCTGCCGGCTGCACTCCGACCGGCGCGCGACGCTGCCCAACACTGAGCGCGCCATGGGTTTCTTCGACCGGAACATCGCCCGCGCCCAATCCATCGATGACCTGCGCGAGGCGGCGCGCCGCCGCCTGCCCCGGCTGGTCTTCGATTTCTTCGACGGCGGCGCGGAGAACGAGCTCACCCTGAACGACAATCGCCGTGCCTTCGAGCGCGTGCGATTGTTGCCGCGCACCCTGGTGAACGTCGCCGAGGTCCAGACCCGGTGCACCGCCTTGGGGGCGCCGGCCGGCTTTCCGCTGGCCATCGCGCCCACCGGGGGCGTAGGCTACGGACGGCACGGCGGCGACCTGGCCATTGCCAAGGCAGCGGCACAGTTCGGCATCCCCTATACGCTCTCGACCAGCGCCACCGCTTCCATCGAAGAAGTGGCGCGCATCGCGCCCGGCCGCCTCTGGTTCCAGGCCTATGTGCTGAAGAACCAGGACTTTTTCCATTCGCTGATCGAGCGGGCGCGCGCCGCCGATTACGAAGCCCTGGTCATCACCGTCGACCTGCCCGTTGGCGGCAAACGCGAACGCGACGTTCGCAACGGATTCCGCACGCCGTTCCGGCTTACCTACCGCAGCTTCGGCGACGTTGCAATGCATCCTCGCTGGGCGTTTTCGCTGCTGCGGCACGGCATGCCGGTAAACAAGAACCTGATCGGCCTGCAGCGCGACGTCACGACAGTCGCTGGCCTGGCCTCGGCCGTGGGCCGCAACTACGACCCGTCGTTCGATTGGGACCGCCTGGCCCAGGTTCGCGACCGATGGCCACGCAAGCTCATCGTCAAGGGCGTGCTGCGGCCGGACGACGCCGAGAAGCTGGTGCAGCTCGGCGCCGATGCCGTGGTGGTCTCCAACCATGGCGGGCGCCAGCTGGATGGCGCATGCGCCACGCTCGATGCGCTGCCCGGCGTCGTCCGGGCAGTGGCAGGCCGCATCCCGGTGTGGCTCGATGGCGGCGTGCGGCGCGGCGTGGACATTCTCAAGGCCCGGGCACTGGGTGCCGAGGGGGTATTGGTCGGCCGGGCCACGCTATACGGCGCGGTGGCCGGCGGTGACGCCGGCGCGCACCGGGCCTTGCAGATACTGACCGAGGAACTGGTGCGCGCCATGAAATTGTGCGGGGCCCGGCGCATCGAGGATATCGACGCGAGCCTGTTGGCGCCGCCGCACTTTTCGACGCAGCCGTAACGACAAAACCCATCAAGAGAACCCTCCATGCGCTGGATAAGATTCACCGATAGCCAAGGCACCCATTACGGCCTCGTCGAAGACGACCGGGTCAACCGGGTCGAAGGCTCCCCCTTCGACGGATACGTCCGCACGGACGAATGGGTCGATTTCCAAAGCGTGCGACTGGAAGTGCCGGTCATCCCGCGCACCTTCTACTGTGCCGGCCTCAACTACGCCGAGCATGCCATCGAGGCGGCCCGCAAGCGGGGCGAGGAACCGCAGCTGCCCAAGCAGGCAGACATCGGCTACCGCGCCAATAACGCATTGGTACCGCACGGGCACGAGGTGGTCATACCGCCCGACGCGCGGACGATCCACTATGAAGGCGAGCTGGTGGTCGTGATCGGCAAACAAGCCCGGCACCTGACGCCCGACAATGCCATGGACTGCGTGCTGGGCTACACCATCGGCAACGACGTGAGCGAACGCAATTGGCAACGCTCGGACCGCACGTTCTGGCGCGCCAAGAATGCCGATACGTTCAAGCCCATGGGGCCCTGGATAGAAACCGAGTTCGACCTGCGTGCCGCCCGGACCTGCGTGCGTGTAAACGGCAGGTGCACCACGGAATTCGCGACGGCCGCGATGATCTTCGACATCCCGACTTTCCTGTGCGCCATGACGAAGTACCTGACGCTCTACCCAGGGGACGTCGTATGGATGGGCACCGACGGCCAATCGCCCGACCTGCGGGCGGGCGACGTGGTGGAGGTCGAGATCACGGGACTGGGTACCCTGCGCAACCCCTTCGTCCAAGGATGACCATGACCGATCTCGAACGCTGGGCCGCCGTGACCGGCTGCCAACAAGCCATCCACGGCTTCTACCTCGCCCTGGACGGCGGCGATTTCGACGCCGTCGCGGCCTGCATGGCCGAACGAGGCGTCTGGCATCGCCAGGGCCGGGCCCTGCAGGGGCCGGCCGAAGTTCGCCAGGCATTGGCGGATCGCCCTGCCGGGCGCACCACGGCCCATCTGGTGCAGAACCTCGTCATTGACGTCGAGGCGCCGGACCGTGCCTGTGCGCGCTACATGACGCTGGTCTATCGGGTCGATGCGCCGGCCGCGCCGACTGGCCCCGTGCCCCTGCCACCGCCCCTGTCCATCACGTTTTATCGCGAACGCCTCTCCCGGGCAGCAGACGGACGCTGGCTGGTGGAAGAAAAGCGTGGACAGCGCCGCTTCGGAAACTAAATAAAAAAACTCGTCTTGCCGCACGGGCAAGACGAGTTTCTGGCAATCACCCCTGCGTTATTGCAGCGTGTTCTTGGTCTGCTGCAGCAACGCCTTGTATTGCGTAGTGTCGCGCACGAGCAGTTGACGCAGTTCCTCGGCGGACGTGGTGCGCACTTCCATTCCCTGCGCAGCCAGCGTCTGGATGATCTTCGGCGACTTGCCGGCCTTGACCAAGGCTTCGTTCAAGCGCTGGACCACCGGCCCAGGCGTGCCGGCGGGAGCAAGGATAGCCTGCCAGGTTTCGGCCTGGAAGCCCTTGAGCCCGCTTTCGTCCACGGTCGGCACATTGGGCGTGGCGGGCGAACGGCTCAAGCCCGTCGTCGCGATCAGCACCAGCCTGCCTTCGGCAACATGTTCCATGTTGCCGACCAGCGAGCTGAACATGACGTCGACCCGCCCGGCCAGCAGGTCCGCCATGGCGGGACCCGTGCCCTTGTACGGGACATGCACCATCTTGATTCCGGCGGCCTTGGCAAAGGCCTCGCCGGCCAAGTGCTGGGCGGAGCCGTTGCCCGACGAGGCGAAATTGATCTTGCCCGGATTGGCCTTGGCGTACTCAATGAACTCCTTGACCGTGCGAAGCTTGAGGCCGGGCGTCACGAGAATGCCCAGCGATTGCACAGTTGCCTGGCCGATGGGCTGGAAGTCCACCACCGGGTCGTAAGTCTTGGTGTCGTGCAGCAACGGCGTGATCACGAAGGCATTGGTGCCGAACAACAGCGTGTAGCCGTCCGGCGCGGAACGCCGGACCGACTCGGTGCCCACCAACGTGCCGCCGCCGGCCCGGTTCTCGAGCACGACGGACTGCCCCAGGATTTCGGACATTTCTTGGGCGAACATGCGACCAACGATGTCGGTCGCGCCGCCCGGGGCATAGGCCACGACCATGCGCAGGGGATGGGTCGGGAAATTCTGCGCGGCCGCGGGCGCGGCCACGGTTCCAGCCGCGGCGAACGCGAACGCCAGGGCGGCGAATCGACGGCGGGCGAAGGAGGAGGGAGGTTGGAACATGACGAGTCTCCGGATATATAGGACGGACGCCCTGTGCTCAGCAACGGCATGGCGCCGGAATAGGGGTGATGTCGGTTTCGAAACAATGAACGAGGGGATTATTCGTGCGCAGGCGCTGATCAACAAGGCAGCGGTGCTAAATTTGAAATTTCCCAAGAAGAAACGATCAAGGACGCGGGCTTGGATCAACTCAGCTGCCTACGCATGTTCGTCGAAGTGGCCCGGCGCAATAGCTTCGCCGGCGCCGCCCAACATTTCGGCGTATCCCGGGCCACCTGCACGAAACAGGTCGCGTGGCTGGAACGGTCGCTGGGCGTCAAGCTGCTCAACCGCACCACGAAGCAGCTCGGACTGACGCCGGCGGGACTGCAAGTCCTGGAGAACGGGCTGGAGCTCCTCAAGCGCTACGACGACCTGCGCGAATCCGTGCTCGATCTGTCGCGCGACGTCTCCGGCGTCGTGAGGGTGGGCGTGCCTCCCGCCTTCGGCACGCAGCGCCTGCTGCCCGTCATCTATGAATTCCACGAGCGCTACCCTGACGTCCAGATCGCACTCAGCCTGCTCACGGTCCGTAAACAGGAAACCTTCGTCGAGCAAGGCCTGGACGTGGGCATCATCATCGTGCCCGTCCTGAAGGACGCGAGCTTCATCGCCATTCCGCTCGCCCAAGCCCCCCAAGCGCTGGTCGCCTCCCCGGCCTATCTCGCCAAGACCGGCCCGCTGGCACATCCCAGCGATCTCCAGCATTGCAAATGCTTGGTCAACTGGAACAAATCGCCTACCGCCACCTGGAACTTCAAGGGGCCGGAAGGGCCGGTCTCCGTCCGCGTCCAAGGCCCGCTGCGCTCGGACTTCGGCGATGCGCTGAAGGAAGCGGCGCTGGCCGGCATGGGCATTTCCATGCATCCGTACTACATGGTGGCAGAAGAAATCGAACGAGGCGAACTGCAGGTCGTCCTTCCCGATTATGTTCCTTCGGGCCTGGACGTCTACGCCATTTACTCTTCGCGCAAGAATCTGCCCATGCGGGTCCAGGTTTTCCTCGAATTCCTCAAGGAATGGGCCAAGACCCCGAAGTCATGGAGCAAGGGCCTGGCGGACTGACGCCGTTCTGCTGCATTGGCGCCACTTGACTTTTCGCGCGCCGGAGAGCGTAATACATAGCTAGCTATGTATTAAACGACGGAGACAGGCATGAACCCCTCCCCGCTACGCGTGGTGGCCCTGGGCGGCACCACCCGTCCCGACTCGTCCACCGAACGCGCCCTGCGCCATGCGCTCGACGCGGTCGCCGAAGCGGGCGCACAAGTCGTCCTGCTCACGGGCGACGATCTGGTCCTGCCGATGTATGCACCGCACGACCCGAGCCGCACGCCGGCCGCACTGCGCCTCGTCGCCGAGCTGCGGCGCGCCGACGGTGTCATCATCGCTTCGCCTGGCTACCACGGCAGCCTGTCCGGTCTCATCAAGAACGCGCTGGACTATGTCGAAGACCTGCGCAACGACGCCCGCCCCTACCTGAGCGGGCGCGCCGTGGGTTGCATCGCGAACGCGGCTGGCTGGCAAGGCGCCGTCACCACGCTGGGCGCGCTGCGCGACATCGTACATGCGCTGCGCGGCTGGCCCACGCCCCTCGGCGTCTGCATCGGCGGCACCGAGCCGGCGTTCGCGCCAGACGGTCGGTGCATCGACGCCCGCGTTGACGAACAACTGCGCACGCTGGGCCGTGAGGTCTTCGAATTCGCCCATCGCATGCGCGCCCACCAGGCTTGCAACCCTAGCGCGGTACGCGCTGCCGCCTGAAGCGGCGCTGCCGACACCGTTCCATCGAGGAGACATCCATGACCGCAATGGACGCGTCAACCTTGCGCGTGCGCGATACTGCGCTGCGCATTTCGCGCGCCGGCCGAGGCCAGCCGCTATTGTTCCTGCACGGGCCGGCCGGGCTGGCCGAATCGCAGCCCTTGGTCGAGGCGCTCGCCGCGCACTACGATTGCCATGCGCCCGAACACCCCGGCTACGGCGGCAGCCCCGTGCCCCCGTGGCTGGACAACGTCCGGGATCTCGCGAACTTTTATCTCGACTACCTCGACCAGCAGAAGCTGAGCGGGGTGCACTTGGTCGGATACGACCTGGGCGGCTGGATCGCGGCGGAACTGGCCGTGCGCAACGGCCATGCGCTGGCCTCGCTCACCCTGATCTCGGCCCAGGGCATCCACGTGCCGGGCGTGCCCACGATCGACGTATTCCTGCGCACGGACGAAGAGCTGGTGCGCGACACCTATCACGACCCGGCCCTGGCCGAGAAGGTGCTGGAGCGCAAGCCGACCGAAGAAGAGCTGGACCTGGCCGTGCGCAATAAGGAGATCACGGCACGCCTGACGTGGCAGCCCCGTGGCCACGACCCGGACCTCGCCAAATGGCTGCACCGCATCACCGTTCCGACGCTCGTCCTTTGGGGTGCGAATGACCGCATCCTCCCCGCTGAATACGGCCGCTCCTGGCGCGACCGCATCGCCCGCGCCAACCTGGTCGAACTCGGCGAGTGCGGCCATGCACCGCATCTCGAACGCACGGCCGAGACCGTGGCCGCGCTGACACGATTCACCGCCTCGATCGGGAGCCCCGCATGAAGTTCTTCAATTTCCACCTGATGCCCTATCGCCATGCGGACCTGGAAGCGATCCAGAAAAACGGTTCGGCGTGGGTGACGTTCTCTAATAGCCACTACGATCCGAAGCTGGGTGCAGAGCTCTACCACGAGTATCTGGACCAGATGGAATTCGCGGATCGCCTCGGCTTCGACGGGGTGTGCCTGAACGAGCACCACCAAACCGCCTACGGCATGATGCCGATCCCGGGCGTGCTGGCCGGCGCACTGGCCCGCAGCGTGAAACGGGCGCAGATCGCCGTGTTGGGCCGCGCATTGCCGCTACTGAACAATCCGCTGATGGTGGCCGAAGAATTCGCCATCCTGGACAACCTGACGCGGGGCCGCTTCATCGCGGGTTTCGTACGCGGCATCGGCGCCGAATACCACGCGATGGGCATCAACCCGGCCGAATCGCAGGCGCGCTTTCTCGAAGCACACGACCTCATCGTGCGGGGATGGACCGAACCTGGACCGTTCTCCTACACGGGCAAGTACTACCAATTCCAGTACGTGAACCCGTGGCCCCGGCCCTACCAGGCCCCCCATCCGCCAATCTGGGTGCCTTCGCAGGGATCGAGCAGCACGATCCGCTGGGCCGCGGAACGCCGGTATACCTATTGCCAGACCCTGAGCCCCATCCTCACGGTCAAGAAATTCTTCGACATGTACCGGGAGGAAGCGCGCAAGGCCGGCTATGAGGCAAGCCAGGACCAACTCGCGTGGTCGAACTGCATCTACGTGGCCGAAACCGATGCACGCGCGATGGCCGAAGCCAAGCCGCACCTGGAAGCACTCATGACGCGCCTGCTGAAGATGCCTATGGAAATGCTGCTGCCGCCGGGCTACACCAACATCGAAGCCATGAAGCGCATCAAGTCGACGCGCGCAGTGGGTTCCAAGCCGCAGTCGGCGGAAGACCTGGTGAAATCTGGCTTGGTCATCATCGGCAGCCCGGCCACCGTACGCGAGAAACTGGCCGAGTACCAGGAACTGGCGGGCTTTGGCACGACGCTGACCAAGACCCAGTTCGGCACCATGCCCGACGACATGGTGCGCGCCAACATGCAGGCCATCGCAGAGGAGGTCATCCCCCACTTCAGAGACGCAGCCTGATCACGTTCACGTCCGCTTGCGCCGCGGCGCGTCCCCTGCACGAGGGCGCGCGCCGCGGCGCAGGCGCATCTTTTTGAGCAGTCGTAGCCACGAAATAACGAGGAGACAACTATGACTTTCATCGCTGCGCGCGGCTTCGCATCATGCCTGGCCATTGCTGGCGTACTGCTGGCGCCCGCCGCTTACGCGGATCCGGCCGCCAACTACCCCGACCGTCCGGTCAAGCTGGCACTGCCTTTCCCACCCGGCGGCTCGGCCGACACCATTACTCGCGCCATGGCCGAAAGGTTGCAGGCCCAGCTGAATCAGCCTTTCCTGATCGAGAACCGTCCCGGCGCGGCCGGCAACGTCGCCACGCGCTACGTCGCCAAGGCTCCTGCCGACGGCTACAACCTGCTGGTCGGGGTCACGGGAGCGCTGGTGATCAACCCCAATCTCTACAAACTGGACTACGATCCTGCGAAAGACTTCGTCGGCATCTCCATGGTCGCGCGGGCACCTGTCGCCGTCGTCGCCGACCCCCAGGCCGGGATCCATAGCATCAAGGACCTCATCGAGCGGGCCAAGGCGCAGCCCGGTGCACTGACCTACGCCACCAACGGCGTAGGCACGAGTCATCACCTGGCAGCCGAACTGTTCCGCCAAGCTACCGGCCTCGACATGCGCAACGTTCCCTACAAAGGCACGCCCGAGGCGCTGCAAGACATCATCGGCGGTCGCGTGCCCATCGGGTTCATGGACCTGACCGCATCCATTCCGCTCGTCAACTCGGGCAAGCTCAAGGCCCTGGCCACGACCGGCACCCGCCGCTCGCCGGCCCTGCCGGACGTTCCCACCGTGGCTGAAGCAGGCGTGCCAGGATTCTCGGCCGATACCTGGGTGGGCATCTTCGCACCCAAGGGGACGCCCCAACCCATCGTCGACAAGCTGAGCGCCGAGATCCGGACGGCGCTGGCCCTGCCCGAGCTCCGGGCCCGGGCGCAAACGCAAGGGCTGGAAGTCGCCGGCAGCACCCCTGGGGAGCTCCACCGCTTCGTGCAGGAAGAAACGGTGAAATGGAAGAAGGTGGTGGCCGAGGCGGGCATCAAGCTGCAATGACGCCTTGCGGCCTTACCACCCTGGCGTGAATGGTCGGTCGGGCAGGGCATTCGCGCCTACCGGCCGCTTTTCGTCATGTCATGAACCCACGTCATGGCCCCCTGCACCAGGGGTTCCATGACGATCAACTTATCGCGCACGAACAGCACACTATCGCCATCCACCGTCTGCCTAGAATAGCCCAGGCCCTGGACCGTCCAGGCAGGACATCCACGAGCCAGGCCGCTATTCACTCACGACACAAACACATAAATCGGAGACGGTGATGGCCCTGAATGCCCGTACAGCGATACTTGGCGTCGCAGTCTTGCTGGGCGCTCCCCTCGCGGCGCTCGCGCAACCCTATCCAAGCAAACCCATCAAGTTCATTACCGCATCGACCGGCAGCCCGCAGGACGTCATAGGCCGAATCTTCGCCCAGAAGATCACCGAGAGCTCCGGTCACGCCGTGGTCGTCGAAAGCCGCGCGGGCGCCGGTGCCCTGATTTCGATCCAGGCCGCAGCCAAGTCACCGGCGGATGGCTATACGGTCCTCGTCAGCTCCACCGCGTTTGCGGTCACCCCCTACCTCTACAAGGACACGGGCTACGATTCGGAGCGGGACCTCATCCCGGTGGCACTGCTCGCCACGGCACCCAATATCCTGGTGACCAGCCCCACGAGCGGAATCCGCACGCTGAGGAATGCCGTGGAGCGGGCCCGCGCGACCAAGGACCTGAACTACGGATCACCGGGATACGGAACGACACCTCAGATGTCGGCCGAATACCTGTTCAAGATCCTCGCCAAGGTTCCCGTCACGCACGTACCGTACAAGGGCATCCCGGCCACGATGCAGGCCACCATGGCGAACGAAGTTGCGCTTTCCGCCACGGCCCTGCCCCCTGCCGTGCCATTGATCAAGTCCGACCGGCTCGTCGGTTTGGCCGTGACGAGCAAGAAGCGCAGTCCCGCCGTGCCGAACGTGCCCACCATCGGGGAAGCCGGCTTCACCGACTTCGAGGACGAATCTTGGGTCGGCGCCTGGGTCCCTGCCGGCACGCCAGCCCCGGTCATAGAGAAGATTCGCAGTGAACTGTCGGCTGCGGCCAGGGCCGAAGACGTGCGCGCCAAGCTCGCCAACGTCGGCTTTGAAACGTCCGACATCTCGCAAGAAGCGTTTGCCGCAATGGTGAAGAAGGAGATGCAGAAGTGGGAGCGCGTCGTTCGCGAAACGGGAACCAAGATCGAATGAGCCTGGCGTCCTGAATGGCCATGTGCCTCCCGCGGGGAAGCCGGCGGCACATGGCCCGGTCGTCAGATCGGCTCTGCCAGGACGGCCAGCGACTCCTCGACGAGGGCAGCCTGGGCTTCAATGGGTGCCCTCTGCTGCTCCAGGCGCCCGATCTGCAACGAGTTCTCCACCACCAGGCGGCAGCGCGCATACCGGCGCTCCATGAACCGCTCGAGCGCCCGCGGCACCTCGCCCTGGCGGGCCAGTTCCTCACTCAACACCAGCGCATCCTCGATCGCCATGCCGGCACCTGACGCCAACTGTGGCGTGGTCGGATGCGCGGCGTCGCCGATCAGCACGACCCGGCCGCTGAACCACGGCGCAGGCAGCAGGAACCCCTCCAGGGGGCGCCGGACGATGCGGGAAGACTCGTTGAGCTGCTCCCGAATGGTGGCCAGCACGCCTCCATACCCCTGCATCAGTTCTGCCAGCCTGAGATGCAGGTCGGCATCCTCAATACGGTTCGGCGCCGGCAAGGCCTCGAGGAGAAACATGTACATTTCGGAGGCCGAGACCGGGTTCAGCCCCACCTTGACCGGCCCGCCAAGGAAGAAATGCCGGCGATCGATGCCGGGTGCGCGCGGGATCACGAGGCGCCACGCGCACTGGCCCGTGAATTCGGGCCCTGGAGCGTCCGGAAAGATCAGCGTGCGCGTCCGGGAAAAGATGCCATCGGCACCGATGACAAGGTCATACCGATCTTCCATGCCATCGGAAAACCGCACGGTCACATCGCCCTCGTTCTGGGCGAGGCTGTCCACGGTCACGCCCAGCCTCACGTGGGTACCACTGTCCAGCGTCCTGCGTGCAAGGATCGCATGCAGCACGGGACGCAGTACTCCGCCGCTCCCGGGCAGGTCCGGGTCACCGACGACCGGCGTTGGGACGACCTTCAGGCGGTCGCCCGCCATGTTGCAGACCTGGATGCCGTGGCCGGTATATGCCTGGGACGCCAGTTCGTCGAAGACCCCCAGGGCACGGAAGGCGCGCAGCGTGGGACCGGTCAGCGTGATGCCCGCCCCGTACACTCGCCACTCGGGATCCAGGTCGATCAGGTGCACCTCGACATCGCTCCTGCGCAAACAGATGGCTGCAGACATGCCGCCGATGCCCCCCCCCACCACGAGTACCTTTCCGATGCTGCTCATTCTTGCCTGCTCCATCTATGGTGACCGGCGCCACCGGCCCCGTCACGCATGAGTCGCGGCAATTACGCAAGAGGGAGCGGCGCCCGTCAACGCCTGGGCCGCAGTGACCGACTCCCACTCAAGCTTCAGCGCACGTCCAGACAACTTCGCATCAACCTTCACGACCGATCAACTTCCTGTGCACGCCGGGCCAAGTCAAGCATGACGCCGCCTGCGAACATCATGGGATCCGATCGAGACGATGCATTCGTTTCAACATCGAATCCTGGAGAACGACCGTGACCGTGCAGTCCACCAGCGCCACCGTAGACGCCGATGTCTCTGGCCGCCCCAAGACCCTTGCCGAAGCCAAGGCCTGGATGATCAAACGCTGGAAGGCACGCGTCCACCCCATGAATGCGTTGCCCCCCGACGAGGGCGCGGCGTGGATCGAGGGGGTGACCGGCCTGGACGGGGAGTCCTGGGGCACCTACTGGGGAAAGATCGGCGATGGGCTGGAGGCACAGGCGCGCCAGGCACACCGGGACGGCGATACCGCCCGCGCCGCGGAGCTGTACCAGCGTGCCAGCGGCGCCTACTTCATGGGCCGTTTTCCCTGCCCCAACCATCCCGCCAAGCAATACTGCGCCATCCGTGAACGCGAGACCTACCTTGCCACGTCCTCGTACTGGGACATCCCCATCGAGCGCATCGTCGTCCCCTTCGATGGCCGCGACGGCGAAGGCAAGACGGTGCCGGTCCTGCTTCGGCGTCCGCGCGGCGTCGAACGGCCGCGGGTGGTCCTGATGTGGGGCGGCGTGGACGCCTGCAAGGAACAGATGACCGCCGCCAGTGACCTGGTGCTTGCACATGGCATCGCAACGGTCGCCATGGACAACGCCGGCACCGGCGAATCCCCGGTCCACGGTGTCGTGGATGCGGAACGGCAGTTCATCACTGTTCTCGATTGGCTGCGCACCCGCAATGACCTGGACGCCGAGCGCGTGGCCTGCCTCGGCCGCTCGTTCGGAGGCTACTGGGCAACCAAACTCGCTCATCTCCTTCCGGATCGCCTGGCAGGTGCCGTCAACTGGGGAGGAGGCGCGCATTTCATGTTCCAGCCCGACTGGGTCACTGCATCGCGCTATCCGGACAGCTACCTCATGGAACTGGTCGAAACCCGCAAGCGCATGCTGGGCGTGGAAACGGACGAGGACTACGTCGCCGCGTTCAAGCGATTGTCACTCCTCGACCAGGGCCTGCTGGACCGCCCCTGCGCACCACTGCTGCTGGTGAACGGCAAGGAGGATCGCCAGTGTCCCGTGGCTGACATCCATTTGCTGCTTGAGCATGGTGATCCGAAAACAGTCCGGTTCTTCCCTGGCGGACACATGGGACTGACACCGCAAACCCTTCCCACCATCGTCAACTGGCTGGCCAGGCAGCTGAAAGGAGGCCATTGATGCCGAGCAACTGGCGGCAGCTCATCCCAACGGCCGACGCTTACTGGATGAATCGCATCCTGTTCGACATCCACCACCGAGAGGACCATCTGGAGCGCTACAAGCAGGACCCCGACGCCTACATGGCAGGCATCCCGCTCGCAGCCGAACTCAAGCGAGCCATCCGGGACAACGACATCGGCGCGATGTATCTCGCGGGGGTCAATCCGTACCTGTTGCGGGCCCATTGCCTCGGCTTGCACATACCGGAGCCCGTGTTCGTGCAAGCCATGCGGGAAGCGGGCAAGCAGGAGGAGGCATAACGTGGCCCGCATAGTCAGCGTGCATGCCGTCAGCCATACGCCGGTCATGCTCAATTTTCCCGATGCCATTCCCGATACGGACCGGGAAGCGATCTTCGCGGCCTTCCTGCAGGTGGGACAGGCCATACGCAGGGCCGATCCGGACGTGATCGTGGTCGTATCCGACGATCACCTGCACAACTTCTTCCTCGATAACCTTCCCGCATTCTGCATCGGCGCGGCGACGTCGTACCCGACCCCTGTGGAACATTGGCTGAAAGTGGACCGGCAGGTGCTCCCAGGACACCAGGAACTCGGCGCCCATCTCGTCGGAGAGGCCTTGCAAGCTGGTTTCGACCCCGCCCTCTCCATGGACCTGACCCTGGATCACGGCGTGATCACTCCCTTGCACCTGGCTGGCATTGCAGGCGAGGTTCCCGTGGTGCCTGTGCTCGTCAACTGCGTCCAGCCACCGCTTCCGACGATGGACAGGGCCTATGCCTGGGGCACGATGATCGGCGATGCACTGCGGCGGTTCAACGGAGCCGAAAGGGTTGCCGTGCTCGCGACGGGTGGGCTCAGCCACGACATCGCAACACCTCGCATGGGCTTGCTGAACGAGGACTTCGACCGGCGCTTCCTGGCGCTACTTGCAGCAAACGACCCCGAAGCCCTCCTCCGCCATGCCACCGACCATGTGCACGAGGCGGGAAACGGCGCGGAAGAAATCCGCACTTGGCTGGTCGCGCACGGTGTCGCGGGATCAGCCCCCTTCCGTTGCCTTTACTACAAGGCCGTGTCCAACTGGTACACCGGCATAGGCCTGGGCGGCTGGGACGTGGATTGATCTCTCCTGCGCGACGCGCGGACTGGCGCGCCGCCGTTGCCCAGGGCCGCGCCATCTGCTCGTTGCGTTGGCGCCCCCATTCCCGGACGGCTACGGAAAAGGTCCAATTGACGCGGCCGGCAACACCAACCGAAACTCCATGGGTTTCTTTGTCCACTCATAGGGCAGGGAGGTTAACGTTCCATGGCCGCCTTTCAGTTCATCATCGATGGTGAAAAGCAGCGCGCAGGCACCGCACTCTTCCGCAAGCAGATGGAAGAGGCGTTCGCCGTTGGCCTGTCCGTGAAAGGCAACGCCTATCACCCTTTCAGCACGCAGGTCAAAGGGTACAGTGGCCAACGCCTGCGCTTCGCGGCGCTCCGGTTCACGCCCCATACGACGTGTTCACCGCACGGCATGGGGCAGCGCTCGCGCCTTGTCATATCGCTGCACCGCGAGGGAGTCGCCATCGTCCACCAGAACGGTCGCGAGACCCGCATCGAACCGGACGACCTGTTCATCATCGATCCTGCCCAGCCGTTCTTCATCGAAGCGGGAAACGTGCTGGCCCATTCCCTCTACATCGAGCACGGCGCGCTGCGCGCCATCATGCCGGAAATCGAACTGCACACAGCGCGCCGCATATGCACCACGGACGGCGCAGGCGCAGTGCTGCGCCACACCATGGACCAATTGGTCGTGCAGGCCGATCGCCTGTCGGACATGGAAGCGGACCGCCTGGCCGATGCACTGCCGTTCCTGGTCGTCGCGTGCCTGGCCGGCTCAGAATCGGGAACCAGCGTCCCCCCATCGCGCCTGCGCGCACTGCACAAACAACGCATCAAGGATTACGTCCGGGACCACCTGCAGGACCACGAAATGAATGCGTCGCGCATCGCCGCCGCGGTCAACCTGTCGACGCGCTACGTGTATGAACTCTTTGAAGACGAAGAAGTGCCGCTCATGAAGTGGATCTGGCAGACACGCCTGGAACGCTGCCGCGCCGATCTGGCCAGCCCCTCGCTGCGTGCGCGCTCCATCGGGGAGATCGCCTACTTCTGGGGGTTCAACGACATCACCCATTTCAGCCGGACGTTCCGGCAACGGTATGGGACTTCACCGCGTGCATTCAGAAAGGCCGCCTTCCCGGCGGACCAGGCCCATTGAATCGGTCTGGCGCGACACCTCTCGCCAGCGTCCACCCCGCGCACATTCGGTTCCAGACACACGCACGCCAGGCATCAACGAGCCGCAGCCCGACCCGGTGACTCCCACCCAAGGTTGCCCCCGGGGCAGGGAAAGTCATTTTTCGTCCTGCAGGTTCTCGATCATCTTCGCGCCTATCCGCAGGAATTCCGCGACTTCGGCCTCGGTCAGGCCGACACAGGCGTCTTTGTAGACCTCGACGGCCGACTCGGTCATCACGGCCAGCATCTGCTTTCCGCGCTCGGTCAACGATACGAGGCGGCGCCGGGCGTCCTGCTCATCCGACACGCGCTCGATCAGCCCGTTTTTCTCCATGCGCGAAAGCGTCGCCGCCATCGACGGCTGTTCGACGCCCACCATGCGGGCCAGCTCCATTTGCGTCGAAACCTTCACGTCCCGGAGGCACCGCAGCACCGGAAATTGGCCCGGCATGACGCCGTGCGGAGCGGTCAGTTGCGCCAGGCGCCAAACGATGCGGCGATTGAGCGTACCAACGACGAAACCCAGGCTTTGCGTGCGTATGTTCATGTATGCGGAAGACGGCGGCAGAGCCGAAAAATTAGCACAACTCTGCGCCCGCACTACGCCTAATCTTCGGCGTGCGGCCAAGCCGACGGGCCGCCCCCGGCGGCTGCGTCAAGCCGACTGCAGCGCCCCCTCCGCATGCGCAACCCCGGCGCCTGCCTGCTGCTCCGCGTCCAACAACCGCTTGACGATACGGCGGGCCCGGACCGCCGCCGTGTCGATGGGCAGCAGAATAGGCTTCAAACTCATCAGGTCGGTGGTCCCCATGGCCCGCTGCACGGCCTCGAGCATGGGCTTGTCTTGTTCGCCGAAGCCCACGCGCTGCCAATGCGCAATCGCTTCGTCCATCTCCGCATCGTCGGTGCGAAAGTTTCTGCTGTGCGCAAAAAAGTAGTGCGTCGTGGTCTCGGTCTCAGGCGTCAGGATGTGCGCGGTAAAGCTCTGCCCGCCCTCTTCCCGCGGACGACCAGCCGGCGTGATGCCAGTGTCCAGGCGCAGCACGCAAGGCGGATCCCAACGCATGTCCATCCATTGGTCGACCGGAGACCGGCCATCGTAGCCAGGAATGCGTTTCGCGAACCAAGGAGACGGCGCGCCATTGGGACACCACAAGTTGCTGTGTACCGTGTTCCCGCTTTGCACGACTTCGTGCTTGCCCTTCAGTATCGCCTCGCTGAAGTGGAAGTTGGCGTGGACGAATTGCGTGTGGCTGAGGTCGAGCAAATTGTCTGTCTCGAGCTGGTAGTTGGCTTGGACGTGAAGATAGCCGTCCACGCGGCGCCGTGCAGGATCTTCCAAGAAAGAAAAATCCGGAATCTGGGAGGCATCCGCCCGCGAGGGTTCGCCCAGCCATATCCACAGCAGCGTGTACTTCTCGACCACGGGGAACGTCCGTACCTGGGCCGCCTGGGGAATCTTGCCGTCGCCATGCGGATTGCCTACGCATTTACCAGTGCCGTCGAACCGCAGGCCGTGATAACCGCATTCGATGGCATCCCCCGTGACCCGACCAAGGCTGAGCGGCGCAAAGCGGTGCGGACAGCGGTCATGCAAGGCAACCGGCGTGCCGTCCCCCCGCCTATAGAGGACGACCGGCGTATCGGCAATGCGCCGGGCCAGCATGCCGGCGTCGATTTCGCCCGCCCATCCCGCCATGTACCAAGTGTTGCGCAAGAACATGTGTACCTCCGCTCAGTCGATCTTGATCCCGAGTCTCCTCACTATCGTTCCGTAGTCTTCGTATTGGGACGCGAAAAACCGCAGGAAGGCCGGCCTGTCCAGGGACCCCGGCTCCACGCCCAGCTGGGCGATCCGCCGCTGGGTATCCGGATCAGCCAGTGCGGCCTCGGCCGCGGTGACCAACTTCGCCACCACGCCTTCCGGTGTCTGGGCCGGGGCAAAGAGGCCATACCATTGCGTCATCCGCACTGAGCCATATCCAGCTTCGGCCGTGGTCGGCAGCTCCGGCAGTAGATTCGTGCGCTTGTCAGAGGTGACCGCCAACGCCTTGAGCTTGCCCGATCGGATGTAGGACAGCGTCGAAGAAATGGGCAGCACCGAGAAGTCGAGCCGGCCCGCGACCAGGTCATTGATGATGATGGTCTCGCCCTTATAGGCAATCTCGGTCATGGGCAGCGACGCCTCGCGGCCGAAAAGCTGGGACACGATGTTCGTGGTCGCGCCGGGACCGAGCGAGCCATAGTTGACGGGGCGTCCGGCCTTGCCGACCATCCCGACGAACTCGCGCAGGTCGGCAACCTCGCTCTGGGCGGATACCAGAAATACGTTCGGCGAAGACGCCACGAATGCCAGGCCGACGAAATCCTTCCTGGCATCGTAGGGAACACTCGCATACACGTGCGGGTTAATGGCCATTACACCCGAACTTCCCAGCATGACCGTGTACCCGTCGGGCTCGGCTTGCGCCGTGGCCCGTGCGGCAATCAACCCGCCTACGCCCGGACGGTTTTCAACGATGACGTTCTTGCCCAAGCGGGAACTCATGCCTTGCGCCAGGATCCTGGCGAGCAAGTCCGCCTGACTGCCTGGCGCGTTGGCCACGTAGATCGACACCGTTCGCGTCGGAAACTCATCGGCGCCGTATGCCGCGCCGCCATGCGCGGCCAGACAGACGGCCGCAATCGCCATATAGACCCAGCCTCGCATCCCCATGTCTCCTATCTTTTGTCGAGTACTTCTAACGGGTGAGAAAACATGCTATTGGTGCCATGAGAATTACTCAAACAAATTCTGATCATGGCCACTATTGACGATATAGATGTAATGGCGAGCCGGCTCGATCTGAACTTGCTGCGGGTTTTCATGGCCGTCATGCAGGAACGCAGCATCACCTTAGCCGGCTCGCGTCTGGGCCTGACGCAGTCGGCCACCAGCGCCGCACTCAACCGCCTGCGCCAACAGCTGAATGACCCGCTCTTCGTCCGGACCCGGCAAGGCATGGAACCGACGAGCCTGGCGACCGCCCTCGCCCAGCCCGTAGGCAACGCATTAGGACTCATCCGCAGCGCGCTGGAGGAGGCGCGCGATTTCGATGCAAGATCGGCAGAACGAGAATTTCGGCTGCTCATGACCGATGTCGGCGAGCTGATGTTCCTGCCCAAGCTCACCGCGTGGCTGCACGAACGGGCACCGGGCGTGCGATTGAGCTGCCGCCAGGCGCCGCGCGATCAATACGGAACTGAACTCGAGACTGGGCGCGCGGACCTGGCGCTGGGCATGCTGCCGCTGGGCGACCGTGATTTCGTGCAGCAAAGGCTAGAAGACGATGTCCTGGTGTGCCTGGCCTCCGTGCGCAACCCGGTCGTGCGCCAAGGACTCACCGTGGAAGGATTTCTATCCGCACCGCATGTGGTCGTCCGCGCGCCCGCGATGGGAGACCGGTTCATCGTCAAGGCGCTGGGCAAATTGGCCAGCCGGCGCCGGGTCGCAGCGGAAGTCCAGCACTATCTGTCGGTGCCCATGATCCTGCGCGACAGCCCGTTCCTTGCCGTGACATCCGCTTCGGTCGCCGCTGCGCTCGCAGCGCCCAACGAGCTCGCCGCCCTGCCGCTGCCTTTCAAGATTGCGCCGCTGACCATCCGGCAGTTCTGGCATAAGCGGTGGAACAACGATCCCGGCCACCGCTGGCTGAGGACCTGCATCGCATCGCTGTTCGGGAAAGGCGCGCGCGCATAGCCAACTACCCCAAGCCGCACCTTCCCGCCCATGACGCCGGCACGGACGACGGCGGCGCAGACCAAGACTCGCACTTGCCTGCCCCGCCGCAACCGCACTTCACCGCCTCACTCGATCCGCGCCTTCACCTGGCTTGCCACCTTCTGGCATGAGAAGCTGGACGCCTGGTTGGGATCGCCTACGCCGTCATAGACCGCCTCGAGCGGGTACGGGCATTGCGGCCGGGTCGACCCGTCTGACGGCCGCGTCCCCACGATCGCTTCCGGCGCCTTGCCTTCCTCCACCCAGGCCGAGAGCGCCGTCATCCAATCAATGGCGTTGTGTCCCTGTCCCCCACGGCAATGACCCAGCGCCGGGACCATGTAGAGTTTGTAGAACTCGTCGACTTTTTCCGCATTCCCGAACACGGCCTCGACGTTCTGCCGATATTGGAGCGTTCCGCGTGGGTTCACGCCAGGATCGCCCCAGCCGTGATACATGATTATTTTCTTGCCAGCGGCCGCGAATGCCCGCAGATCCGCGTCGGTAGCGTTGTACGTCTGCTTGGCCTTGTCCATCAGCAACGGGTCCTTCGACCAATCCAGATCGCGTAGATAGTCGAATTCGGGCCGATCAGGCTCGAAAAGCAGGTATTGGAAAGCGTCGGCCATGATGGTGTGCAGCTGGGGTACGCCTGCCCCGCTGGCGATGAACCACGTGCCCCAGCCGCCATCGGTAAACTCCGTTCCCGGAGGCAACGGCAGGACGTTCACGTCCGGACGGCCTGCGTACACCCCCTGGATCGCTGCCAGCTCGCCCGGGGTAAAGCACGCGTCGCCGTCGTCGCCATCGGCGCAGCGTGGCAAATGGCGCTCAGGATCGAAGGTGCACGCAAGAGGATTCCGGATGATGCCGTCTTCGAGGCCGTCGATGGCGTCGCATCCCTCGAAGTCCTCGCCATTGCCCTGGTAGACGATGTCGTTGAGCAGCTTGAGCTTGCCATAGGGCAGCTCCGAAGGGCCGGGTATGCCGCTCTTGTACAAATGCTGGAGAAGCGCGGGCGCGGACAGCTGCTGCCGCGTGTAGTCATAGACCGGCGCGCCGACCAGATAGCCGTCGAAATCGTCCGGATAGCGCTGCGCCTCCATCATGCCTTGCCGGCCGCCCGTGGAGCATCCGTTCCAGTAGGAATAGGCAATCTCGCGTCCATAATGTGCCGCGACGATTTCCTTCGACACCACTGCCGTCAAGTGAACGGCACGGTACCCGAAGTCGATTTCCATCTCATCACCAAACTCCTGGTCGAATCCGAACCGGGCTCCCGACTGCGCCGGCATGCTCGCATCATGCCCCGTATCGGTGGACGCCGACGCATACCCGGCCTTCATGGCTGTTTCCATGTCGGCAAGGGAAATGCTCCCGGCCTTGCCGCCGTTGCCCACCATCTGGAATCTTCCGTTCCAATCGCGCGGCAGGTAGACGGCAAACTTGACGTTCCCTTTTATTGTTCCCCGAACGTCGCAGTAGGCCGGCTTGTCGCCCTGCGCGGGCACCTCCGTGGCCGAGGCGATCTCGACACGCTCGGTCTGTCCGGAAACAAAGCGTGCGGGCAGCTCAGCGCATGCGATGGACCCGGACGGTGAACTGCCCGGCCCATCGACGCTGCCGTCTCCGCATCCCGTGGTCGCAAGGGCACACACGATAGACGCCGCCAGTGTCGTCCTGCGCGGCAATGGAATCTTCTTCATGGGGTCTCCTCCAAGGCGTAAAGCCTTGGGCATTAAACCCCTGGCCTGCTCCAGATTTGTGATTCGGATTTGTGATTTGAGTTACCAACTAAACTGAACGACCGGCGGCCACCGCTTCAGCTTCAGGCCGCCAGGTGCCCCAACACCGCCGATCGCAGCACCGGTAGCTTGCCCGAGAAAAAATGGTCCGCATCCGGAATCACCACCACCGGCTGCCCTTGGGGCCGCGCCCAATCGAAAATGGCAGAAAGCGGCACGCGCTCATCCCGTTCGCCATGTACCACCAGCGCATCGGGAATCTGCATCGGCGGCTCGTAGGGCCCTCGCCCATGGATCTTTCCGTAAGGCATGCCCGCCAGGCACGTACGCCACGCCGGCTCGCCGCGATCGGCCAGCGTGCGCGCCGCCTTGGCAAGCACGAACGCACCGAAGGAAAACCCCACCAGGGCCAGGCGCTTGCCCGGATAGGCCGCGCGCAGCATCGCGCACAACGCGAGCATGTCGTCCGTTTCGCCACGCCCTTCGTCGTGTGCGCCCTCGCTATTGCCGACGCCGCGAAAATTGGGGCGTGCCGCGACCCAGCCCGCCTCGCGCAACGCACGCGCCAAAAAGTGCGGGATCTTGTGTCGAGCGCTGCCACCCAACAAGGGCTGCGGATGGGCTACGACGGCAATGCCCTCGGCCTCCCCGTCGGGAAGGTCGAATATGACTTCCATTTTTCCGGCGGGCCCCTCCAGGAGCCGGGCTCCGCTTTCGTGCAAATCAAGTGTGGTCATGATGGCCACAATCATAAGAGATAAGCGGCGCGGCACCCCGGCGCGGATCAAACGGTCCTAGCTGCCCTTGGGACCAGCCGGCTTTAGCCGGGATACTGCAGGCATTTCACCGCACCACCGCCATGACTCTCGCCGTCCTCGCCAGTTGCGCGCTCACCCCCCATGCTACGCCTGGGTATACGACGAAAGGCAGGGCTTGCTCATTTACAGAGCCCTGTCAACTTGTTAGCATTACCCGCCTGGATCCCCCCAGCAGCTTCGGCCGCTGGGCGCGGGAGCCGCAAGGCTCCCAGCATCCCTATCCCCCCTGCTGTTTCGACAGCAGGGTGCGAGGCCCCCGCATGGGGGCCTCTGCTTTTGCGGGGTGCCCATGACGGACGCAAGACTACGAACAAGCGTCTACGTCGATGCGTTCAACCTCTACTACGGCACGATGAAAGGCCGCGGCCCTGGCTACAAATGGTTGGACCTTGAACTTCTTTGCCGACGCTACCTTCCCCGCAACGACATCACCGCCATCAAGTATTTCACGGCCCTTGTATCGGCGCGTCCCAACGATCCTCAACAACCCGCTCGCCAGCAGGCTTACCTCCGAGCATTGGCAACGCTTCCAACCGTCCAGGTCACTTACGGGCATTATCTTTCGCACGCAGTCATGGCTCGCCTCGCCAATCCGCAGCGAGGCGCGAATCCCTGGGTAAGAGTCCTCAGAACTGAAGAGAAGGGCTCGGACGTCAACCTGGCGAGTCACCTGCTGCACGATGCCCATCTGGATCGGTATGACGTCGCCGTTGTCATCTCAAACGACTCCGACCTCGTTGAACCGATCAAGTTGGTGCGGGCAGAGCCGGGTAAGCGCGTTGGCATCCTGAATCCCCAGAAGTACCCAAGCGTTCACCTTCGTGATCATTGCGACTTTCTCAAGCAAATTCGTCCCGGCGTGGTGCAAGCAAGCCAGTTGCCGGAGATAGTCACTGACAACAATGGGGCGCACATCCAGAAGCCTGCTACCTGGTGACCAAGAGGCCAGGATGCCCCTGAACCCGACACACGACGACCGGCTTCGGCACGCACGCTGCAAGTTTTCATGGCGGCCTGTTCACGCCGGCGTGGGTTTCGCCATCAAGAGCCTGGCCGCATCGCGCCACGCCTGTCGCGATACCGCTAGTCCATCCTTCAGCGTCGCGTTCTTCGGTACGCCGAGGGTCAAATGATCCTAGTCGCCCTTTGGCCATGCGGGGTTTGCAGGGATACTGCAGGCATTTCACCGCACCATCGCCATGACTCTCGCCGTCCTCGCCAGTTGCGCACTCACAGGCATCGACGCACCGCCGGTCCGCGTCGAGGTCCATCTCGCGCCCGGGCTGCCTTCGTTCACCATGGTCGGCCTGGCCGATACCGAAGTCCGGGAAAGCCGGGAACGCGTGCGGGCGGCGCTGCTTAGTTCGGGCTATGAGTTCCCGGCGGGCCGGGTCACGGTCAATCTCGCTCCCGCCGACCTGCCCAAGGAGTCTGGTCGTTTCGATCTGCCGATCGCAATAGGCGTGTTGCTCGCCTCCGGCCAGATCGCCATGCCGGCGCTGGCGCGCCGCAAGAGCGGCAACGGCATGCCACCGCTTGCGCGTTGGGTGCTGGCGGGCGAACTCTCGCTCAGCGGGGCCTTGGTTCCCGTCGCTGGGGCATTGGCCATCGCGTTGTCTGTATCGCGCCGCCAGCCGGGCGCCGAGCTCATGCTTCCCGCCGCAAGCGCGCGCCTGGCGGCACGCGTGCCCGGATTGAACATCTACGGCGCCGCCACGCTGCAAGATGTCGTCGCGCAACTGGAGGAAAAAGCCGACCTGAAAGTCGCCGCGACCCCGGATGACGCGCCCGTCCCGGCACCGCTCTGCTTGTCTGACGTGCGCGGGCAATACAGCGCCCGCCGGGCACTGGAAGTGGCCGCGGGGGGCGGACACAACTTGCTGATGCTGGGCCCGCCCGGCTCGGGCAAGAGCATGCTCGCCCAGCGCCTCCCTGGGCTGCTTCCGCCGCTGCGCGATGACGAAGCGCTCGAAGCCGCGGCCATCGCCAGCCTGAGGACGGGGCCGCCCCCGCCTTTCGGGCAGCGGCCTTTCCGCGCCCCGCATCACTCCATCTCGGCGCCCGCGCTGGTAGGCGGCGGAACGCGGCCGCGGCCGGGCGAAATCACGTTCGCGCACCTGGGCGTTCTTTTCCTGGACGAACTGCCCGAGTTCGGCCGGCACGTGCTCGAGACCCTGCGCGAGCCCTTGGAAACCGGGCGGGTTTCCATCGCGCGCACGCTGCATCGCACCGACTACCCCGCCCGCTTCCAGCTGGTTGCCGCCATGAACCCGTGCCGCTGCGGATGGTACGGCAGCAACCTGCGCGCCTGCCGTTGCACGCCTGACCAGGTCGCCGCCTACCGCGCACGCCTCTCCGGCCCCTTGCTCGACCGCATCGACCTGCAAGTGGAAGTCCCCGCCCCCGCCGACGATTGGGCCGACCTGCCGCCGGGAGAACCATCCGAGGCCGTGCGGCGGCGCGTCCAAGCCGCGCTCGACATCCAGTACCGGCGCCAAGGCTGCACCAATGCCGCCCTGGCGCCGGGGCAGGTGGAAACGCATTGCCGTCCCGATCGAGCCGCAAGCACCTTATGGAAACAGGCGATGAAACAGTTCGCCTGGTCGGCACGCACGGCGCACCGCGTATTGAAGGTCGCGCGCACGCTGGCCGACCTCGCCGGCTCGACGGCGATCGAGAGCGCGCACATGGCCGAGGCAGTGCAATTCCGGCGCCCCTTGCAGGAGCTGCAAGGGTAAGTGGTGCCAGGCGGTCCGCTGCAAGTGCGCTCGCAAGGCCGCCACTGAGCCGGAACGGCAGGCGCTGCACCTAACGCAATCGCTCGGGATCCAGGTGCGCAGGCGCCTTCCGAT
>NZ_JADGHH010000107.1 GCF_019689535.1 Pigmentiphaga sp.
GCGGTGGGGGCCACCGCTTTGCGCGGCGTCCAGCGTCGGGGCCGGCATCCCGAACAGGTAGCCTTGCACGTAGTCGGCGCCGACCTGGGTGAGCCGATCCAGGGTCGCGTCGTCTTCCACGCATGTGAAGATCACGCGCGATCCGCGCTCGGCCGCGGTTTTCAGTAGCGGCGGCAGCTCGGTCTCGGGGGAGGCGATGGCGTGCGGCGCGAGCTTGAGGACATCGGGGGCATGCAGATGCAGTAGCGACTGCGCCTCGCGCACGTCGTTCGCGTGAATGCCGGCCTGGAAGCCGGCTTTGCGGTAATTGCGCAGGATGACGCCAGCCAGCAGAACGTCGTGCGCGGCTTCCGATGGCAGCTGCAGCACGATGCGGGAGGGCGGAACGCCCAGCGCCTCGAGCATGCGGCGGAACGCCTGGCCGTGATCCTGGGTGATGGCCGCGAGCAATCTGCCGTGTACCCGCAGATAAAGTGGCAAATCCGCTTGCGCCTGCGAGAAGTAATTCAGGGTGTGCACGAGCCGGCACAGGCGGTCGAGGCGCACCAGCGTTGCATCATCCGCCGCCTGGGCGAAAAGCCCCCACGGGCTGATGACCTCGCCGTTCGCGGTGCGCGGACGGGCATAGGCATCGTAGCCCGCGGGTTGGCGGGTGCGAATCGCGAAGATGGGCTGAAATGCGCTCGATAGGTCGAGTTCCAGGAACCTGCCGCGAACGGTGCCGTCGTCGGCCAGGCCGAGCGCGGCGTGCATGTCGGGTTGGTTCGAGAGCTTGGCGATGAGTTTCCGGACTTCCGAATAGGCCACGGGATGCTCCTGGGGGCAATGGTGGCCCGCGCGGGGCCTTTTTCCTATTCAGCGTACCGCCGATCACTATTACCGCAAACGATTGTTTCGCGTTTCCGATATTTCCCCTGGATCTAAAGCCCCGAGTCCGCTACCGCGCGCTGTCAGTAGCGCTGCGCAGATTCGAGCTCATCCAGCAAGCGCTGGTAGAGGGCATGGCGCTGCGCCGCGATGCGCCCATCCCGCAAGGCGTCCAGGACGGCGCAGCCGGGCTCGTGGATGTGGGTGCAGTTGTAGAAGCGGCATTTGCCGAGGTACGGCTCGAATTCGGGGAAGCCCCGGACGATTTGCGCGCCGTCCAGGTGCTGCAACCCGAAGGCCTGGAACCCGGGGGAGTCGATCACGTCGGCCCGCGGGGCGACGTCTTCAGGAACGTGGTAGAGGCGGGTGCTGGTGGTGGTGTGCTTGCCGGCGCCCAGGGCTTGTGAATGCTCCTGCGTGGCCGCACCCGCATTGGGAACCAGGGCGTTGAGCAGCGTCGATTTCCCCATGCCGCTTTGCCCCAGCAGGAGAGTCGTGCGGCCGGCCAAGCGGGGCGACAGCAGGGCGCGCGTGCCGGCAACATCGAGCGCGCTGAGCTCCAGTACCGGCACGCCGACCGCCGCGATGTCGGCGAGCCGCGCCCTGGCGCTGGCGAGGCCGGCGGGGCGATCGACCTTATTCAGCACCACCACGGGTTCGACGTCGGCATTGCGTGCGCCGACGAGCGCACGGCCCACGAGGTCGTCCGAAAACTCGGGCTCGGTCGCGACGACGATGAGCAGCAGGTCTACATTCGCCGCGAACTGCTTGGTCCGCATTTCATCCGACCGATAGAGCAGGTTGCGTCGCGGGAGCACGGACAGGATCGCACCTTCGGCCGGCCCTTCCGGCGCGACCAGGACCCAGTCCCCCACCGTAGCCGTGCCTTTCTTGCCGCGCGGATAGCATTGACGGGTCGATCCGTCCTCGAATTCGATCGTGAAATGCCGCCCGAACGCCGCAATCACCCGGCCTCGCAGGCCGGCGCCAGCGGATCCTCCGGCCGTGTTTCGCCTCGGCTTCATGGCGCGTAGATCGCGTCGGTCTTGGCCGCGCAGATGAAGTCGTTCATGGAAATGCCGCCTACGTCATGGGTGCCGTACGAGACGCGCACCTTGCCGTAGCCCACGGTCAGCTCAGGGTGGTGGTCCTCGTTTTCCGCCAGGTCGGCGACCGCGTTCACGAAGGCGATGGTGCGTCGGTAATCCGGGAATGTGAATTCGCGTTCGATCGCGTTTCCCCGGGATGACCATCCGGGCAGCGCTTGCAGCTGCCGTGCAACGGCATCCGGGGTGAGCGGAGACTGGTGCTTCCTGGACTCGCAGCGGCTTGCAAGCAGCTGGGCAACGGTCGATACGGCGTTCATACCTGTTTCCTGGAACGGTGTGGCCCAGACCCACGCGTCGGGCCGCAGCGACGCTGCTTCATGAGGCTGCGGCGCGCAGCCGGCCAATGCGCAGCGTCGCGGGCGGATGCGAATCGTAAAAAGCCGAATGCACGGGATCAGGCGTGAGCGTGGCGGCGTTGTCGTCGTACAGCTTTACCAGTGCCGAGATCAGGTTGGCGGGATCGGTTTGCTCGCTGGCGTAGCGGTCGGCCTCGAACTCGTGCTTGCGCGAGTACCAGCTCGCCACCGGCGTGAAGGGAAAGGTGAACACCGGCGTGACGAGGAAGAAAAGGATGAGGGCCAGTGCATCGTTGCGCCCGTCGAGCGCAGGCATGACGCCAAGGCCTGTGTAGAACCAGGTTTGCTGCGCCAGCCATCCTAGCAGCGCGAAGAAGGCGAGCGAGACGGCGAAGGCGAATACCAGGCGCTTGGTAATGTGACGGTGTTTGAAGTGGCCGAGCTCGTGGGCAAGCACTGCTTCGATTTCCTCCGGCGCCAGGCGCGAGAGCAAGGTATCGAAAAAGACGATGCGCTTATTTTTCCCCAGCCCCGTGAAATAGGCGTTGCCGTGGGCTGAGCGCTTGGAGCCGTCCATGACGAACAAACCGTTCAGCGAGAAACCCGTACGGCGTGCGAGCGCATGGATGCGCTCGGCCAGTGATTGGTCGGCCAGTGGCGTGAACTTGTTGAACATGGGCGCGATCACCGTCGGGAAGAGCAGCATCACGCACACATTGAAGACGACCCACAGCCCCCATCCCCAGAGCCACCAGTAGCGGCCCGCTTCCGCCATGAGCCACAGCAGGGCCGACAGCAGCGGCAGGCCGAGCACGACCGCCAGCACGACGCCCTTGGCCGCGTCGGAGGCGAACAGGCGCAGGGTCATGCGGTTGAATCCGAAGCGCGACTCCAGTACGAATTGCCGCCACAGCGTAAAGGGCAGGTCCAGGAGCGCGAGCAAGGCCGCCACCATGCCGACCAGGAGCAGCTGCCGGACGAAGTCGGATGAGGCCACTGCGGAGGCCAATTCGCTCAGTGCCTGTAGCCCGCCCAGCAGCGTCAGGCCGACCAACACGGCGCTGTCGAAGAGAAGGGAGACGACGTCGAAGCGTATGCGCGCGAGGGTGTAGTCGGCAGCTCGACGATGGCTGGTTTCGCCTATGCGGTCCGCGAATTCGGGGGGGACGGTGTTGCGATGGCGGGCGACGTGCCGCGTCTGGCGGGTGGCAAGCCAGAGGCGGGTGACGACTCCGGCCAACAGCATGAAGACGAACAGCAGGGTAAACACGATGACGGCTCGTTCCTGTTGGCGGCGCGCGGGTTCCGCACCCCCATGCTGCGGCGCACGAGGAGAGCTGGGCGCCGGCCTGTGAGAAAATTGCGGTTTATGCGTGCGCGGGGGCCGCGGCACCGCGCGCGACGTTGCATGGATCCGGAGCACCGATTATATGGCGTTGAACGAAAATCACCTGGTTTGGCTCGATATGGAAATGACGGGGCTGGACCCGGAAAAGGAACGCATCATCGAAGTTGCAGTCGTCGTGACCGACTCGCAGCTGGAGGTGGTTGCCGAGGGCCCGGTCCTGGTCGTGCACCAGCCGGATGCGTTGCTCGACGCCATGGATGCTTGGAACAAGGCCACCCATGGCCGCAGCGGGCTGATCGATAAGGTGAAAGCGTCCACGCTCACTGAAACCCAAGCCGAAGACATCCTGCTCGAGTTCCTCTCGCAGCACGTGCCCCCAGGCAAGTCCCCGCTGTGCGGCAACACCATCAGCCAGGACCGCCGGTTCATGGTGCGCTACATGCCGCGGCTGGAAGCGTTCTTTCACTACCGCAACCTCGACGTCAGCACGCTCAAGGAGCTGTGCCGCCGCTGGAAGCCCGAGATCTACAAGGGATTCGAGAAAAAAAGCCGCCACGAGGCGTTGGCCGACATCTACGAGTCGATTGCCGAGCTCAAGTACTACCGCGAACACTTCCTGCGGGTATGAGGTGGCCGAGGCGCCTCGCCGTCAGGCGGCCGGTCCTTGGCTGCCCGCTACGCGCCAATAGCAATACTGCAGTGCCAGCGCCGAGACAGCCATGCTGGACGAGGCCATGAGCCACATCGTGCCGGCTCCGGTCGGGGAACCCGGCATCAGGGCCGTGATCAGGCCGTCCAAGGCGCCCGCCGCCGGCCCGAAAGCCAGCCACCACCCGCCAAGCAAGCCTATGCCCCAGAGCGCGCCCGCCTGGATCAACATTGGAGCGACGGCCACTTTGTACGCGCGGAGCAGGTAGCTGCTCATGCATTGGAGCGCGTCGAACAAGTGAAAGAAGGGCATCATCGCCAATAACCCCAACGCCACGGCGCCCACCTCGGGGTCGCTCGAGTAGGCGCGGACGATGGGCTGGCGCGCGAGCAGCACGACGGCGATGGTCAGCAGGGCACCCACCGTGCTGAGCATCAATCCGGCCGCCCCGGTGCGGCGTGCTTGTGCCGGGGCGGCGGCCCCGATGGCCTGGGCGGTCAAGGCACCGGTCGATACGCCGAGCGCGAGCGGCATCATGAAGCACAGCGCCACGAGATTCGCCATGATCTGGTGGCCACCGGTGGCGTAGATGCCTTCGCGCGCCACCAGCAGGGCCATGAAAGTAAACGAGGTGACCTCGATCAGGTAGGAGGCACCCATGGGCACGCCCAGCCGGAGTAATTCGCCCAGGATCTTCCAATCGGGGCGCCCGATGCGCAGCCCGAAAGGGCGATAAAAGGCGTCCCGTCGCAGCACGACGACGCTCGCCCCGACGCTGATCCAGAAAACCAACGCGGTCGACAGTCCGGCGCCCACGGCACCCAGGGCGGGAAGGCCACACTTGCCGTAGATGAACAACCAGTTGAGCAGGGCCTTGATGCCGATGCCCGCGATATTGATCGTCATCACCACCTTGGGGCGGGAGACCGCAGTGTTCAGCGCATAGACCGTGCGGAAGATGAGCGCGGCCGGCAGGGCGAGGATGAGCATGTACAGGTATCCCCGCACTTGGGCCCGGACGGCGGGATCCACGTCGCCGGACATCGCCAGCCATGCGTCCGGAAACATCATGGCGGCGCCACCCAAGGCGGACAGGCCGATGGAGAGCCAAACGGACTGCCCCCACGCGCGTCCTATCTTGTCGAAGCGCCCTGCGCCGAAATGTTGGGCGGCGATCGGGATCAGCGCGTGCAGCACGCCCGTCAGGCCGACGAACACCGTGACGTAGATCGAGACGGACAGCGACATGGCCGCCAGGGCGACCGGCGAGGCGTGGCCGGTCATGGCGGTGTCCAGCACGCCGAAAGCCATGCCTGCCCATTGGCCGACCAGCACCGGCCAGCCCTGTTGCAGGATGCGGCGCAGCGTCGCGCCCCAGCCGCCCGGCAGTGCGCTGGCCGCGTTCGCACTCACGAGGCAGGGTGCCCGGGATGCGCCGGGCGCAATAAGATGAAGTATTCGCGTACTTCCGGCGCGCGGCGGAACTCCGCCGCACGGGTGCCTTCCCAAAGCACGCGGCTGCCTGCGTACTCGCCCCGCTGGACGGCGTTCCACAGGACGCTGGCATTGCCTTGCAGCAAAACGAGCGGGCAGTCGCCGGTCAGTTCGAAGCGCAGGCCGTCGAATACCGCGAACGACGCACGTTGCGACAGCCCCAAGCCCGAGCTGCGCACGCATTCGCGCTTGCCGGTGCGCACCCGCTCTTGTTCCAGGGCATGCGCCACCCGGTTGGATACTTCCCGATAACTCTTGTTGTAGTTGATCGAGGGCAGCCACAACGTCATGATCAGCAGCCAACAGGTCACCACGCCGCTTGCAGAGAGCACCGTGCCGCGCCAGAGTCCGGTCGGGCGCGCACGGAAACGCCAGGCGATGAGCGCGACCCAGGCGACCGTGGCGGCTAGCGCTGCACCGAAGGCGAAGAGCGAAAACTCCACTTCGAAGCCGGGGGTCTGGCGGGCGATGTTGCGGGCGATCTTGGGCGGCACGCCGGTCATCATGGCGATCCACCCTATCCAGACCACGCATGCGGCGGCCGAGAACACCATCACGGCAAACCAGTCCAGGGCATTGATCAAGCCCCGGCGCAGCGTCGGTAGCGCCAGCGCTCCCAATACGGAGCACGGGATGACGAGCACGAGATATTCGGCGTCCACCGGTTCCCGGACCGTGCAAAGCAAGACGAGCCCCGCGGCGGTCAGGGCACCGGGGATCGCCACGTGAGGCGAGGCCAGGTAGCCGCGCCAGCGCCATAGCGCGAGCAGCGCCAGCGGGCCCGTCGGCCACAGGAACCAGGGCATGTTGCGCGCGGCACCGGACAAGCCTTGTGGGCTGAGCAGGCCGAAGACGCTGGCGTTCCAGCCCCACCAGCCGCTCATCCAGTAGGGCTTGAGCAGGGCGGCGGGAAGCCACCACGCCAGCGAGAGCACGAGGGCCAGCGGCAGGCTCACCAGCGCGATCCAGCGCACGCCCGGCCGCAGCGGCTGGCAGCGCCACGCGAGCAGGGCGACCGCCAGCAATTGCGGTACGACGGCGGGAAAGCCGCGGGAGAGGAATGCGCCGGCCAGCGCCAGGCCCAGCGTCACGGACGCTGCCCGGGGGTGGTCGAGCATGCGCGCCAACGAATAAAAGGCCAGCGCGTGGAAGGCCAGGCTGGCGGGTTCGGCCGAGGTTTCGTGGCTGCGCCACAACACGCCCAGCGTCGCGAGTAGCAGGAGCAGCGCCGCGTCGGCCAGCATCCGGCCGTAGTCGCGCGGTTCGGGTTGGCCCCCGAACGGCAGGGCCAGGGGCTGCGCCTCGGGCCGCCGGCCGAGCAAGTAGGTGCCGTACCAGAGACTGGCGCTGGCGATGGTGAACCAGATCAGGTTAGGCAGGCGCCCGGCCAGGATGTGCCCCCCCAGGGGAGCGAATAATTCCATGCAAAGCGCGCCCAACCATGTGGCGATCGGCCCTTCCTGCGACACTGCCACGCCAGCCGCCTCCGGGGCCAGCCACTGTTGCCAGCCGCCCTGGTAGGCGCTCCACATTTGCGCGAGGCCGATGACGTCCTCGCTCTTCCAGGGTTCGCGCCGGATCAGTCCGACCACGATGTAAAGCACGCATAGCCCCAGCAGGCCCCAGCGCGGCAGTTTGGTTGCCGCCACTGCGGTCAGCCGGGCCGGCGTGGGCGGCATGATCGACGAATAGAAGGAGGGGAAACGGGAGGACATTGAACCGCTGGGATGACCTAACAGGCGACAAATCGAATTCTAGTAGCCCGCGCCGTTGCCACAGACAAAAAAGGCAGCCTCGAGGGCTGCCTTTTGGGTCCGCAAGGACGGCGACGGTCGCTTAGGCGGATGCCTTCGGCGTACGCGCGAAGCGGGCGCGGAATTTCTCGACGCGGCCGGTCTCGACGATACGGGTTTGCGCACCGGTATAGAAGGGGTGCGATTCGGACGTCACGTCGCACTTAAAGAGCGGGTACGTCTTGCCATCGATCTCGATGGTTTCGCGCGTGTTCACCGTCGAACGGGTGATGAACTTGCCGCCCGTTTGCAGGTCCTGGAAAACGACTTCGCGGTATTCGGGGTGTATGCCTTCTTTCATGGCAATTCCTTGGCGTAAAGTGCGGGTCGCCAGCCGGCCACATCCGGCAACGTTCCCAAATTCGGTAAGCCTACTATTATGGCCGGAAAACCGGGAACGTGCAAGCCAGGGCGGTCAGCCAGCCTGTTGCTCGGCGCCGCAGCCGCAGCCTCGGTGGTTGATGCGGCGGCACCAATACTCCCACGCGCGTTTTGCCGACGGGGCGGCCGGATCCATCTTGGACCGGATCGCAACTTCTCCGGGCGATAGCGCTTTGACCGAATCGCTCATGCGCATGGCCTCCATGAGGATGCGGGCGTTGCGAGGGAGATACATCGCGATCCGGACCGCCTCGAAGAGGTTGCGGCCCGCCACGGAAAAGCCGTGTCCCCGCATCAACACGACCCGGTTTTCGGCCAATGCGCGCGCCAAATCCCTGCCCTGCTGCATGTTGGTCACCAGCAGGTTGGTGTCTCCGAAGCCGTCGCGGATGTCCCAGACGGGCACCCGGTCCCCCATGTCGCTCGCGACATGGATGACGGGCCGCAGGGGGATGTCCGTGATGCTGAACGGGAGCACTTCGTCCGCGTGGCTGTGGACCACGGCATGGACGTCGGGACGAGCCTCATAAATGGCGCCGTGGATGAATCGTTCCATGTATGGAGGCTTGCCGGCGTTTTCCGGAGAGTCGCCATCGAGCGAATACTCCACGATGTCGCCGGCGCCGACCAATTCCGGGCTGCGCGATCGCGACAGGAGATAACGGTCCGGACGGGATGGGTGACGGACGCTGACGTGTCCGTACGCGTCCAGCACACCCTCCCGGGCCAGGATGCGATTGGCGTGGACGAGGTCCTCGATTAGCGTCGCCGGTATGCTCATGGGCCTGCCTCGTTCAGTTGCCCGCCTGGATGCCGGCGGCCTTGACCACCTGCGCCCATTGGCGGATTTCATTGCTGATCAGCGTTTTCATCTCCGCGGGCGTACGGAAGTCGGGCACGAAACCCATGACGTCGAGTTTGCGGCGCGTATCTTCATCTTCCAGGGACTGCCGGAGTGCGTCGGACAGGCGCGCGACGACGGCGGGCGGCGTGCCGTGCGGCGCCATCATGCCGAGCCAGCTGCTGGCGTCGAAGCCGGGCAGGGTTTCGGCCGCGGCCGGAACGTCGGGGTAAGCATCCAGGCGCTTGCCGCTCAACGTGACGAGCAGGCGCAGCCGGCCGTCTTTGATGAAGTCGGCCACCGTGGTGGGCGTGGCGACGAACAACTGCAGCTGCCCCCCGACGACGTCGGTGATGGCCGTGCCCGATCCCTTGTAGGGGATGTGCATGATGTCGATGCCGGTGCGGTCCTTGAGCATTTCCATCGCCAGGTGGGTGGCCGTGCCGGTGCCGGAGCTGGCGTAAGACATCCGGCCGGGGTGCGCCTTCGCGTAGGAGACCAGTTCGGCGAAAGTGCGCACCGGGACCTGCGCGTTGGCGACCACCAAGACCGGGGCGGAGGCCATGGTGCCGACCGGCTCGAAGTCCTTCGTGATGTCGAACGGCAGGTTCTTGTAGATGGACGGATTGGCGGTGACCGCGATGCTCGCGAGCACGAGCGTATAGCCGTCGGGAGCGGCCTTGGCCGCCTGGGCCGTGCCGATATTGCCGCCGGCTCCGGGCCGGTTTTCGATCACGATCGATTGTTTCAGGCGGGCCGCCATTTTTTCGCCAATCAACCGGGCGACTTGGTCGCTGCCTCCACCCGGCGAGTAGGGGACGATGAAGCGTATCGGCTTGGTCGGATAGGTGCCGGCCTCGGCTGCGCTGGCCGCGCTGGGGGCGGTGGCCAGCAGCGCGGCGGCTGCCGCGGCGTGGAGCGGGCGAAGGAAGGGGGCGCGGATGCTCAACATGTCTCCTCGTTTTTTTCGGTAGTGTGATGCGGGGGCGGATGCCGCCTGCCGGGATTCTGGGGCAGGCCTCACGCGCACGGACGCGCGAGGTTGAGATAGGACGTATCTCGGATCGAAATGGCGCCAGCCAGGGCAAATTCCGGGGGAGCTTGGGCGGCGAGGAGGCGGAGAGTGGAGTTGGGATCGCCCCTGCGGAAGGTGGAGGGAGCGGAGGGAGAGGCGCTCCGCCGTGCGGCGACGGAGCCCTGCGGCGCTCCCCTGCAATCGGGGCAGCGCCTAGCAAGCCGGCTTAGCCGCCTTTCTTCATCATGTCGAAGAATTCGGCATTGTTCTTGGTTGCGCGCATCTTGTCGAGGATGAACTCCATCGCCTGGATTTCGTCCATGTCGAAGATGAACTTGCGCAGCACCCAAACCTTCTGCAGCACGTCCGGCTTGATCAGCAGCTCTTCGCGGCGCGTGCCGGACTTGTTCAGGTTGATGGCGGGGTAGACCCGCTTTTCGGCGAGGCGCCGTTCGAGGTGGACTTCGCTGTTGCCGGTGCCCTTGAATTCTTCGTAGATCACGTCGTCCATGCGGCTGCCCGTCTCGATCAGGGCCGTGCCGATGATGGTGAGCGAGCCGCCTTCTTCGATATTGCGGGCTGCACCGAAGAAGCGCTTGGGGCGTTGCAGGGCGTTCGCGTCCACGCCACCCGTCAGCACCTTGCCCGAGGCCGGGACCACGGTGTTGTAGGCGCGGGCCAGCCGGGTGATGGAGTCGAGCAGGATCACGACGTCGTGCTTGAGCTCGACCAGGCGCTTGGCCTTTTCGATGACCATTTCTGCCACCTGCACGTGCCGGGTAGCCGGTTCGTCAAAGGTGGACGCCACCACTTCGGCGCGTACCGAGCGCTGCATCTCCGTCACTTCTTCCGGACGTTCGTCGATCATCAGCACGATCATCGTGACGTCGGGGTGGTTGGTGGTGATGGCATGCGCGATGTGCTGCATCATCACCGTCTTGCCCGATTTCGGGCTGGCCACCAGCAGGGCGCGCTGACCTTTCCCGATGGGGGCGAAGATGTCCAGTATCCGCCCTGTCAGGTTCTCTTCGCTCTTGATGTCACGTTCGAGGCGCAGCGGCTTGTTGGGATGCAGCGGCGTCAGGTTCTCGAACATGATGCGGTGCTTCATGGTCTCCGGAGCCTGGCCGTTGACCTTGTCCACCTTGACCAGCGCGAAGTAGCGCTCCCCGTCTTTGGGCGTGCGCACCTCTCCTTCGATGGAGTCGCCGGTGTGCAGGTTGAAGCGGCGGATTTGCGAGGGCGAGATGTAGATGTCGTCGGTGCTGGCAAGATAGGACGTTTCGGGCGACCGCAAGAAGCCGAAACCGTCGGGCAGCACTTCCAGCACGCCATCGCCGAAGATGGGCTCGCCTTGTTTCGCGCGCCGCTTCATGATGGCAAACATGAGCTCCTGCTTGCGCAGGCGGCTCGCGTTCTCGATTTCGAGGGCGGCAGCCATTTCCAGCAGTTGCGATACGTGCAGCGCCTTCAGTTCGTTGAGATGCATCTCGGATAAAGCTCCGGGGGGGTCTTTGGTGACACGTCCTCGTTAGAGGACTTTGCGCAGCGAGTCTGTCGCTCCTGGGCGGATTGGCTGATTCCCGGGGGCGGGAGGCGCACCGCCTATGCGCAAGAGAGGGCGTGGTTAATGGGTTGATCGGGAGGACCGGCAGGGGCCGGCCCGTTATCCATGTTGATTTACAGCGAACTGTCCAGGAAGGCGGTGAGCTGCGACTTGGACAGCGCGCCGACCTTGGTGGCGACCACTTGGCCGTTCTTGAACAGCATCAGGGTGGGAATGCCGCGGATGCCGTACTTGGTGGCGGTGGCGGCGTTTTCGTCGACGTTCAGCTTGGCGATCGTCAGCTTACCCTTGTACTGGACGGCCGCTTCTTCGAGGATGGGGGCGATCATTTTGCAAGGACCGCACCACTCGGCCCAATAATCCACCAGGACCGGTTCATTGGCTTGAAGTACGTCGGCATCGAAGCTGGAGTCGCTCACGTGCTTGATCGCGTCGCTCATGGTTTTCCTTCTGGAGGGTGTGCGCAAAGCGCGGAAGAAAGAGTCGTGCAGTGCGCGGTAATGGGTAACGGATGCTCTGCGGTGGTTATATATGGGCGCCAGTGCTTGGATTCCAGACCCCTGCGGGGAGTTTTCTTATGCGCAGATCCTGACGGGAATACCCCTGGGGCGATGCGTGGG
>NZ_JADGHH010000108.1 GCF_019689535.1 Pigmentiphaga sp.
ATCTGGCGCGTCATGGCGGGGGCCTCGATGGTGCGTATGCGAAGCGAGGCGCGCCGGGCGTGGCGGCGCACCACCGACAGAGGAAGAATGGCGTATAGGCCGGCGTCCTCGACCAGGTTGAGCATCGCCGTCATCGAGTAGATTTCGAACACGGGTTTGAACACGACGTCCTCCTGGCGTGCATAGTCTTCCAAGATCTCGCGCAGGTTGTGTTCGCGCGGCGTGAACACCAGCGGCAGGGACGCCGCAGCCGATAGCGGCATGGAGGCGGGCACAGTGTCGTCGTTCGGCCCCGCCAGCACGAGCTCTTCGTCGATGATGGGCGCGACGCTCAGCGAGAAGTGCCGGCGCGGTTTGTCCACGATGGCGGCGTCGATCTTGCCGGCCGCGACCCAATCGAAGAGCGGGCCGTTGGTGACCGTGACGTTGACCTTCGGGTAGGTGCGCGAGAATTCGATGAGCGCGTCGCTGAGCACGCTTTCGGCGAGCGAGGAAATCATTCCGACCACCACCTCGCCCCCGACCTCGCCCTTGCGCAATGTCATCTGTTCGCGCGCGTGGGACAGGTCCCGCAGGATGGGCAGGTACAGCTGGTACATGCGCCGCCCCGCGTCGGTGGGTTCCATGCCGCGGGCGCTGCGGACGAACAGTTTCTGCCCGAGTTCTTCTTCCAGCTTGACGATTTGCGCGCTGAGCGCAGGCTGCACCACGTTCATGCGGCGCGCCGCGCCGGTGACGGTGCCTTCCTCGAACAGGCAGATGAAGTACTGGATCTGGCGGAGTTCCAACTCGACCTTCTTTGCCTCGACGGCATAAGGCCCGGCAGGGGATGGGCCGGGGATGAGCCCGATTTTATCGGCATGGCGGGCGGCCCGCCGGCCAAGCTGGGGCCGGCGCCGCCGTCCCGCGGCGAAGGGCTGGCGGGCGACGCGGATGCGCCACGCATCCGGCGCACCGCGCCTACTGGTTTGCCTGAAGGGGGTAAACCCGCTATACTCGTATGGTTTGTCGGAAAGCAGGTCTTTGAGAGGGTGCCCATCGTCCGATGAAAAAAATCGAAGACGATCCGCGCCCCTTCGATGCTCGCACAAACGCTCGAGGAGGGAGGCAGCGGCAGGGGCATCGCCCGGCCCGGGTTGCTCCGCCTTGCGGCGTAGAGAACTCGAGGCAGGCCGACGAGCCCGATCTGTGGGGCTGGGAGGCCAGGGACGCCGAGCGCCTGCGGTCCAACGAACCGGTCGAGCCGATTCGGCTGACCGAGGCAGAAAGGATAGCGTTGCGTCAGCAGGCCGTGCGGGGCTTGCTGCATGCGATAATTGTTCAGGTTGCCGTCAGCTTGGTGGTTGCCGTGCTGGCTTACGCGGTGTCAGGGAGCGCTGCGGGAGGGTCGGCACTGGCTGGCGCCGCGGCATACGCCATTCCCAACGCCTTGTTCGCATTCACGCTGGTTTCGAGTGTGCACAAGCCGGGGGGAGCAAACCCCGCAACGTTTTTCTTCGGCGAGTTCTTCAAGATCGCCATCGCCGCCGTGTTCATCGTCGCGGTTGCGAAGTTCGGTCGCGAATGGCTCGTCTGGCCCGCCTTCCTGGCGGGTTTGGTGTGTGCGCTCAAAAGCCAGTGGCTGGCATTGGCTTTCGGCAAGAAGAATTGACGATGACGGCGCGGGCGGGACACCCCGGCCGGCATCATGAGTATTTCAAAAATCAGGTCGTAGGATAGAACCCCCCGATATGGCTTCCACCACAGCGCCGACCGCGTCCGAGTACATCGTCCACCACCTGGGACACCTGAACAACACCGGACAGAAGCAAACCCTCATTGCCGATTTCTCGGTCGTCAACTTCGACACGCTCTTCTGGTCCATCTCCATGGGCCTGCTGGCCGTGTTCCTGATGTGGCTGGGCGCCCGTCGCGCCACTTCGGGCGTGCCCGGCAAGATGCAGGCGTTCGTCGAAATCTTGGTGGAAATGGTGGACGAGCAGGCCAAGAGCATCGTCCACAACGCTACTTCCCGCCAGTTCGTCGCGCCGCTCGCGCTCACGGTGTTCATGTGGATCATCTTCATGAACGCCCTCGACCTGCTGCCGGTGGACCTGCCGCACTACCTGTTCGGCCTGCTCGGGCTCGATCACGTCATCCACTACCACCGCATCGTGCCGACGGCCGACCTGAACGCCACGATCGGCATGTCGCTCGGCGTGCTGCTGCTGATGCTCTACTACGGCATCAAGATCAAGTCGCCCGGCGGCTTCGTCAAAGAACTGTTCACCGCGCCGTTCCACGCGCACGGCGTCGGTGCCATCATCCTGGCACCGTTCAATTTCCTGCTGAACCTCATCGAATACGCAGCCAAGACGGTTTCGCTCGGCATGCGGTTGTTCGGCAACATGTTCGCCGGCGAGCTGATCTTCATGCTCATCGCGCTGCTGGGCGGCGCCTGGGCCGGGTTCAACGCCACCAGCGTTTTCCTCGGCATCGGGCACGTCATCGCCGGATCGATCTGGGCCATCTTCCACATCCTGATCGTCGTGCTCCAGGCATTCATCTTCATGATGCTCACCCTGGTGTACGTGAGCCAGGCGCACGAAGGACATTGATCCGGAGCGTCCCCGGCCGGGGAGGAACGTGTTCCGCCGCGGCCCTGGGGGTGGAAGGGTGTAGCAAGCGTTTCAGGAATACCGGAGTGCGGCAGGTTCGCCGTGATCCAGTAGCAAGTTAGCAGTATCCGTCGTTCCAATCTTCAACATAATTAGTCGTTTTTCGATTCACATATCAAGGAGTTGTCATGACCAACGTCGCTCTCGTCGCTCTCGCTTGCGGTCTGATCATCGGTCTGGGTGCCATCGGCGCTTGCCTGGGAATCGCGATCGTCGGTGGCAAGTACATCGAGGCTTCGGCTCGTCAGCCTGAACTGATGAACCCCCTGCAAACCAAGCTGTTCCTGCTGGCCGGCCTGATCGACGCGGCCTTCCTGATCGGCGTTGGTATCGCCATGCTGTTCGCCTTCGCGAACCCGTTCGTCGGCTAAGACCTCTATTCGACATGACCGCTCCGTGACGCGGCCACCGCCTCCGTCACGGATGATGTTCTTTTCCGAATAAGGAAACACCGTGAATCTGAACGCGACACTCGTCTTCCAGATGCTCGTGTTCTTCATTCTGGCGTGGTTCACGATGAAGTTCGTGTGGCCGCCTCTGATGAAGTCCATCGAAGAGCGCCGTCTGAAGATCGCCGAAGGCCTTGCCTCGGCCGAGAAAGGCAAGACCGAGCTGCTGCAGGCCGAGGCCCGCATCAGTCAGATCGAAGCTGCCGCCAAGGCCGAGAACCAGGCCCGTCTGGCCCAAGCCGAAAAGCAGGCTGCCGCCCTGATCGAGCAAGCCCGCAAGGAGGCCGAAGCGGAACGCGCCCGTATTCTCGAGCAGGCTCGCCAGGAGGCCCAGCAGGAAGCCCAGCGCGCTCGCGAAAGCCTGCGCGATGCCGTGGCCGAGCTGGCCGTCAAGGGCGCCGAGGAAATCCTCAAGCGCGAAGTCAACGCCCAGGTGCATGCCGAACTGCTCGGCCAGCTCAAGGCGCAGTTGTAAATGAACCCGCGCGGGTGGTACGGCAGCGTGCCGCTCTCGCGTTTGCGAATCACCTCGCTAACCGTATCAGGCATCGAGAGCCACCATGGCTGAACTGTCCACCATCGCCCGGCCATACGCTGAAGCGCTGTTCGGCGTTGCCCGTGCAGATAGCGCAGGCCTTGCCGCCTGGGCCGAGCTTGTCGCCGACATGGCGCAGGTCGCCGCGCACCCGGACGTGCGCAGCGCCATCGCCGATCCCAAGCTCGACAACGCACAGCGAGTCGAATTGTTTACGGCCCTGCTGAAGACGCCGCTGTCGCAGGCCGCGCGCAATTTCGTGACGCTGTTGGTCGAAAACGGCCGCTTGCTGCTGCTGCCCGAGATCGCATCGCAATTCCAGTGGCTCAAGAATCGCCACGAAGGCGCCGCGGATGCCGAGATCACCAGCGCGTTCCCGTTGACCGATGCCCAGGTTGCCGACCTGGTCGCCGGGCTGGAAAAGAAATTCGGCGTGAAGATCAAGCCCACCGTCCGGGTCGACGCTTCGCTGATCGGCGGCGTGCGCGTGTGCGTCGGGGATCAGGTGCTCGATACCTCCGTCCGAGCGCAGCTTGATCGCATGCGCGACGCGCTCGTCGCATAGTTCGGTCGCTGCGCCCTTATCGGCACCGAGAGTAAGGATTCCAGGAGTCAACCATGCAACTCAATCCGTCTGAGATCAGCGAATTGCTCAAGAGCCGCATCGAGGGCCTGAGCAGCTCTGCTGACATTCGCACCCAAGGCACGGTCGTTTCCGTGACCGACGGCATTACCCGCATCCACGGCCTGTCGGACGTGATGCAGGGCGAAATGCTCGAGTTCCCCAACAACACCTACGGCATGGCGCTCAACCTCGAGCGCGACTCTGTCGGCGCCGTGATTCTGGGCGACTACACCCACATTTCCGAAGGCGACACGGTCAAGACGACCGGCCGCATCCTGGAAGTGCCGGTGGGCCCGGAACTCAAGGGCCGCGTGGTCGACGCGCTGGGCCGTCCCATCGACGGCAAGGGCCCGATCAACACCAAGCTCACGGACGTGATCGAGAAGGTCGCCCCGGGCGTCATCGCGCGCAAGTCGGTGTCGCAGCCGGTGCAGACCGGCCTGAAGGCCATCGACTCCATGGTGCCCATCGGCCGCGGCCAGCGCGAGCTGATCATCGGCGACCGCCAGACCGGCAAGACCGCCGTCGCCGTTGACACGATCATCAACCAGAAAGGCAAGGGGATGACGTGTATCTACGTGGCGATCGGTCAGAAGGCGTCCACCATCAACAACGTGGTGCGCAAGCTCGAAGAGCACGGTGCGATGGAGTACACCATCGTGGTCGCGGCCTCGGCTTCCGAATCGGCCGCCATGCAGTACATTGCTGCCTACTCGGGCTGCACGATGGGCGAGTACTTCCGCGATCGCGGTGAAGACGCCTTGATCATCTACGACGACCTGACCAAGCAAGCCTGGGCCTATCGCCAAGTCTCGCTGCTGCTGCGCCGCCCGCCTGGCCGCGAAGCCTACCCCGGCGACGTCTTCTACCTGCACTCGCGCTTGCTCGAACGCGCCGCGCGCGTCAACGAAGAGTACGTCGAGAAGTTCACCAATGGCGCCGTGAAGGGCAAGACCGGATCGCTGACCGCGTTGCCCATCATCGAAACGCAGGCCGGTGACGTGTCCGCCTTCGTTCCGACTAACGTGATCTCGATTACGGACGGCCAGATCTTCCTCGAGACCGACCTGTTCAACGCTGGCATCCGTCCCGCCGTCAATGCGGGTATTTCGGTGTCGCGCGTGGGTGGTGCCGCGCAGACCAAGATCATCAAGAAGCTGTCCGGCGGTATCCGTACCGACTTGGCCCAGTATCGCGAACTGGCTGCGTTCGCGCAGTTCGCCTCCGACCTCGACGAGTCGACCCGTCGCCAGCTCGAGCGCGGCCGCCGCGTGGTGGAACTGCTCAAGCAGCCGCAGTACCAGCCGCAACAGGTCTGGGAACTGGCTGTCTCGCTGTTCGCTGCCAACAACGGTTACCTCGACGACGTCGAAGTCAAGGACGTGCTGACGTTCGAGAAATCCTTGAAGGAATACCTGAAGTCCAAGTATGCCGAGCTCGTCGGCCGCATCGAGGATACGAAGGATTTGTCCAAGGACGACGAGGCTGCGCTGCACGAAGCCATCAAGGATTTCAAGAAGAACGCTATCTGAACCCCCCTTTACGCGCCTAGGGGCCCGAGCGGGGCTCGGCGGCCGGCCTGACCGGCCCCGGCTCCCGCGATAGCAGGGCGGCAGCGGTCAGAGGGAAACAGAGAAGGGAAGATAGATGCCCGGAATCAAGGAAATCCGAACCAAGATCAAGAGCGTGCAAAACACGCGCAAGATCACCAAGGCGATGGAGATGGTCGCCGCATCCAAGATGCGCAAGGCGCAGGACCGGATGCGCGCGGCCCGCCCGTATGCCGACAAGGTGCGCAACATTGCCGCGCACATGGCGCAAGCCAACCCCGACTACGAGCATGCCTACCTGGCCAAGCGGGAAGAGATCAAAGCCGCCGGCCTGATCGTGGTCACGACCGACAAGGGCCTGTGCGGCGCGTTGAACACCAACGTCCTGCGCGCGGTGCTCAATCGCCTGAAGGAATCCGAAGCGAAGGGCATCAAGGTTCAGACGACGGCCATCGGCAACAAGGGCCTGACCTTCCTGACCCGCCTCGGCTCCAATGTCGTCTCCCAGGCGGTGCAGCTCGGCGACGCACCCAATCTCGAGCGGCTGATCGGCGCGATCAAGGTACAGCTCGACGCCTATGCCGAGGGCAAGGTCGACGTGGTGTACCTCGCGTACAACCGCTTCATCAACACGATGAAGCAGGAGCCCGTGGTCGAGCAGCTGCTTCCGCTGTCGGCCGAGCGTTTCGCGCAGACCGAGGAAGAGAAGAAGGCTTACTCGTGGGACTACATCTACGAACCGGACGCCAAGTCGGTCGTGGACGAGCTCCTGCTGCGCTACGTCGAAGCGCTGGTGTATCAAGCCGTTGCCGAAAACATGGCGTCCGAGCAGTCCGCCCGGATGGTGGCCATGAAGGCTGCATCGGACAACGCCAAGAAGGTGATCGACGAACTGCAACTGGTCTACAACAAGACCCGGCAGGCGGCCATCACCAAGGAAATTTCGGAAATCGTGGGCGGTGCGGCGGCCGTATAAGCCGACGCGACGTCTTAAAGAATCAGGAATCGAGGAATCGATATGAGCAACGGAACCATCGTTCAGTGCATCGGTGCCGTGGTGGACATCCAGTTCCCCCGCGACAGCATGCCCAAGATCTACGAGGCCCTCACGCTGGCTGACGAGAGCTCGGCTTTCGCCGAGAAGGGCTTGACCTTCGAAGTGCAGCAGCAGCTGGGTGACGGCGTCGTCCGTACCATCGCCATGGGCTCGTCGGACGGTTTGCGCCGCGGCATGAAGGTCGTCGCCACCGGCGCTCCCATTTCCGTGCCCGTGGGCACCGGCACGCTGGGCCGCATCATGGACGTGCTGGGTCGTCCCATCGACGAAGCCGGCCCCATCAAGTCCGAAGAGCGTCGCGCCATTCACCAGGAAGCGCCGAAGTTCGACGAGCTGTCCCCTTCCGTGGAGCTGCTCGAAACCGGCATCAAGGTTATCGACCTGGTCTGCCCGTTCGCCAAGGGCGGTAAGGTGGGCCTGTTCGGCGGCGCCGGCGTGGGCAAGACCGTGAACATGCTCGAGCTCATCAACAACATCGCCAAGCAGCACAGCGGTTTGTCGGTGTTCGCCGGCGTGGGCGAGCGTACCCGCGAAGGTAACGACTTCTACCATGAAATGGTCGAAGCGGGCGTTATCAACCTGGACAAGATCGAAGAGTCCAAGGTGGCGATGGTGTTCGGCCAGATGAACGAGCCTCCGGGCAACCGCCTGCGCGTGGCGCTGTCCGGCCTGACGATGGCCGAACGGTTCCGTGACGAAGGCCGGGACATCCTGTTCTTCGTGGACAACATTTACCGTTACACCCTGGCCGGTACGGAAGTGTCGGCCCTGCTGGGCCGGATGCCCTCCGCGGTGGGTTACCAGCCGACGCTGGCCGAGGAAATGGGTAAGCTGCAAGAGCGTATCACCTCGACCAAGACCGGCTCGATTACCTCCATCCAGGCCGTGTACGTGCCGGCGGATGACTTGACCGACCCGTCGCCCGCCACCACCTTCTTGCACCTGGACTCGACCGTCGTGTTGTCGCGCGACATCGCCGCGCTGGGTATCTACCCTGCCGTGGACCCGCTCGACTCCACCAGCCGCCAGCTCGACCCGCAGATCGTGGGCGAGGAGCACTACACCGTCGCGCGTGGCGTGCAGCAAACGCTGCAGCGCTACAAGGAGCTGCGCGACATCATCGCCATTCTGGGCATGGATGAGCTGTCGCCCGAAGACAAGCAGACCGTCAGCCGCGCCCGTAAGATCCAGCGTTTCCTGTCGCAGCCGTTCCACGTGGCCGAAGTGTTTACCGGTTCGCCCGGCAAGTACGTGCCGCTGAAGGAAACCATCCGCGGCTTCAAGATGATCGTCGAAGGCGAATGCGACGCACTGCCCGAGCAGGCGTTCTACATGGTCGGCACGATCGACGAAGCGTTCGAGAAGGCCAAGAAGCTGTAAGCCTCACCGACGCCCTGACGGCCGCCCGCGCGGCGGCTTCCCGGGGCCGGTATTCGCCTTGGGGCGGCCCGGCGGTTCTTGCCGCGGGGCGGCGCCGAGGGGCCGGATCAGCGGCGCCCCGGGTCTAGAGAGGCGGTTTTAGGATGAGGTGCAGGTGCTGCGCCGGTGCGCGGCACAGGAGAATTGAGTATGGCAACTATTCATGTAGACGTCGTGAGTGCGGAAGCGTCGATCTTCGCCGGCGAGGCGAAGTTTGTGACGCTGCCCGGCGAGGCTGGCGAATTGGGGATCCTGCCCGGCCACACCCCGCTGATTTCCCGCATTCGTCCGGGCGTGGTGAAGATCTCCCGCGCGGACAACGGCGAAGAAGAGCACATCTTCGTCGCCGGCGGTCTGCTCGAGATCCAACCGGGCGTCGTGACCGTGCTGGCCGATACGGCCATCCGCACCCGCGATCTGGACGAAGCCAAGGCCGAGGAGGCGCGCAAGGCAGCGGAAGAAGCCCTGCGCAACGCCAAAGACAAGGCCGAAGTGGCGGTCGTCGAGGCCGAGCTGGCGATGCTGGCTGCCCAACTCGCCGCCATTCGCAAGCTGCGGGGCGGCCGCGGTTAACGCGTTCAACCGGCACATCTTCCGTTGCATGGAAAGCCAGGCCGTTCGGCCTGGCTTTTTTTCTGAGTTGTAACCAATCGGCAAGACCTCGGTTCGCCGGGCCAGGGTTTTTGCATCGCGTATTCCGCGCCGGCAGGGCCGGCGCTGCTTCCCCGCCGCCAACAAATCGAAAACAAACCACGCCCCTGCGCGTGCTGCGGTGCAGGCCATGCTTGCTAGCATGAGCGCTGAGTCGACCAAGACGAGGCGTCGATATGTTGGCTTTCCTTCCGCTCGACTTCTTGCCGGCGGCGTACCGGGCCTGGTTCGTATTGGCCATCGCCATGGTGCTCGCCGCAGCAGTGGCGCTGGTCGTTCATCACATCGGCTTCTTGGTGCTGCGGCGCATTACTGCACCACGCCCGTATCTGCATGCGGCGGTGACGGGCGGCGCCATCCCGAGCCGGTTCGTGTTCGCGCTGCTGGCAATCCGGATGGTATTGAGCGGAGCGCCCGGGGAGATGCTCTTTACCCGGGGGCTCTCTTATTTGACGACGGTGTCGTTCATCCTGTGCCTGACCTGGTGGGCGAGCCGCTGTGTCAAGGCACTGAGCGACACGGCCATCCGGCTCAATCCGTATGACGTGGCCGACAATCTGCGCGCGCGCCGTATGTTGACGCAGACCCGGGTGCTGGCGCGCAGCGCCCATGCAGTGATCGTGCTGCTGGGCTTGTCTTTCGTATTGCTGACGCTGCCGGGGGTGAGGCAGATCGGTGCCAGCTTGCTCGCGTCGGCCGGCGTGGCGGGATTGGTCGCGGGCATTGCGGCGCGTCCCGTGCTTGGCAATTTCATTGCGGGGCTGCAGATCGCCTTCACGCAGCCCATACGCATCGACGACGTGCTCATCGTCAACGGGGAGTGGGGCAGGGTGGAGGAAATCACCGGCACATTCGTGGTCGTGCGTATTTGGGACGAACGACGCATGATCGTCCCCCTGCAATGGTTCATCGAGAATCCGTTCGAGAATTGGACGCACCGTACGTCGTCGCTGCTGGGCACGGTTTTCCTTTGGCTGGACTTCTCCGTTCCACTGGCGCCCGTGCGCAAGGAGTTCGAACGTCTATGCAAGGCGTCGCCGCTCTGGGATACGCGCGTGGCGGTGGTCCAGGTTACCGATACCACCGAGCGCGCCATGCAGGTCCGCTTCCTGGTCAGCGCCGCCAATTCCGGACAGGCGTTCGAGTTGCGCTGCTACCTTCGTGAGAGGTTGATCGCCTTCATTTGCGAGCATTACCCGGGCGGATTGCCGCGTGTGCGCGCGCAAGTAGGAGAAGATCGCGACGCCCCGCGCCCCCAAGGCAAGGTGGTTCCGGTGTAGCGCCGGTCAAGTGCACGGGCGCCCTGCCTTTGCACCTTAGGGTACCGCCATCTTACTTGCTTAGATAGCGTCGCCTTCGCTGCGAGCGCCGTCGCTCCTCACGTCGGAAACGTCGGTCCGGGCGCCACCATCCTGCTGGTGCTGCGCGTGGGCACCGCCGGAGCGTCCTTCCCGTTCTGATTCGAGCACTCGCACGTCATGGGCGCGCACGGGCAAGCCCCAGGCCAGCGCCGTAGTGACGAGAATCATGGAAGCGGCGGTGCGTAGGTTCTTGGGCTTGGTCATGCTGCGGTTCCTGCGTCGGACGGGCTCCAGTGTGCCGCAGAAATATTGCAGGAGCGCGGAGTGAAACACCCAATTTGTAGCAGGATATGAATCGCCGGGGGCGTTGAGGCGGCCAGGGATTAACGGCCGGCGCCCGCCGGGCTGAATAGGGGTTTTTGCGTTTGTGTATTGTGCGAATTGAGGGTTCCCGCGCGTCGCTCTAGCCTGAGGCCTCGGACAATATGGGATATGGCCATGAGGGGAACAATCGATTGCGCCGTATTGATGGTGCCTGATCACGTTCAATGGATGCTCGAGCTTACGGAGCGCTGGTCCGCTCCAGAGCGCATCGCCTTGCATTGTGTCTACCTGGAATCCGACCACACATCCCTGTGCTCGGCCGATGCCTTGCAGCGGTTGGCCCTGGCGCTCAAGCGCTACGACGCCTGCCTGCTCCCCGTGACGCTCGGCACGCTGGGCTGGACCCGTACGGCATTGGCCCTGGCGCGCGATTCCTTGCAAACGCCTGTGCTTGGCCTAGTGCGGGACATGAGTGCGGTGGGCTTGCAGGATTTGCTTTCGTTCGGCCTGCACGACTTCGTGCGCTATCCGATCTGCCCGGAAGAGTTCAAGACGCGATTGGCACATGCCGTCCGGTTGGGCGGGGAGCGGGGCTTCTCCAGCGAGGGCATGGCTTCCGGAGAAGACGAGCCGCTCGAATCCATGGATGCTGCGCCTGTGCTCGAGGAAGGCGAGCGCGAAGCTTTCCAGATCGCCAAGGCGCGGGTCGTGACCGAGTTTGAGCGCGGCTACATCGCCGACATGCTTGCGCGCTACCAAGGCAACATTTCCCAGGCCGCGCGCGCCGCCAGCAAGAACCGGCGCGCGTTCTGGCAGCTGATGCGCAAACATGCGATCACGGCCGAGCCGTATCGCAGAAAAGAGAGCGGGTGTCGTCCGTAACGGCGGGGTTGCCTCCGGTCGCCCCCCTGCGCTGTCGAGCATCCGGCCGAAGGGCGCGTGGGGGCCTGGCCGCCCCGGCCTACATGGCGCGCGGGCAGCGTAGGGGTGCCGGGACGGCCGGGCTCAAGAACGGCCGGTTGCGAACACCGACGCGAGGAAATCGACGAAGGCCTTGACGTGGGGAGGGGCGGGCCGCCGCGCGGTATACAGCGCGGCGATGGGCGGTCCGGGGCGCTTCCAGTCTGGCA
>NZ_JADGHH010000109.1 GCF_019689535.1 Pigmentiphaga sp.
CGCCAGCAGCAGGAACCCACCGAAGCGACTCAGGGGCGGCTCAATGCCGCTCCTGAGCGCCGTAGGAATCTCCGGCCTTCAGACCGGGGAGGATGTCAACTCGACCAAGATGTCATGGCCGGCGGGAACGGGTTCAGGCAAGGAGATGTCGAGCAGCGCCTCGGGATGATTGATGGGCAGCGGACGTTCATAGCCGACGGCTTTCATGCGAAGGAACTCCTGGCAACACGCATCGCAGCGCGGCTACCCTGCGGCCCGCCTCGCGCTCGAAGGGGAAAAAAGGGTTCCGCACGACCGTAGCCGGCCGCGCGGCGCTTGACGCGTCAGAACGGGATGTCGTCGTCCATGTCCGCGAAATTGGGCGCGGCACTGCCGGACGAGGCGGGACGCTGCGGCGCGCCGCCCGCGGGACGAGCACTCTGGCGAGGAGCCGGCGCGGAATCGCCGTACGAATCGCCGCCGCCTTCCCGGCCACCGAGCATCTGCATTTGGTCTGCAATGATTTCGGTGGTGTATTTGTCCACACCGTCCTTATCCTGCCATTTGCGGGTCTTCAGGCGGCCTTCCACGTAAACGGAGCGGCCTTTCTTCAGGTATTCGCCCGCGATTTCGGCCAGGCGGTTATAGAAGACGACGCGGTGCCATTCGGTTTCTTCGCGCCGCTCGCCGGTGTTCTTGTCCTTCCATTGGGACGTGGTGGCGATGGACACGTTGCAGATCGCGGCGCCGTCGGGCGTATAGCGAACTTCAGGATCGCGCCCCAGGTTGCCGACCAGGATGACTTTGTTGACGGATGCCATTACCACACTCCTATTGACTGGTTTCGCCGGCCCGCAGCGAGGCGGGGGGATTGTAGCCACCCCGGCCTGGCGCAGCTACGGGGCATGAAAGAAAAAACATCATTGGTTGAAAATGCGGCTCCCGCAATACGGGCTCGCGCGTAGATGGGACAAAAGGCTCAAGTCGCCGAGCGGGAAGCCCGGTCCGGTCGCCCCGAGACGCGTGCCGGCAAAGGTTTCATCCCCCAGGCCGCCAGCAGCCACATCGCCGCCAGGACGGCCGCTGCCTGGAACACGGAATCCGGCCCTAGGCGGGATGCCAGCGCTCCGCCCAATGCTCCGCCCAAGAACAATCCGATGGCCTGGCTCGTATTATAGAAACCGAGCGCCAGGCCCTTGAGCGCAGGCGGGGCAACCCGCGATACGAGCGAAGGCTGCATGGCCTCCAGGATATTGAAGACGGAGAAGAAAGCGATGAGCGCCGCGACCAGCCAGGCGAAATGGCGCTGCGCCCAGGCAAAGAACACGCATACCAGCACGAGCCCGGCGATCGCCGCCAGCATGGTCTTGCGATGCGTGGCAAAGCGCTCGGTCACGCCGATCACGGGCACCATGACGACAAACGACGCCAGCACGACCGGAAGATAGACCTTCCATAGGGCGCCCGCCGCAAGGCCACCGGTTTGGGCCAGCGCCGCGGGCACCACGACGAACAAAGCGACCTGGATCAGGTGCAGCGTAAAGACGCCCAGGTTCAGGCGCAGCAAATCCGGGTGGGCCACCACGCCGGATAGCGAAGCGGGGGCGGAGCCGACGGTGCGCGGCGCCTCCGGCACCACCCAGGCCGCGATCCCGAGCGCCGCCACACCCAGCGCTGCAATGGTCCAGAACAGGCCGGTCAGGCCGCCCCACCCCACCAGTACCGGCGCCGCCACCAAAGAAACCGCGAAGGTCAGGCCGATGGAAGCGCCTATCATCGCCATGGCCTTGGTCCGCACCTCGTCGCGCGTTGCGTCCGCCAGCCACGCCGTCACGGCGGCAGATATCGCGCCCGAGCCTTGGATAGCCCGCCCGAGGGTAATCCAGAACAGATCGTTCCCCACGGCGCAGATGATGCTGCCGACGACGAAGAGCACCAGGCCGAACACGACCACAGGACGGCGCCCCCATTTGTCGGATGCCAGGCCGAACGGAATCTGCATGAACGCCTGCGTCAAGCCATACATGCCGAGCGCCAGCCCGACCCGGGCGGCGTCGTTGCCGCCCGGCAGCTCTTTCGCGGCCACGGCGAACACGGGCAGGAGCAGAAAGAGCCCGAGCATGCGGCACATGAAGAGCGCCGCCAACGAAAGCCCGGCACGGCGTTCGAAGGGAGTCATCCGGAAAGCGGTCATCGGCCCGCCCCGCACGCGGCGGCAGGCGCAGCAGCCGAAGGCTGCGCCGAGCCAAACCCGCTCCGCACTTGATCCAATACGAGTTTCTTCGTCATGTCACCCATCGCTGTCGCCGGCCGCCAGCGATAGCACCGGCGCCGCACCCCCTGCCTCTCCCTTCCCCCGTTGGATCGCGGCCGCGCCAATCCTGGGGAAGCGGCCTGGCCGCGCGAGGGGCATTCCACTGACACTGCCCCTTGAGGGGGAGCGCGTAAGCACGCACGGGGGGGTTATATTACCAAGTTGGCTTTCTGCCGGACCGGCTCGGGAAAGGTTTGATGGATGTCATTCGCATCAGGGGCGCACGCACCCACAATCTGAAAAACGTATCGCTGGAACTGCCTCGCCACCAGCTCGTGGTGATCACGGGGTTATCGGGCTCCGGCAAGTCGTCCCTGGCTTTCGACACCCTCTATGCCGAAGGGCAGCGCCGCTACGTCGAGAGCCTCTCGGCCTACGCCAGGCAGTTCCTGCAGCTGATGGACAAACCTGAGGTGGATTTGATCGAAGGGCTGTCGCCCGCGATCTCCATCGAGCAAAAAGCGGCCAGCCACAACCCCCGCTCGACCGTGGGCACGGTCACGGAAATCCACGACTACCTGCGACTGCTGTTCGCACGCGTCGGCACGCCCTATTGCCCGGAACACAACCTGCCCTTGCAGGCGCAGAGCATCAGCCAGATGGTCGATATCACGCTTGCCCTGCCCGCCGAGACCCGCTTGGCCATCCTGGCCCCGCTCGTGCGCGACCGCAAGGGCAGCTTCGAGGATGAGCTGGCCAACCTCCAGGCGCAGGGCTTCGTGCGGGTGCGGGTGGATGGCGAGATGCTGGACATCGACCGCGCTCCCCCGCTCAAGAAGAACGAAAAGCACAATATCGACGTGGTGATCGACCGGCTGCGCGTGCGGCCCGACGCCCAGCAGCGCCTCGCCGAGAGCTTCGAGACGGCGATCGCGCTGGCAGAGGGCCGGGCCATCGTGCTGGAGATGGACGCCGACGGACCGGGGCGCGAACACCTCTTCTCCAGCCGCTACGCCTGCCCGGTTTGCGGCCACAGCCTGCCCGAGCTCGAACCGCGCCTGTTCAGCTTCAACAACCCCATCGGCGCTTGCCCCAGCTGCGACGGCATCGGCCACGTCGGCTTCTTCGACCCGAAACGGGTCGTGGCTTTCCCCGAACTGAGCCTGGCCGGAGGGGCGATACGCGGCTGGGACCGCCGCAACCCCTTCTACCACCAGCTGCTGACCAGCCTGGCGGCCTTTTACGAATTCGACGTCGAGACGCCCTTCGAAGAACTGCCGGAAACCATCCAGCAGCGGGTACTGTTCGGTTCGGGCGACGAGGAAATCGCCTTCACCTACGTCAACGAAAAAGGTCGCACCACCGTGCGCACGCACCCGTTCGAAGGGGTCATCCCCAACCTCGAGCGGCGCTGGCGGGAAACGGACTCCCCGACCGTTCGCGAGGAGCTCGGCAAGTACCGGAACATCAAGACCTGCCCCGACTGCGGCGGCTCGCGCCTGCGCGCGGAGGCACGCCACGTCCGGGTCGGCGAGGGGGACTACGGCCGGGCCATTTTCGAACTGGAAGCCTTGCCCTTGGCCGAATGTCAGCGGTGGTTCGAGCACCTCACGCTCACCGGCTCCAAGCGCGAGATCGCGGACCGCATCGTGCGGGAGATCCTGGCGCGCCTGACTTTCCTGAATAACGTGGGCCTGGGCTATTTGTCGCTGGACCGCAGCGCCGACACCATCTCTGGCGGCGAGGCCCAGCGCATACGCCTGGCGAGCCAGATCGGCTCGGGGCTGACCGGCGTGATGTACGTGCTGGACGAGCCGTCCATCGGGCTGCACCAGCGCGATAACGACAGGCTGATCGAAACCCTGCGCCACCTGCGCAACCTGGGCAACAGCGTGATCGTGGTCGAGCACGACGAAGACATGATCCGCGAAGCCGACTGGGTCGTGGACATGGGGCCGGGCGCAGGCGAACACGGTGGCCAGGTCGTTTCGCAGGGAACGCCGGCCGACATCGTGGCCGATCCGAACTCGCTCACGGGCCAGTACCTGAGCGGCAAAAAATCCATCCCCATTCCGCCCCGCCGGCCCGTGCGCGGCGCAGACCTGCCCTGGCTGGAACTGAAAGGCTGCACCGGCAACAACCTCAAGGGCGTGGACCTGCGCATCCCCGCCGGCCGCCTGGTATGCGTGACCGGCGTGTCGGGGTCGGGAAAATCCACACTGGTCAACGACACCCTGGTCAATGCGGTTTCCCGGCACCTCTACAACAGCCAGACGGAACCGGCGCCGTACGAATCCATCGACGGGCTGGAACACTTCGACAAAATCATCAGCGTGGACCAGAGCCCCATTGGCCGCACCCCGCGCAGCAATCCGGCCACCTACACCGGCCTGTTCACGCCGATACGGGAGCTCTTCGCCGGGGTACCCGAAGCGCGGGCGCGCGGCTATGACCCCGGCCGCTTCAGCTTCAACGTGAAAGGCGGCCGCTGCGAGGCCTGCCAAGGCGACGGCGTCGTGAAGGTGGAAATGCATTTCCTGCCCGACATCTACGTGCCATGCGACGTCTGCCACGGCAGCCGCTACAACCGGGAAACGCTGGAAATCCGCTACCGCGGCCGCAACATCAGCGAGGTGCTGGACCTCACGGTCGAGCAGGCGCTGGAGTATTTCGACGCGGTGCCCGCCATCGCGCGCAGGTTGCAGACCTTGATCGACGTCGGGCTGGGCTATATCCGCCTGGGGCAAAGCGCCACCACGCTGTCGGGAGGCGAGGCGCAGCGCGTGAAGCTATCGCAAGAGCTATCCAAGCGGGGCACTGGCCGCACCCTCTACATCCTGGACGAACCGACGACGGGCCTGCATTTCCACGATATTTCCCTGCTGCTGCGCGTGCTGGGACACCTGGTGGACGCCGGCAACACCGTGGTCGTGATCGAACACAACCTGGACGTGATCAAGACGGCGGACTGGATCATCGACATGGGCCCGGAAGGCGGCGATGGCGGGGGGCGCATCGTGGCCGAAGGAACGCCGGAAGACATCGCCGCAGCGGCAGGCAGCCACACGGGCCGCTACCTGAAGAAATACCTCGCCCCGGGCGCAGCGGCCGAATCCTCGCCGCCCGCGCGCGCCGTCCGCCGGCGCAAGACCGGGTGAGGCGTTCCGGCGCGGCTGAAGGAACCGCCCCGCCTCACTCCTCGAATTCGCAAACGGTGTAAAGGTTCAGGCCCGAGCCCCGTATGGCCTGCGACCCGCCCAACTTGGGCAGGTCGATGACTGCTGCCGCTTCGACCACATTGGCGCCCAGCCGCTGCAGCAGCTTCATGCCGGCGAGCATGGTTCCCCCGGTGGCGACCAGGTCGTCGACCAGCAGCACGCGCTGGCCGGGCCGCACCGCATCGGCGTGCATTTCCACCGAGTCACTGCCGTATTCCAGGGAATACTGCTCGGCGATGGTGTCGAACGGCAGCTTGCCTTTCTTGCGGATGGGAACGAATCCCAGGTTCAGTTCGTGCGCGATGACACTGCCGACGATGAACCCGCGTGCGTCGATGCCTGCCACCAGGTCCAGCCGCTGGTTCATGTAACGGTACACGAACAGGTCGATCAGCACCCGGAAGCTGCGCGGATCCTGCAGCAGGGGGGTGATGTCGCGAAACAGCACGCCAGGCTTGGGCCAATCGGGCACCGTGCGGATGCGGTCGCGGATGTAATTCGGATCCAGGAACATGGCGGACTCGGCGAAGAATCGGATCAGGACCAGGGTTCGGCAACCCGGCGCGCAACACGCAACTGTACCCCAAAGACGGCAAAAGCAAGGATCGTGCCCTTGCTACTATACTGGTAGATCGTCGCAATTGAACGGCCGTCGCCGTCCCTTGGCCGGCGTGAGGCGCTTTTTTCGCCGCCCCCCGGGGCGGCGGCCCGGACTCAATCATGAACACCTCAGACAACGGCACGTCCAACCCGTACGTTCCCGGCGCTCCCGGCTCGGTCGACGTCATCGGCTCGGCCCGCAGCACCCTGGCAGTGGAGATCGAGGCGCTCCAAGCGCTGTCGCAGCGCCTGGACCGCACTTTCGAGCGGGCGGTGGACATGATCCTCGGCTGCCGCGGGCGCGTAGTCGTGAGCGGCATCGGCAAATCCGGCCACATCGCGCGCAAGGTCGCCGCGACCCTGGCCTCCACCGGCACCCCCGCCTTTTTCGTGCACGCGGCCGAAGCAGTCCATGGGGACCTCGGCATGATCACGGCCAATGACGTGCTCATCGCCATTTCGTATTCCGGGACGACCGCCGAGCTGCTCACCATCGTCCCGGTGGTCAAGCGGCTGGGCTCGAGCCTGATCGCCATCACCGGCAATCCCGACTCCGAGCTCGCGCAACTGGCCGACCTGCACCTGGATGCCAGCGTCCCGCAGGAGGCCTGCCCCATGAACCTTGCCCCCACGGCCAGCACCACCACGGCGCTGGCGCTGGGCGACGCCCTGGCGGTCGCCTGCCTCGAGGCGCGCGGCTTCGGGCCGGAGGATTTCGCCCGCTCGCACCCGGGCGGCGCGCTCGGGCGGCGCCTGCTGACCCACGTGCGGGACGTCATGCGCACCGGGCGCGACGTGCCGACCGTTCAAGTCACCGCATCCGTCACCGATGCCCTGGAAGAGATCACCCGCAAGAGCATGGGCATGACCGCGGTCCTCGACGGCGAACGGCTGGTGGGCATTTTTACCGACGGCGATTTGCGTCGCCTGATAGAACGAGAAGGCGACATCCGCCACTTGACGGTGGTCGCCGGCATGACCCGCAACCCCCTATACATCGGTCCGGATGCGCTGGCCACCGAGGCGGCTGCGCTGATGGATGAAAACCGCAAGAACCAGTTGCTGGTGCTCGACGCGTCCGGCAAGCTGGTCGGCGCCCTCCACACTCACGACCTGATGGCTGCAAAGGTGCTCTGACGTTCCCATGGCGATTCCCCTCACTCCCCACCCGGCAGAAGCCCTCATCCTGGCACGCGTGCCACAGGACGTGCGCGAGCGCGCTGCGCGCCTGCGCATGATGATTTTCGACGTCGACGGCGTGCTGACCGACGGCCGGCTCTATTACGGCGAGCACGGAGAAACCGTCAAGCGCTTTCACGCACTGGACGGATTCGGGCTGCGCATGCTGCACGAAAGCGGCGTGGAAGTCGCGTTCATGACGGGCCGCGAGTCTCCCACGGTGGCCCGGCGCGCGGCCGAACTCGGCATTTCGGAGGTGCAGCAGGGCATCCGGGACAAGAACGCCGCCGTGACCGCCCTCGCCCAGCGCCACAACCTCGAGTTGGATGAAATCGGCTTCATGGGCGACGACATCATCGACCTGGCGGCCATGCACCGCGTCGGGTTTGCCGCCAGCGTGTCCGAAGCGCCGGTCTACATCACGCAGGCGGCGCACTGGGTCGCCTCCCGCCCCGCCGGTGGCGGCGCGGCCCGCGAGTGCTGTGACTTGATCCTCGCCGCCCAGGGCCGCCTGGGCGGATACATCACGAGCCGCGCGCGCACCACGCTGATGGCCTCGGGATCGCCGCAATGAAAGACCGCATCGCCTCGGGCGTCTCCATCGCATTGCTGGCCGCCCTGGTGGCAGGCACCTGGTGGGCGGCCGACTATGCGCGCCGCGCCGTGGCGGAGGACCCGCCGCGACGCCTGACGCACGAAATCGATTCCTACGTCGAGGAATTCGTCATGGTGCGCAGCGACGAAAACGGCATGCCGACGACGCGGATGGAAGGCGACCGCCTGGTGCACTATCCGGACGACGACTCTTCCGAAGTCACGCAATTCCGCGCCGTCAGCCAGCGGCCCGAGCGGCCCACGATGACCGCAACCTCGCACCACGCACGCATGGACCAAGACGGCGCGCGCGTGGTCATGCGCGGCGACGTACACCTGCGCCGGCTGCCCGGGCACGGACGCTCGGAACTCGACATACGCAGCGAAGAGATCACGCTTTTGCCCGACGACGACGTTGCCTTCACGGACCTACCCGCCACGATCGTGAACGGGACCACACGCATACAGGGCCGGGGCATGCGCTACGACAACGTCTCGCGCGAACTGAAGGTGGACAACCAGACGCGGGTACAGATACAGCCCAACAGCGCGCGGCCGCCCGCCCCGACCAGGCGGCCGCCATCCAAGGGATAAGCCTACCGTGCCAAACTATCGACTCTCCCGGATCGTCTTTCATGCCGCGATCGCGCTGGCCGTTGCCTGGGCCGGGCAGGCAGTCGCGGCGCGCGCAGACAGTTCACAGCCGACGACGGTCGACGCCGACTCGCTGCGCTATGACGACTTGAAACAGACCTCCATCTTCACCGGCAACGTCGTGCTGACAAAGGGATCGCTGATCCTGCGTGCCGACCGGCTGGAATTGCGCGAAGACCCCGAGGGCTACCAATACGGCGTGGCCACGGCCAATCCCGGCAAGCTGGTCTATGTCCGCCAACGGCGCGAAGGCAAGGACGAATACATCGAAGGCGAAGGCGAACGCGTCGAATACGACGGCCGCAACGAACTGATCCACTTCATCTCCAAGGCCGTGGCAAGGCGCCTCGAATGCGAGCAGATGGTCGACGAGGTGCGCGGCCAGCGCATCACTTACAACCAGCGCACCGAAACCTACACCGCGACCGGTGGCCCCCAGGCGCCCACGCCCAACCGCCGCGTGCGCACCGTCATCCAGCCGCGTGGCCAGGCAGCCGACGGCACGCCGGCCGCGGGTTGCCCCGCAACGCCGGCCAAGGGGTCCCGTTGAACATGGCGCAACGCACCGAAACCGGAAACGCGGCCCCGACCCGGCGCCCCGAGGAGTCCGAAAGCAGCCAGGGACGGCTGCGCGCCGAAGGGCTGCGCAAGTCCTATCAAAACCGCACCGTCGTCAAGAACGTATCGCTGCACGTGGACGGCGGCGAAGTCGTGGGATTGCTGGGCCCCAACGGCGCCGGCAAGACCACGTGCTTCTACATGATCGTCGGGCTCGTACCGGCTGACGCGGGCAGCATCGACATCGACGGTGTGCCCGCCACCAGCCTGCCCATCCACAAGCGCGCACGGCTGGGGTTGTCCTACCTCCCCCAGGACGCGTCCGTGTTCCGCCGGCTCAACGTCGAGCAAAACATCCGCGCCGTGCTCGAGCTGCAGCACAACCCCGACGGCTCAGTGCTGACTGCGCGCCAGGTGGACGAGCACCTGGAATCCCTGCTCGACGAATTGCAGATCGGACACATCCGCAGCAACGCGGCGATATCGCTGTCGGGCGGAGAGCGGCGGCGCGTGGAAATCGCCCGCGCGCTCGCCACCAACCCCCGGTTCATTCTGCTGGACGAACCATTCGCCGGCGTGGACCCCATTGCCGTCATCGAAATCCAGCGCATCGTGCGTTTCCTCAAGAGCCGCGGCATAGGCGTGCTCATTACCGACCACAATGTGCGCGAGACGCTGGGCATCTGCGATCGGGCCTACATCATCAGCGACGGCACGGTGCTCGCCAGCGGACATCCTGAAGAAATCGTTGGCGACCCGGCCGTGCGCCGGGTCTATCTGGGAGAACATTTCCGCATGTAGCGGTGCCCATGCTCAAGACCGGTCTTCAACTCCGCACTTCCCAACACCTGGCGCTGACGCCGGCGCTGCAACAGTCGATCAAGCTGCTGCAGCTGTCGACGCTCGAACTCGAACATGAGATCGAGCAGATCTTGCAGGAGAACCCGCTGCTCGAACGGGAAGACGAACCCGTCGCCGGCGCATTGCGCGTCGACGCGGACGGCAGCATGCATGCCATCGCGCCCAGCACGTCGGCCGCCGACGCCGAAAGAGAAAACGGCGGCGACGATGGCGCCGTCTCGTCGGATGATGCGCACGAACTGCACGACGCCCCCTCCCTGCACGAGATGCCGCGCGCGGGAGGAGAACATGACGACGACACCGCGCCCCAGCTGGCCGCTCCCTCCGCCTCGCTGCGCGAATTCTTGCTCGGGCAATTGGCCCTGACGCAGGCGACGCGACGCGACGCCGCGCTGGTAACGGCATTGATCGACGAGTTGGACGACAACGGTTATCTCGAAACGCCGCTGGAGGAGCTGGCCAGCCTGTTCCCGCCCGAGCTGGAAATCGACATGGACGAATTGCGCTCGGCGCTGCGGCTGCTGCAATCGTTCGAGCCCGCAGGCGTCGGTGCGCGCAATATCGCCGAATGCCTGTCGCTGCAATTGCGCGACCCAGACCTCAATTGCCTGCCCGAGGCGCGCGACCCCGACGTGCTGGCATTGGCACGCAGCATCGCCGCCGAACATTTGTCCCTGCTCGGTGCGCGAGACTATGCCAAGCTGCGCAAGGCGCTCGGATGCACCGACGACCAGCTGCGGGCCGCGCAAAGCCTGATCCGCAAGCTCGATCCGAGGCCGGGCGCGCGCTACTCCACGCCTGCCGCAGACTACGTCGTTCCCGACGTCATCGTGCGCAAGATCGGCAATCAGTGGCGCGCCACGCTCAACAGCGAAGCCGTGCCTAAACTGCGCATCAATCAGATGTACGCGCAGATCCTCAAGTCCGAACGCAGTTCCGCACATCCCGGGCTGTCGTCGCAACTGCAAGAGGCGCGCTGGCTGATCCGCAACGTCCAGCAGCGCTTCGACACCATCTTGCGCGTCGCCCAAGCCATCATCGACCGCCAACAAGGTTTCCTCAACCATGGCGAGGTGGCCATGCGCCCCCTTGTATTGCGCGAAATAGCAGATACACTAGGGTTGCATGAGTCGACGATCTCGCGCGTGACCACGCAGAAATACATGCTCACGCCGCTGGGAACGTTCGAGCTCAAGTACTTCTTCGGCAGCCACGTTGCCACGGAAACCGGCGGCGCGGCGTCGTCCACGGCGATTCGCGCGCTGATCAAGCAACTCATCGGAGCGGAGGACCCAAAACAGCCACTATCCGACAGTCAACTTGCTCAGATGCTCGGAGAACAGGGAATCGTCGTTGCGCGGCGCACGGTGGCCAAATACCGCGAAGCCCTCAAGATTCCCCCCGTTTCTTTGCGCAAAAGCATCTGAAGCGGCTCTCGCAAAACGCGGTGCTGACTATTCATCACGGAGACTAGGGTTAGACCGTACTTGAAAGCCTCGAACTCAGGCGCACTTTCAGGTTAACCGCTGAATTGCATGTGCCCGCCACTTCGATTGCGTGGCAATCCGCCGGACATCCGGCCGCGACGCAAGCAAAGTGGCACGCGCGTGCCACGATGCGCCGGTGCCCGCGGACACCGGCGCCGGCCCGGGAGCATTCCCGGTACATCGCATCAAGGAGGGCTTTACATGAACCTGAGCATCAGCGGACATCACCTCGTCGTGACTCCGGCC
>NZ_JADGHH010000110.1 GCF_019689535.1 Pigmentiphaga sp.
TAGCCCCACCGGCCCCCTGCACCAGGGCTCCCTGGTCGCCGCGCTGGCCAGCTACCTCGACGCGCGTGCGCACGGCGGCCGCTGGCTGGTGCGCATCGAAGACCTCGACGCGCCGCGGGTGGTGGAAGGCGCGGACCGCACCATCCTGCAGCAATTACAGGCCATGGGCCTGGCCTGGGACGGAGACGTCCTGTACCAGTCCTCGCGCCACGCTGCTTACCGCGAAGCGTTCGATACGCTTCGACAAGCCGGCGCCGCCTACCCGTGCGCTTGCACCCGGAAAGAAATCGCGGACTCCATCCTGAACCTGCGCGGCCGCTTGCCCTCTGGCGAGCTGCCCTACCCTGGCACGTGCCGCAACGGTTTGAACGGCCGTCCGGCGCGAGCTTGGCGCCTGCGCGTACCGCAAGGGCGCACGCGCATCGTGGACCGATGGGCGGGGCTCGTGGAACAAAACGTGGAATCCGAAGTCGGCGATTTCGTGCTCTTCCGGGCCGACGGCATGTGGGCGTATCAACTGGCCGTGGTCGTGGACGACGCCGCACAAGGCATCACCGACGTCGTCCGCGGAGCCGACCTGCTCGGTTCGACACCGAGGCAGAAAATCCTGCAGGACATGCTGCAGCTACCCAACCCCCGCTGGATGCACGTACCCATCGTGGTCAACGCGGAAGGTCAGAAACTGTCGAAACAAACTGGCGCCGCTGCCATTGACGCCGCCCGCCCCCTGGCGGCGCTGGAGGCCGCATGGCGCCATTTGCAGTTCGAGCCGTTCCAGGCAGCCGACGTGACGGCGTTTCTCGCCGAGGCGACCCGCCGCTGGGCGCGGCGGTGGCAAATCGAAAAATTTCCGGCGTAACGCCGTTAGGACGACGAGGTGTTCTTCCTGCCCGGCCCGCCCAGGAGCACGGCCAAGGGCCGCTTGGTGGTCGCACGCGACGGCGTAGCGCCCGCTTCGGGCTTGGACGGCGCGGGATCGGCCGGCGGCTCGTAGGGACGATAGAAGAAATCGTCGACCGGCGCCGCCTGCACCTGGTGACGATAACGCTCGCCCCGGCCGCCGGCACCACGCGCGGGACGCTCCCTGCGCGAGGATGACGCAAGCACCGATGCGGGCAAGTCCAGGCGACCCCGCGGAATCTGCCGCTTGATCAGTTTTTCGATCTCGAGCAGGAAACGCTCTTCGTCGTCCGTGAAGAGAGAGATCGCTTCACCCGAGGCCCCTGCACGCCCCGTGCGGCCGATGCGGTGCACGTAATCCTCGGCGTTGTAGGGCAAGTCGTAATTGATGACGCAAGGCACGCCTGCCACGTCCAGGCCGCGCGCTGCAACGTCGGTCGCGACCAGCACTTCCAGCTCGCCGGACTTGAAGGCCTCCAGGGCCTTCATGCGATCTGCCTGCGACTTGTCGCCGTGGATGGACTCGGCGCGCACGCCGTCGCGCTCGAGTTCGCGCGCCAGCCGGGCCGTGCCGATCTTGGTGTTCGAGAACACGATGACCTGCTTGAGGCCGCGCGACTTGACCAAATGCACCACCGCCGCGCGCTTGGCATCGCTGCCCAGCTTATAGGCCACCTGGGTGACGGTGTCGGCCGTCGCGTTGCGGGCGGCCACCTCGATTTCGACGGGGTAGTTCAGATACGACCGCGCCAGCTTGCGGATATCGTTGCTAAACGTGGCCGAAAAAAGGAGCGTCTGCCGCTGCTGGGGCAGCAGCCTGATGATGCGCTCGAGGTCGGGCAGAAACCCCATGTCGAGCATCCGGTCGGCCTCGTCCAGCACCAGCATGCCGACTTGGCCAAGGTTGACCGTTCTCTGCTCCACGTGGTCGAGCAAGCGCCCCGGCGTTGCGATGAGCACTTCGCAGCCGCGCCGCAATTCGTCCTTCTGGGGACCGATGTCGACCCCGCCGAACACCACCGCCGAACGCAACGGCGTGAACTGGCTGTAGCGCTTGACGTTCTCCGCGACCTGGTCGGCCAATTCGCGCGTGGGCGTCAAGATGAGCGCCCGCACCGGATGGCGTGCCGGCGACGCGCTCGTGTTGGCCAAAGGCATGAGCCGATGGAGTATGGGTAGGGTGAACGCCGCAGTTTTTCCGGTTCCGGTTTGCGCTGCGCCCATCACGTCGCGACCGGTAATGACCACCGGTATCGCTTGCGCCTGGATAGGCGTAGGAGTGGTGTACCCGGTGGCGACGACTGCCTTGAGTATGTCGGGGTGCAGGCCGAAATCGGCAAAAGAACTGGGCCCTAATGCCGCTGTATCTGTCATGGTGGGCGGACCACCAATGCCGCAACTCACTTGATGCGTATCAATAGTCCAGAAAAATCAAAGACTTAGATTTTACCCTAAATCTGGGCCCGCTCCCACACGCAAAGCCCGCCCCGTTGCGAGCCGTTTCCGGGCTCGGCCGTGCTGTAATGGCGGTCTCACCACACTGCTTTGCCGCGCCATGCGCTTGTCCGTCATCATCATCACCCGCAACGAGGCCAGCAACATTGCCGACTGCCTGGAGTCGGTGCGCTTTGCCGATGAAATCATCGTGCTCGACTCGGGCAGCGACGACGACACGGTGGAGATTGCGCGCAGGCATGGCGCTCGCGTGACCGTCGCGCCGGACTGGCCCGGCTTCGGTCCCCAGAAGAATCGGGCGCTGGATTTGGCGACCGGCGACTGGGTGCTGTCCCTCGATGCCGACGAGCGCGTGACGCCGGAACTGGCCGGCGCCATCGCGCAGGTATTGCGCCAGCCGGAACACGACGCCTACGACATGCCCCGCCTCTCGAGCTTTTGCGGGCGTTTCATCCGCCACAGCGGCTGGTGGCCCGATCGGGTATTGCGCCTGTTCCGCCGCGGCAGCGCGCGCTTCAGCGACGACCTGGTGCACGAAAAACTGGTTGCTACGGGCAGCATCGGCCATCTCGAGCCCCACCTGATCCATTACACCTACCCAGACCTGGACACGGCCGTCGCGAAGATGAACCGCTACTCCACCGACAGCGCCCGCGCCCTGCACGCCCGCGGCCGGCGCGCCTCGATAGGCACGGCGATCGGACATGGACTGTGGACCTTCGTGCGCCTATACGTCTTCAAGCGCGGATTCCTCGATGGTCGCCACGGGTTCCTGTTGGCTGCGACGGCCGCTGCCGGCAGTTTCTACCGGTACGCGAAGCTGAGTCTGCTGTAGGAGCGCGTACCCGGGTTTTCCGCTCTCATGCGCAAGATCATTCATTGCGACTGCGACTGCTTTTACGCGTCGATCGAAATGCGCGACGACCCGAGCCTGCGCGGCCGCCCGCTGGCGGTCGGCGGCCGCCCCGAAACGCGGGGCGTCGTGGCCACCTGCAATTACGAAGCACGCAAGTACGGCATCCACTCTGCCATGTCGTCGGCGCGTGCGCTGAGGCTATGTCCGGACCTGCTGATCCTTCCGCCCGCGATGGAGAAGTATCGCGCCGCGTCGGCGCAGATCATGGCGATCTACCGGGACTACACCGCCCTGGTAGAGCCCCTGTCGCTGGACGAGGCCTATCTCGACGTCACCGGCACCGACAAACTGCGCGGCAGCGCCACGCTGATCGCGGAAGAGATCCGCCGCCGCGTGAAAGAGACCGTGGGCATCACCGTGTCGGCCGGCGTTGCGCCCAACAAATTCGTGGCCAAGATCGCCAGCGATTGGAATAAGCCGGACGGCCTGTTCGTCGTGCCTCCGCAGGACGTCGACGCATTCGTGGCCGCGCTGCCGGTCTCGAAACTGCACGGCGTAGGCAAGGTCACCGGCGCACGACTCAAGGCGCTCGGCGTCGAGACGTGCGCCGACCTGCGTACATGGGAGCTGGAGAAGCTGCGCGAGCACTTCGGCAGTTTCGGCGAGCGCTTATATGATTTGTGCCGCGGCATCGATAACAGGGAGGTCTCGCCCACGCGCGAGCGCAAGTCGGTCAGCGTGGAACAGACGTTTGCCACCGACCTGACGTCCCTGGACGCCTGCCAGGCGCTGCTGCGCGGAATGCTGGACCAGCTCGACGCGCGCGTGCGGCGCGCCGACGCCCAGCATCGCATCCAAAAGGTGTTCGTCAAATTGCGGTTTTCGGATTTCTCCCGCACCACGGCCGAAGGGCTGGGCACCTCCCTCGACGAAGAGCAATACCGGATTCTCCTCGCCACCGCGTTTCACCGCAATCCGCGGCCCGTGCGGCTGATGGGCGTCGGCGTGCGGCTCGGAGCGCCCGACGGGCAACTTGCCCTGTTCGGCGCTCAGCCCAGCGTTTCCGACTCCGACACCGTATAGCCTGCCTCCTGGATCAAGCGGGCTACGCGCGCGGCATCATCGGCACGCTCGACGCGGACACGCCCCGAATCGAGGTCAACCTCCACGCGGGCATCGGGATATGCGGATTGGACGGCCTGCGTCACGGCCTTGACGCAGTGCGCGCAGCTCATGCCTTGTACCTGGAATTGCAGCATAACGAGACTCCTCATGAGATCTCGCACAGTATCACCCTTGCCGCAATGGGAAGGTCAAGCGGGCGAGCCCGCTGGAGCGCCGTGGCCCGCGGCCAGCCACCGGGCCGCGCCCTGCCCCGCCCAATGGCCGCTCGCCAGGCAGGCCGTCAGCAGATAGCCTCCCGTCGGCGCTTCCCAATCCAGCATTTCGCCGGCGCAGAACACGCCTGGAAGGCGCTTGAGCATGCCATGCTCATCGAGTTCGGAGAAGGCCACGCCCCCCGCGGTACTAATGGCTTCCTCGATCGGCCGCGGCGCGCGCAACGTCAGCGGCAGGGACTTTATCCAGCGCGCCAGGCGCGCGGGCTGGTGAAAATCGGCGGCGGGAACCACCTCGCGCAACAAGCCCGCCTTGACCCCGTCGACACGGACGCGCGCACGCAGGTGGTTGGCCATGGATTTGCTGCCGCGAGGCCAGGCGAGTTCCTCGGCGACGCGCTCCAGGCTCATTCCCGGCGTCAAATCGAGCGTAACGTTGACGCTCCCGTGCCGGGCGATCGCGTCGCGCAGCATGGCCGAGGCGGCATAGACCAGGCTCCCTTCCAGGCCGTATTCTGAAACGACGAACTCTCCCCGCCGGTGCCATGCCTGCCCGGGCCCTTCGCCCAGCGAGAGCGCCACCGCCTGCACCGGGTGGCCGGCGAAGCGCTGGCGGAAATGCTCGCTCCAATCGACCTCGAAACCGCAATTGGCTGGCGCCAGCGGCGCGATGGCCACGCCGCGCTCGGCAAGCCACGGCACCCACGCCGCGTCCGAACCCAGGCGCGGCCAGCTCGCCCCGCCCAATGCCAGTACGGTGGCGGCATGGCGATGCACGAGGGGGCCGCCGGGCGTATCGAACAGCAGGCCTTCATCTCGCCAGCCGCACCAGCGATGGCGCATGTGCAGCCGCACCCCCTGCCCGCGCAACCGATGCAGCCAGGCACGCAGCAAGGGCGCGGCCTTCATTTCCTTGGGAAAAACGCGGCCCGATGACCCGACGAAAGTCTCGATGCCCAGCCCGGCAGCCCACTCCCGCACCTGTGCGGCGCCAAAGGCCGAAAGCATGGGCGCAAGCACGTGGGCACGCTCGCCATACCGCGATAAAAACCGTTCCGGGGGTTCCGAGTGAGTGATGTTTAGGCCGCCTATGCCGGCCAGCAAAAACTTGCGTCCAGCCGACGGCATGGCATCGTAGACGTCGACCGGGACACCTGCACGGGCGAGCACCTCCGCCGCCATCAGCCCGGCAGGGCCGGCGCCGATGACTGCAGCGGAAAATGTCGTTGCCGTCACGCGCAACTCCCCTTGCCCATGAGGCGGCCCGAGCGCACGCACGTCATCGCGCCGGCGCCAGATATTGCGCCGCCCCGCACGTCACAGGTTGGCAACCTTGCCCATGGCCTGCATTTTCTCGGGCGAATAATTCAGTAGCCTGGACAGCTCCATGGCCGTGCTGCGCACTTTGGTCACCAGCTCGTCGATGCGCTCCGGATCGAAGCGGGACGAGGGTATCGTGGCGCCCAATGCAGCCACGATGCGGCCGCTCGCGTCGCGCACCGGCGCGGCAACGCTGGATACCCGCGCCTCGAAGAATGCTTCTTCGAGCACGTAGCCGCGCTCGCGATCCTTTTGCACCATCTCATAGAGCTGCTTGACCGTGCGCGGCGTGCTTGACGAAAACACCTCCAGCTCTTCCTCGGGAAAAAGCTCGCGCAGCTCCTCCAGCGTCAAGTCCTCGAGCAGGATGCGACCGAGCACGGTCGCATGGGCCGGCAGCCGCGTCCCGACGTGGACCGAACTGGTGAAAGGGGTCGGGGCAGATGACTTAGCCACATAGACGATCGAGCGCCCATCGCGCACCACCAGGTTGCACGAGAACCCGATTTCCCCGCGCAGGCGCTCGAGCAGCGGCGTACCGAGCTCCGTGAGCTCGAGCGAGGCAAGATACTCGAACCCCAGGCGCAAGACAGCGAGCCCCAGGCGGTAGTCGTGCCCACCCTCGGCCCGCTCCACGAACCCCATGGACTCCAGCGTCATCAGCAAGCGGAACACGGTGGAGCGAGGCAGGTTCAACCGACGAGCCAACTCAGGCGCCGAAAGCCTCCGGTCCCGGTGGTTGAACTGGCCCAGCAAAAGCAGCCCGCGCTCCAGTGCTGGGACCAGATACTTCTCCTGTGCGGCTTCCGATACGTTCCCTTTGCTCATGTGTGACCGACTCATTCACTCGTTGCTTGCGGGACGAAATGATACCGGCCCGGGAATGCGAGGCCGGTCACACCGCCGCTTTTTTTTCAATTCATCACGAATCCGCCGTTGACCGGCAACAGCTGTCCCGTCACGAACCGGGCGAGGTCCGACAAGGCGAACAAGACGGAGCCGCTCACGTCATCCGGCACCTGCTCCCGGCTGATCGCGCGTTGATCGTGATACAACCGGTGCCGGGACTCCGGCACGTACTCGGTCGCTTCGACCAGGGTGAGTCCCGGCGCGATGGCGTTGACGGTGATGTTGTCGACGCCGAATTCGCGGGCGAGCGAGCGAGTCATCGAGATCACGGCGCCCTTGCTCGCCACGTAGGCGAGCAGGTTGGGGGCGCCCCACAGCGCGGTGTCGGATGCAAGGTTGACGATCGCACCCCGCCCCGAGGCTTTCAGCGCGGCGTGACAGGCGACCGACATGAGCCACGTGCCGCGCACGTTGACCTGCATGACCCGGTCCCATACCTCGATGTCCAGCTCGTGGGCACTGCGCCCACCCGAATTCGTGATGGCGGCATTGTTGACCAGGCCGTCCAGGCCGCTGAACACTTGGGCTGCCTCGGCGGCGCACCGCTCGATCGAGGCCGGATCGGCAAGGTCTACCTCAATGCCGTGCACCGAAAACCCGCGCGCCTGCAGCGTTTCGACCGATTTCTTCAGCGTGTCGGCCAGGATGTCGGCCATCACCACTTTCGCACCGGCCTCGCACAGCCGGACGGCGAACTCGTAGCCCAACCCCCGTGCTGCCCCGGTTACCAGGACGCGACGGCCCTGCAAGAGATTACTGATATTGCTTGAATCCAACGTTGCTCCCATGACCTGCGCTCAGACCGTGGTGGTCGATGCGCGAGGCAAATAATGAAGGACGCGTTTTTCCGCCCAAACGACGCCTGCGTAGGCAATGATGCCGATCAGCGTCAGCATGGCGATGGTGACGAACACGGCAGCGGTATTGCCTTGCCCTTCCCCATCGACCAGCAAGAAGCCCAGCCCCAGGTTACCGCCCACGAGTTCGCCCACGGTCACGCCGATGACTGCCAGCGTCGATGCGATCCGCAGGCCCGAAAACAGTGCCGGCAACGCCGACGGAAACTCGACCAGGCGGAAAATCTGCCACCGGCCAGCGTTGAGGGTCCGGACCAGGTTCACCATGTCAGGATCCACGGTGCGCACGGCTGACAGCACATTGATCATGACCGGGAAGAAGACGATCAGGATCGCGACCAGGATCTTCGGATAAATGGTGTAGCCGAGCCACATGACGAACAGGGGCGCAAACGCTACCTTGGGCGCGATCTGTAGCGCCAGGATGTAGGGCGAAAGAATGGACTCCGTCCTCGGGGAAAGGCCGAGCACCACGCCCACCACCAGCCCCAGCAGCGCGCCGAGGATGAAGCCGACGATGACCTCGAACGCGGTGATGCCGCTGTGCATCAGCAGGTCGCTGTTCTGCCACATATGCCCGAACTCCTGGACCACGCGGCTAAAGCGCGGCAGGATGAATTCAGGCATGTTCAGCAGGCCCGGCCCCCACTCCCAGATGGCCAGGAAGCCCAGGAGGACCAGCACGCTGCCGCTGACCGTGGCGACCTTGCCCGAGAAAAGCGAACGCGCCGGCGGCGCGGCATGGCGCGCCTCCGACGCAGCTTCGTTGGATACCGAAACCGACATTACCGATCAACCCCGACGAACTGGTTCGTATAAAGATCGGACAAAGGCGTGGCCTTGGAGACGATGCCTTCCGAAACGTAGAACTTCTGGACCTCGGCAAGGCGCGCGGCATCCATTTGGCCGAGCACCTTCTGGTCGGCGTACACGTACTGGTTGTACAGGCGCAGGATGCGCTCGAGCTTTTCCTCCTTGCCCTTGAAGGCCGGCGCCGCCTGGGCATAGGTTGCAGCCGCGCTCTTGGGATCTTTCATCACGTCCTGCATGCCGCGCAGCGTCGCGCGCACCAGTCGCTTGATCAGGTCGGGGTTCTTCTTGATGGTCTCGTCCGAAGCCAGGATGGCTTGCGCCATGCTGTTGAACGGCCTGTCGATCTTCAGGTACTCGACGTTGCCATTGGTCGCCTCGTCCGCGTCGACCAGCCAATCGGGCGTTGCGGCCATGCCTTCGGCCTTGCCCGCGGCGAACAATTGCCATACGCCCGCCGGACCGGCTGCCTGGATCGACACGTCGCTCTTGGACAAGTTGTATTTCTTGAGCGTGCCCAGCAGCGCGTAATACGTGGTGTCGCTATACGAGATCACGGTCACGGTCTTGCCCTTGAGGTCGGAGACCGACTTGATCGGGCCATCTTTCTTGACGGCGAGCGAAGACAGCGAACCTGCACCGAGCACCGCGACGGCCTTCACCGGCACGCCGTTGGCACGGACGATGATGGGCGTATCTCCGATGGCGCCACCGATCACGGCGTTGCCGGCACCGATCTGCTTGGCCACGTCCACGCCGCCCTTGCCAAGCACGAAGTTGACCTTGATGTTTTCATCGGCGTAGTAACCGCGCTGCTGTGCCACCATCCAGGGGGCAAATGCGGGCAGCGTGGGCGGAGCCGGCAGCAGATAGTTGATTTCTTCCGGCGCCGCATGGGCGACGAATGGCGTAGCGGCGGCCGCGGCAATGGCAGCCAGTTTGAAGCTGAAGGAGACCAGAGCTTTTTTCATAAGGCTTCCTATGTGAAAGCGCCACGGGCGCAACGTGCGTTGATGAAGATGAACGGATTCAGTGCAGTTCGGCGGACTCTTTGCCCACCTTCAGCAGCTCCATCAGGCGGCCCTGGAGCGGGCCGATTTCAGGAAGCTTGCGCCGCTCCAGCGGATTGTCCCGCAAAGGCAGGTCGACGATGATTTCCTCGATGATGGTGCCAGGACGCTCGCTCATGACCAGCAGTCGATCGGACAGCGCGATGGCCTCCACCAGGTCGTGGGTAATGAAAAGCGCCGTCTTGCGCTTTTCGTAGAGCATCTTCGCCAAGTCTTGCTGCAAGACCATCTTGGTCTGGGCATCGAGCGCCGAGAACGGCTCGTCCAGCAGCAGCACCTGCGGATCGACCGCCAAGGTGCGCGCCAGGGCGGCGCGCTGGCGCATGCCCCCGGACAATTGATACGGATAGTGTTCCTCGAACCCCTTCAGGTGGCACTTGGCCAGGAGCTCGTCTGCCACGGCCTTGCGTTCGCGGGGCGCAACGCCCTCGATCTCCAATCCCAATTCAACGTTGGCGCGTATCGTGCGCCAGGGCATGAGCAGGTCTTTCTGCAGCATGAAGGCGACCTTGCGCACCGGCTTGGTCACGCGCTCCCCGCCCACATAGACCTCTCCCTCGCTCGGGAGGTACAGCCCGGCACCCATGTTCAACAGCGTGCTCTTGCCGCAGCCCGAGGGGCCGATGATAGAGACGACCTCGCCGCTGCGGACGGTCAGGTTGACGTCGGTAACCGCGGCACGGGGTTGCCCCGTCTGCCGGTCCAGGAATCGCTTGCCAACCTTGCGGAACTCGATTTCATTCATGTTGCGGGGCCTGTATTGATCGAGGAAGCATCTATTCGACGACGGCTCCGGGGGATGGACGACCGCCGAAACGCGAAGCCGCCACGGCCTTAAGATGGTGTATCAAACCATCCCGCCTTAGCGCGGTCAACGTCTTAAATACGAAACTTCATCTCATCTACGAAACAAGAGAAAAAATATAGCGCCTCGATTTTGGGGGCGCGACTGGGGTAAACCACTACGAAAGCTCAAGCAAAGACCGGGCCAGGCCATCCGCTCCCGGTGGCTCAGGCCGGCATTATCCCATCATCGGTGCATCCCCGCCTTCTCGCGGTGCGCAGCCTGCGCCGGGGCGGCTCCCCGGACAACCACGACGCCAGGCGTGGGACGCGAGTGGGAGGCCTCAACGAATAAGGCCCAGGAACTCCGCGCGGGTCGCGGCATTGTCGCGGAACGCGCCAAGCATGACCGAGCTAACCATGGAAGAGTTCTGCTTTTCCACGCCACGCATCATCATGCACATATGCTGCGCCTCGATGACCACCGCCACGCCATGGGCGTCCGTCACCTTCTGCATGGCCTCGGCGATCTGCAAGCACAGGTTTTCCTGGATCTGCAGCCGGCGGGCGAACATGTCTACGATGCGGGCGACCTTGGAAAGCCCCAGCACCTTGCCGTTCGGCAGATACGCCACGTGCGCCTTGCCGATGAACGGCAACAAATGGTGTTCGCATAGCGAGTAGAGCTCGATATTCTTGACCAACACCATCTCGTTCGTGTCGGACGAGAACAGCGCGCCGTTGACGATATCCTCCAGGTTCTGCGTATAGCCTTGGCAAAGATATCGCATGGCCTTGGCGGCGCGCTTGGGCGTATCCCTCAGGCCCTCGCGATGCGGATCCTCGCCGAGCTGTTCGAGTATGGAGGTGTAATGCTGTTCGAGCGACATGGAGGCTCCTGTGGATTTCCTGGAAACGCGGCACGAGGCCTGCCGGAGTCGGGTCGACCATCGGCACAGAGGCGTGAGAATACCCCATCGAGCCCAGCTGGACCGGAAAATCCCTAGTCGCCTCCCCGACGCTCGGACACCTCAGCAGTAGGCGGGCGGCAGCTGCCGCACCTCGACGGCCTGCCCACTCAGCCTCGCGATGCGACGCGCCGCCTCGCCAGCCGCCCCACTGGCCAGGTAGCGTACCGTCCCCATCCCGCCCGCCGACTCCCGCGCCAAGCCACGGACCACCAGCTGCCGGTGGAGCTGGCGGGCAAAAGGCTCACCGGTTTCG
>NZ_JADGHH010000006.1 GCF_019689535.1 Pigmentiphaga sp.
CGACCACTACCGCAGGGATCCCCAGGCAGCTCACATTCATGGCGCGCGCGCTTTTGCCCTGGAGCGGCAAACCGGTGTATAATCTCGCTTCGCTGATTTGCAATGCTTCGTTTTCTGAGGCGCGTAGCAGGCGGCAATGATGCGGGAATAGCTCAGTTGGTAGAGCGCAACCTTGCCAAGGTTGAGGTCGCGAGTTCGAGACTCGTTTCCCGCTCCAATTTTGGATCTACGGACTTCCACGGACGTCTGTAAGTCCTTGAAAAATGAGGCTTCGGCCTCTTTTTTCGTTCCAGCGACATCTACTGAAATCCAGCCACAGCCACGACGTTTAAGGCCATTTTTGAGGCCATCTTTACGGAAGCGGTGAAGCCGGATTGTCGCTGGGGGAGCGCGGTCGACGGGAACAGCATCGAGCACCTGACTCACGTTCAGGAGCTTGAGCATGGCACTCTCAGATATCGTCGTCCGGCAGGCGAAGGCCACCGGCAAAGACTACTCCCTCCCTGACTTCGACGGCCTCGGGCTGTTCGTCTCCGCCACCGGCAGCAAGGCGTGGCATTTTCGCTACTACTGGGCCTCCAAGCAAAAGCGCATGTCGCTGGGCACCTATCCCGAGGTCAGTCTTCGGGAAGCCCGCGAGGAGCGCGACAAGGCCCGGGCCCTGCTGGCCAAGGGCATCAATCCCAAGGTTGATCGCAAGCGCAAGCGTCAGGCTGTCCGCCTGGCCGACGAAAACAGCTTCAAGGCGGTCTACCTCCGCTGGCTCGAACAACGCAAGCTGGAACTCAAGGAGGGACGCAACAGCACCCTGTCGCAGATCCAGCGCATCTTCAAAAAGGACGTGCTGCCCCGGCTCGGCATCATGACGATGACCGACGTGCGCAGCACGGACCTGGAGGAAGTGCTAAAGAAGATCGAGGAGCGCGATGCGCTGACGACGGCCGAGAAGGTGCGCACCTGGCTCAACCAGTTGTTCCGCTACGCCAAGGTGAAGGTTCCGGGGCTGGAGAGCAATCCGGCCACCGATCTGGATGTGGTGGCTAAGCCCAAGCGGCCCGTCGTGAACAACCCCTACCTCCGGCTGCCGGAAATCCCCGACCTGCTCCACAGGCTGCGCCGCTACCGCGGCCAACTCATCACCCAGCTCGGCATTCGGTTTTTGTTCCTGACGGGCGTGCGTACCGGGGAACTGCGCTTCGCCGAGCCGTCCCAGTTCCACCTGGATCAGGGCCTGTGGATCATCCCGCCCGAAGTCGTCAAGCAGTTGCAGGATGACTTGCGCAAGCACAACAAGCGCCCGCAGGACATCCCGCCCTACATCGTGCCCCTGTCCGCCCAGGCCATCGAGATCGCCCGCTTCCTGCTGGAACTGGTGAAGCCCGCCCAGAAACACCTGCTGGCCCATCGCAGCGACCTGAAGAAGCCGATCAGCGAGAACACCCTCAACAGCGCCCTGACGCGCATGGGCTACAAGGACCTGTTGACCGGCCACGGCATCCGCGGCACGATCTCCACGGCGCTCAACGAGATCGGCTACCCGAAGCTCTGGGTGGATGCCCAGCTTTCGCACTCGGACCCCAACCGGGTCAGCGCCGCCTACAACCACGCCCTGTATGTTGAGCCGCGCCGGCGCATGATGCAGGACTGGGCCGACCGGCTGGACCTGCTGGAACAGGGGCATGTCGAGGCCGCCAGCACGCACCTGAAGATCCATATCGAAGGCGTGCCCACGGTCGTCGGCGGCGAGGCGGAGTCGATGCTGGTTCTGCCGGAAGGTGCTGGAGACGTCACGACCTCGGTGACGGTGTCGCCCATCGTGGTCGGGGCGAACGCCGACGGCCAAGTGTTCCAGCGGCTGTCTCCCTTGCCGCCCCTGCGCGAACCGGAGCCGGAGGAAGAACCGGCCATCTCGGACATCCAGCGCGAGCGCCAGGAGATGCTTAGCATCTACGAAGCACCGGACAAACTGCCGGTTCCGGTGTTCGCCAAGCTGGCTGGCAGGTCCAAGGATCAGATCAACCGCGAGATCAAGGCCGGCAAGCTGCTCTCGCTGAGCCTGGGCAACCGCGGGCAACGCATCCCCGACTGGCAGCTCGATCCCGTCAAGCAAAAGCTGGCTTGGGAAGCGATTCGCTCTGTGGAGGGTGGCCCGGATATGTGGCGACTCTATCGCGTACTGGTCGCGCCGCAGGAGCGACTGGGTGGTCGCTCCCCGATCGAAGCGGTGACGCCTGGCACGCTTCAGGAAGCGGCCCGCGTAGTCCACGAGGCAGTCTGCTACCAGTGATCCGGTCGGTTTGAGCGGTCGGTGGCCGTGATCTTTGCTGCTCGTTCCGCGAAACGATCTGCGGCTGGCTCCTGCTTGGAGCCGGCCCGCAGCAACTGTGCCCTAGTGGAATGAGGCCCCCCGGCCAGAGGGCGCCAAACGATGCCCCAGTCGTGCGCTTGCGAAATGCGCGAGCGCGGAGCGATACCGACACCGTAGCCCGCGGCGACCAGGACGGCCATCAACTCGAACGAAGAGACATCCTGGAGTGGACAGTCCAACTGCCTCAGCAGGTCATCGCTCAGTGCAATGCAGGTCTGGATCAGGGGGTAGTGCCGTAGTGCTTCCGATGGAATGGCCGCATGCGCGAGCAATGGCGACCGCGAAGGAACGGCGATGCCCAACTCCTCGCGCCAGAGCGGCTGGCTGTGCAGAGAGGGCTCCACTGACGACATCCATGTGATGCCGAAGTCGTAGCGACCACTGGCCAGTCCGTGGAGAAGTTCCTCGGAGGGGACTTCTTCCAGCAGCACCTGCGTTTCAGGTTCTTCCGCGCGTTGCAGCGCGAGCAGGTTCGCCAGCAGTGGAGACAGTACGCCAGGCGAGGCTGCGAGCTTGAACGTCAAAGACGCTTGGGAGGTGCTCATGGACACCCTCCAGAAAAGGTGCGGCAGAGGCTTAAAAACAGGCCAATAGCATATCAAGAGTTAAAGTTAACGTGGTTTAGTTTACCTAGATATTCGACGCTTTTGCCGATGCAAAAGCGCTCTGTCCAACGAGGCCGTCCTGCCGGCACGACCACCTACGAAGCCGAACCTGCAATGGCCTTCGGTCTTGCTGTTCGCGCTGCGCGGTTGGAAAAAGGCATCGCCCAAGACGTGTTCGCCGTCCAGGCTGGCATCGAGCGTTCCCACCTGGGCAAGATAGAGCGCGGAGAGCACATGCCGACATTGGCGATGATCCTGAGAATCGCTGGTGCCTTGGACAAGAGCGCGGCTGACCTGATAGCGGCCACGGAAAGCAACCTGCGTTCCGGCATAAAGCCGTGAGCAATGCGTGAGGTTACGGCTGCTTACTCGCCAGCCGGGGCATGCAAGCGTGCCATGAATCGCTCCAGCGGGAAGGATAGGCTTTCGCTGTCTGGCCTGAGTAGATAGGTTGTGATGACGGCCGACTCGACTGCCAGGGGGCGAACCACGATGTTCGGATGCCGGCAGGTCGCCACCCTGGCCGAGGAAGAAAAGCCGATGCCATAGCCTGCGGCGACGAGGGTAAGCATCACGTCCAGCGAGGTCGCGTGCTCGATGACGTTCGGTTGATGTTCCTGCGTGCATAGCAGGCGGGTCAGTTTCTGGAAATAGCCTTCGCATATCTGCGGATCGCACATGACCACGGGAAACCGCGCCAGCTCGTCGAGCGGTACTTCCTTGTGAATGAGCAGCGGATGACGGGCTGGGAGCACGGCCACGATGGGCGTGCGCCAGATGGCTTCAGCAACGACACCGCTGCCGACATTATCGGTATGCGCAAAGCCGATGTTGAAATCGCCCGCCCGCAGTCCACGTAGTTGTTCAGCGAGCGGAACCTCGGAGAGCCGTATCTCGATTTCGGGCTCTTCTGCGCGGCAGCGGGTCAGAAACTCGGAAAGGCGTGGGTCGATCGCACCGTCGGACACCGCGATTCGCAGGCTGCCCCGATACCCGGCGGAAACGGCTTTGACGCTCTCGCGGGCCTGATCGAGTGTGGTGAACAGGCGGCGCACGTCTTGCAGAAAGACCGCGCCGGCCGGGGTCAGGCGGGTTCCGCGGCGGTCGCGGTAAAACAGCAGTGTGCCGAGTTCATCCTCCAACTCCTTAATGGCACGGGAAAGTGGCGATTGGTCGATGTGAAGGCGTTCGGCGGCGCGAGCGAAATGAAGTTCTTCAGCGAGGACTACGAAGCAGCGAAGATGACGTAACTCCATCGGCCTTTCTCTCGAAGATGCCAGCGGGCTCTATCCCGAAGCCGGGCCAGTGGGAGAGGCCTGGGTGCAGAGGCTGAATATCTCCATCTGTCATAGGGACACCCTGCTGTCGTTGCCTGATACTTGCGACTGTGGCCAGTTCGACAAGTCGACCGGTACGGTCGCGGATGTTTACTGTGCAAATCTAGCCAGAGCGTTCGGCGATGAATAGATGGATAAATTCGGATGCCGATGTGAGTTGACTTTATGAATTGAACGACCTGCCCGACTCCTACATTCGAGAGGTGGCGATTTTCAGGACCAAGCAGCCCGCTCGGTCGGGGTTAGATCGAGGCTGGTCGCTGTGCCAGTTCGGGATGAATGCTCGGCGGCTTCCAGCACCGCCATCACGGCCAGCGATTGCAGATCGGTCGCCAAGTTATCCCGGTTGCCGTTAAACGCTTCGGCAATGCCACGGTAGTACATGCGCTGGTCACCGCTCGTAGCAGGCAGGTACCGGGTACTGCCGTCCGCTGCATGCACAATGAGCGGGTCAGGATCGTCGCCCCAACCCAAGGCTCCCGGTTGAAGGCCGTCCAGCAGTTGTTGCTCCTGCCGGTCGGGCATTCGCTTGACCAAACTTCCGCCGGTGCCGTGGACGACGAAGCGATGCGAGCCGCCGGCGACCAGCGAACCACCATGCAGGATGACGCGCCGCTCTTCATAGTCGAGCACGACATGAGCCCAGTCATCGGTCAAGGCACCAGCCCTTTGCCGTGCCAGGTTGCCGTGAACCCGATCGGGCAGACCAAATAGTTGCAGCGCTTGATCGACCAGATGCGGTCCCAGATCGAACCATAGACCGCTGCCAGGGTCGGCACGTTCGCGCCAGCGGTCCCGGACCTGCGGGCGGAAACGATCGAAGTGCGACTCGAAATGCGTGACCTCGCCAATGTGCTGGTAGATGATCGATCGGCGGACTGTCAGAAAGTCGCTGTCCCATCGGCGGTTGTGGAACACTGACAGCAGGCGGTCATGCTGACGCGACAGCGCAATCAGTTCCCGGGCTTCGCGCATGTCCAGTGCGAATGGCTTGTCGATGACCACGTGCTTTCCCGCCGCCAAGGCCACCCGCGCGATCGGGGCGTGGGTTTCGTTGGGGGTGGCGATCACGACCAGGTCTATCAGGCTTGAAGTGACAAGCGCCAAGGGGTTGGCCTCGACGATGACGCCGGGCAGATCAGCCTGGACCTTGTCCGCATTGCGGGACACAACCGCCACCAGGTCGAGGCCAGGAACTGCCCGGATCAACGGCGCGTGGAATGTCTTGCCGGAGAATCCGTAGCCGACAAGCCCGACACGGATGGAACTGGAAAAAGGCATGGGTGCGTGGGCCGGTGTCGTTTGGGGATGGGAGCAGCGCGTAGCTCTGTTCGATGGCAAGTAAGCCCAGGAACCAAGTACCGATCAGGGGGCGTACTACTCTTTGCTGACCTGCTCCAGCCACTCCACCGATTTGCCATCCAGCGCTTCGGCGATCGCGATATGGCTCATGCCCACAGTGGGGCTGGCTCCGTGCCAGTGCTTGACGCCCGGCGGAATCCACACCACGTCACCAGGGTGGATCTCCTGAATGGCATCGCCCCACTTCTGAACCCGTCCCACGCCTGCCGTAACGATGAGGGTCTGCCCAAGCGGATGCGTATGCCAGGCGGTGCGCGCCCCAGGCTCGAAGGTCACGATGCCGCCACCCACGCGGGCCGGCGCGGGAGCCTGGAAACGTGAATCCACGCGCGCCGAGCCGGTGAAGTTCTGCTCAGGGGCGGCGCTGGACGGCTGCGAGCCGATCCGTGTGACGGTAATTGGCGCCTGTTCCGCGGCGGATGCGGCGGTCAGCCCAAGAGACAGGGCCATTGCAGCGACTGGGGGTAGTTTCATGCGGGTTCTCTCCACTGGTTCGTCATCATTCCATCCGCCGTGTTGCCAGGCTTCCCGGCGAGTTTGTACGTTTGCGATACCGCAGCCACAGCATCATGTAGTGGGTGACGAAAATGCACAGGCCGGCGACCGCCATGCAGTGGCCGAAGAAACCCTCGGCCGATTCCTCGAAATTCCACCAGTCCAGCGATATCTGGAACAGAAGTCGGGAACGCAGGTTCAACGCGAGCGCACTGCAAACGCCTTGGGCGGCGATGCCGACGGCAAGCAGGCGAAGCACTGTGGTGCGAACCGCGTTCGCCGCCTCGATGTGGAGCAGCTTGCGGGCGACGGCCATCAGCAAGGGCCACCGCAGGCCGATGTGGATGGCGACAACGATCAGCAGCCAATACGCGACGCCAGCATGGATTCGCCTCACCGTGAAATCATCATCCAGCCGGAGGTCGGCAAACAGCGTCTCCGAAATCACCAGGCTGGTGGCGAGCAGCCCCAGCATCCCGGCCAACAGCACCAAGGTCAGGGCAATGTTGAACGTCCCGCGCCGCTCGCGCACACCCTTGGATGGCCCGGAAAACCACCGGCGATGGAATGCGTTGTGAACGACGACCAGCAGGAACAGGCCTGCGCCGGCCAGTTCATGTGCGGCATTGCCTTGCCAGAAGTAGGCAAAGGCAAACAGAAGAAGCCCGGCGGCAATGCAGTCGAGTACAAGCCTCAGCAGGAAAATGGGGTTCAAGGCATGGCTCCTGGCGCTCCCAGCGGCTATTCGAGAGGCGTGCCGCGGAACTCCGACAGGCGCTGAGCGGTGAACAAATAGTCGTTGCGCTTCTGCGAGGAATGGCAGGACATGCAGCGGGCCGTGTTCTCTTTCAGGTTGATCTGCTTGTTGGGCCAGAACCACTGGTATTGCCAGTCGCCGGTACGGCGGCGCTCGTCGTAGTCGGCGCCCCAGCCAGGGCCTTTCTCCATGACGAAGTAGCGATAGAGTTCGCCATCCCGATAGTCGGTCAGGACGAACTGCGTTCCGTTTGGAATCGGCTGCCCCTTCTTCACCGCCTCGATGGCTTCGGGCGTGGTTGAAATGTGTTCCGTCACGTTGCCGCGCTTGACGGTCATGTAGTGCACGAACAATTCGAGGTCTTTGGGGAAGATAACGCGAGTGTCTTCGGCGTGGGCTTGCAGGCCGAGCAAAAGCGCGGCCCCGGCGGCCAGCACAATGAAGGGGATGCGAATGGCAAGTCGTGACATGGCGGGTCCAGGTTGGCGATGTGCTCTCTGGCACGTCGATGCGGTTGAGCGTGGTTTCATGGTGCTGTCCTGATTTCCTTTTCCCAGAACCGGACAGCCAGATCGATCCAGCCCTGTGCCGAGGTGCCTTGCCCCGCGCCGAATCCGTGACCAAGGCTCGGATACTTGTGGTACTCGACGGGCGTGCCGATGCGTCGGAGTGCGGCAACGCGCGCTTCCATCACCGCAGGCCGCGCAATGCCGTCATGCTCTCCCACGACGACGAAAGTAGGTGGTTCGGAGGCAGTGACCTCCGAGTGGCCGGTGTAGGCCATGACCACCACGGAAGGCCTCGGCAGCGGCTGTCCGCCAAAGGCCGCAGCGCCGTGGGAGCCGATCGCTGCGGCCATCCGCGCGCCAGCGGAACTGCCCCACAGCGAGTAGCCTGCCGTGCCGACTTGCAGCGTGCTGGCGTTCTGGAAGATGTACGACACCGCCGAGGCCAGATCCTCGGTGGCGACCCTGCCGCCTTGACCAGCTCGATACTTCAGGACGAAGGCATTGAACCCCTGGTTGCTGATTTGCTCGGCGTAAGGGAAACCCTCGTGGAGGGAGCCGACATAGGAGAACCCGCCACCTGGCGCGATGACGGCGAAAGGCGCACCGGGCTTGCCCCGGAAGAAGAACAGGCCGGTGTGCCGCAACGCTGGATTCGCCCGTTTCTCGGCTTCGGTATGGAAGTCGTAGAAGACAGTGAGGCCGGCGTTGACATCGTCGACCATCCGGTTGAGCGAAACGACCACGGCGCCAAGGTCCACCTGGCTGTGGTACGGCAGGAGTTGACCGATCTCCCGCAGCGGCAGCGTCTCGTCGTAGGCCTGGCCGTCCCACGGCAGCATCCGGTGGCTAAAGCCCCGAAATGCCGGATGGTTCAGCAGGTCGCCGACACGATCGTTCGGACGCAGATGCGGGTATCGGGACATGGCATTGTCGGGCTGGGCAGCATGAACCGCGGGCTTGTCGCTGGGCATGGGATTCGTTTCGGCGGCCTCACTGCATGGTGTGGCGAGGAGCATGGGCAACACGCTGCGGAGCAGCGTGTGCGCACGGCGACCAGCGGAAACACCATGGAGCTTCATTGCACTTTCCTTTGAGGAACTGCTTGCCTTCTCGCCATCAGCGCTTCGGCGGCGCCTCGATCCCCGACATTTGGAGTACGCCCGCAGGCAGCCGGTCGCCCTGGATATGGACCGCGGCGACGGCGGCATTGAGTTCGCGCAGTTCGTCGCCGGTGAAGGTGATCGCGGCGGCGCCGAGGTTCTCCTTCAGGTGGGCGATCTTGGTGGTGCCCGGAATCGGCACGATGAACGGCTTCTGCGCCAGCAGCCAGGCCAGGGCGATCTGGGCCGGCGTCGCGTTCTTGCGCTGCGCCCAGTCCTTGACCACGTCGACCAGCGCCATGTTGGCCCGCAGGTTGTCGGGGGCGAAGCGCGGCACGGCGACACGGAACTCGCGGTCGCCATCGGGGACGAAGCGCGTCTCGGCCGTGATCGTGCCGCTGAGGAAGCCCATGCCCATCGGGCTCCACGGCACGAAGCCGATGCCCAGTTCCTCGCAGACCGGCAGCACCTCCGCTTCCGGCCCGCGCCAGAGCATCGAATACTCGTTCTGGATCGCCGCCAGCGGATGTTCGGCATGGGCGCGGCGGATGGTCTGGATGCCTGGCTCGGAGAGGCCGTAGTTCAGCACCTTGCCCTCGGCGATCAGGTCCTTGATCGCGCCGGCCACGTCCTCGATCGGCACCTGCGGATCGACGCGGTGCTGGTACAGCAGGTCGATGCGGTCGGTGCGCAGGCGCTTGAGCATGCCTTCGACCACCTGCTTGATGTGTTCGGGCCGGCTGTCGCGGCCACCGCGCGCCGCCGCGATCTTCGGGTCGAAGCTGAAGCCGTACTTGGTCTCGATGACGACCTGATCGCGCACGCCCTGCAAGGCTTCGCCGACGACCTCCTCCGACAGGTACGGGCCATAGGCTTCGGCGGTGTCGAACAGGGTCACGCCGGAATCGACGGCCGTGCGAATCAGGTTGATCGCGGTTTTCCGGTCGATGGTGCTGCCATAGCGGTCGGAGACCGATCCCTCGACCGCTGCAGGCACCCACTGGCACCCCAGGCCGATGGAGGAAACCTCCAGCGCGCCCAGCTTGCGGCGCTGGCTGGTCGGCAGGATGCCGGTGCCGGCGGGTTGTGCCGGCGCGGCGGTATTGGCCGTGGAAGCCGACGGCGCGGTGCAGGCCGACAGCAGCCAAGGCGCGACGCCGATGGCGGCGGCGGTCGCCAGCAATTGCCGGCGTTGCGGGTTGGCCGGCTTGTGGCCGTGGGGGATGTTTTCGCCGTTCTGGGTCATGGGTCAGGTTCCTGAGTGTTTGGAGTGGAGGGGACAGGCCCTGTCCATGGCCTCGATCATTCGTGCCACGCGACGCTTTGCTCGATCGGGATGCGGTGCTCCCGATAGCCGGAGGCGGCATGCGAACCGTCCGCCATCCCGAAGGAAATGCCGAACAGCAGCTTGAAGTCGCTCGATACGCCAAGCGCCTGGCGTATCGGCTCGGCAAAAAACCCCAGGATGGTCTGCGGCACCCCGGCATAGCCGCGGGCGGCCAGGGCGAGCAGGAAGGTCTGCGCATACATGCCGAGATCGGCCGCGACGCGGACGTTGTCGCCTACCGGGGGCAGGAACAGGAAGGCGGCATGGGGCGCCCCGAAGAACCGGACGTTGCGCTCCACGACTTCGGCGCGGCTCAGGGTATCGCCACGGGCCACGCCCAGGGCCTGGTAGTACCGCCCGCCCTGTTCCGCAGCCCGCTGCCTGTAGGGCTCCGGGTAGTCGCGGGTGTCGAAACTGAAGTCGAAGGTGTAGTTCTCCTTCCCCAGTTCTTCGACGAGGGTGGCGCTCAATGCCTTGAGCGTGTCGCCACCGACGATCTGGACATTCCACGGCTGCGTGTTGCAGTTCGAGGGCGCGCATTGCGCCTCTTCCAGCACGGACTTCAAGACGTCCCGAGGGATAGGGGACGGCAAGAAGGCACGGACGGAATGCCGGGATCGCACGACGTCATGGAACGCGGGAGAAGGAGAACTCATCGCTTGACCGCTCCCCGACATCAGAGGCCGGTCATCTTGAGGACGGCTTCCGGCAGGCGTTCGCCCTGCACCTGCACCTTGGAGACTTCGGCGGCGATCTCGGCAAGGTCATCGGCGGACAGGTCGAGCGTGACCGCGCCCAGGTTTTCCTCCAGGCGATGCAGCTTGGTGGTGCCGGGAATCGGCACGATCCACGGCTTCTGCGCCAGCAGCCAGGCCAGCGCGACCTGGGCCGGCGTGGCGCTCTTGCGCGTGGCCACGGTCTTGACGACTTCGACCAGCGCCAGGTTGGCCTTGCGTGCCTCCGGCGAAAAGCGCGGCACGTAGTTGCGGAAATCGCTTGGGTCGAACTGGGTGCTTTCGTCGATCTTGCCGGTCAGGAAGCCGGCGCCCAGCGGACTGAACGGCACGAAGCCGATGCCCAGTTCTTCCAGCACCGGCAGCAGTTCTGCTTCCGGGCCACGCCAGAACAACGAGTACTCGCTCTGCACCGCGGTCACTGGCTGCACGGCATGGGCGCGGCGGATGGTCTGCACACCCGCTTCGGAAAGGCCGAAGTGCTTGACCTTGCCTTCGGCGATCAGGTCTTTCACCGCGCCGGCCACGTCCTCGATCGGTACGGCCGGATCGACGCGGTGCTGGTACAGCAGGTCGATCACGTCCGTGCGCAGGCGCCGCAGCATGTTCTCGACCACGACCTTGATGTGTTCGGGGCGGCTGTTGGTGCCGGCGCCGCGGGCGCTGGTCTCCTGATCGATGTCGAAACCGAACTTGGTGGCGATCACCACTTGGTCGCGGATCGGCTGCAAGGCCTCGCCGACGAGTTCTTCATTGGCGAAGGGGCCATAGGCTTCAGCGGTGTCGAACAGGGTGATGCCGCGATCATGCGCGTCGCGGATGAGCTTGATCATCTCCTGCTTGTCAGCGGCGGGGCCGTACACGGCAGTCATGCCCATGCAGCCCAGACCGAGCGCCGATACTTCCAGATTGTTTCCAAGTTTGCGAAGTTTCATGGGTTGGGTACTCACGTTATTGGGGTGGAGGTTGCGTCCACTTGGGCAGCGGACGCGCTGGCTTTTCAGGGGGAGACTTGCTTGACGGGACGGACGAGGATTTCTTGCACCAATACGCGCGGAGGCTGCGCGAAGGCATAGACAACCGCTTGCGCGACGTCCTCCGCATGCAGGGCATCCAGCGCCTGACGACGCTCGCGCAGGGCCTGCTCAGGTACGTTGTGGCCGAACTCAGTCCAGACCGCACCGGGCTCGATGACCGAGACGCGGATGCCGTCGGCTCCCAGTTCCTTGCGCAGGGTCTCGTGGAAACCGACCACGGCGTACTTGGTGGCGCAATACACCGACCAGCCCTCGACGCCATAACGGCCGCCCGTGCTGGAGATCGACGCGATCATCGCGCCCGGACGCCCCTTCATCAGCGGAATGGCGGCCTGGGTGCAGCTCAGCAAGCCGATGACGTTGGTGTCGAACATGCGGTGCCACTCTTCCGGCGTGCTATCGACGAAAGCGCCGCTGAAGCCCAGCCCGGCATTGTTCAGGAGCAGGTCCAGGCCACCGAAGGTCTTGCGAACCAGGGCGAACAGTTCACCAACCTGGCTTGCATCGGAGACATCGGCCACCACAGCACTGGCTTGACCACCAAGTTCCTTGGCGAGTGCTTCGATTCGTTCACGCCGACGTGCCACCAGGACGACATGGGCGCCTTCGGAAACCAGCAAGCGAGCAGTGGCCTCGCCGATGCCGCTCGACGCGCCGGTGATGACGGCGACCTTGCCGACCAGGTCTTGCATTTTCATGGGGTCAATCTCGCTTGCATGTCAGACGCTCAGGTATTCAATGGCCTTCGGGGAAGTCCGTACTGGCGCTCAGATCCTTCCAGTCACCGATTTCCCGAAGTTGAGCTTCCAACTCCGTCGTCACGATCTGGATCGCATCGCTGCCCAGCAGCAGCCGGAAGGGGTGGCGCTCGCCGGTCACGGCCTGGATGATGGCCAGCGCCGCACGCGCCGGGTCGCCGGGCTGGGTGCCGTGGGTGTGGTCGTTTTCCTTGCGCCGGGGACCGGCAGTGGCCGCGTAGTCGGCGATGTTCGCCTTGGCCTGTTGCAGCGATCGGCCGGCGAACTCGGTGCGGAACGCGCCGGGGTCGATCACCATCACCCGGATGCCGAGCGGTTCGACTTCCTTGCGCAGCGCATCGGACAGGCCTTCGATTGCGAACTTAGTCGCCGAGTAGTAGCCCGAACCCGGTGCGGCCAGTCGCCCGGCGATGGAGGAGACATTGACGATGGCACCACGACGATTCGCCCGCATGCCTGGGAGAACCGCCTTGACCAAGGCAACGGCACCGAAGAAATTGCTGGCGAACAGTTCTGCAACTTCTCGCTCATCGGCTTCCTCGACAGCCGCGCGGTAGCCGTGTCCGGCGTTGTTGACCAGCACATCCACGCCGCCGAAGCGCGTGCGGGCAAGCGCGACGGCCGCGGCGACCTGTTCCGGGTTTGCCACATCCAGGGCGACTGCGGCAGCGGTGTCGGGATAGGCCGCGACGATGTCCTGAACGGACTGTGGGTTGCGGGCGGTGACGACCGCATTGAACCCGGCCTGCAATACCGCCTGCGCGAGATTGCGGCCAAGACCACTGGAACACCCGGTAATCAGCCATGTCTTCATTTGCATTTCTCCTTACTGATGCCCAGGCCGCTCAACCGCTGACCTTGGCTTTCTTCAGCCAGTCGTTCACCTGGTTCATCGTTCGCCGCTCCTGATCGGCCTCCATCACGAAGCCCCGGCGCAGACGCGCTTTGGGCGCATGGCTGGCCAGCACGGATTGGCTGTTTCCAAGGCCGTAGCCGCCATGGGTGACGAAGGGGATCAGGGTCTTGCCGGACAGGTCGTGCGCGGAGAGAAAGGCGCGGATCACCGGCGGCGCGGTCTCGCCCCAGATGGGGAAGCCGAGGAACACCGTGTCGTAGTCCGCCATGTTGCCGACCTTGGCCTCGATGGCACGTTCCCGGCCACTGTCGCGCTCCTGCCGCGCCAGCTCGACCGTCTCCAGGTAGTCCTCGGGGTAGGGCGTGGCGGGACGGATCTCGAACAGGTCGGTGCGCAGCGTGCGATGGATCAGGCCGGCGACCACGCGCGTATTCCCCGAACGGGAAAAGTAGGCCACCAGTGCACGCGCCCCCAGTTGCCGCTGTTCTCCGCTGGAGCCGGATGCAGAAGCAAGGCGGCTCAGAGGAAGTGTCGCAAGCGCAGCCATGATGGCTCGGCGAATAGGATTGGAGGGCGATGACATCGTGACCACTCCGGGCCTAGCGCCCTACACGCGCTTGCAGCGCAGCGGGATAGCGGTCGCCCTGGATCTTGACCTGCTCCAGCGCGTTGGCGATCTTGCTCAGGTCGGCATCGGATAGCACGACCGATGCGGCGCCGAGGTTTTCCTCCAGGCGGTGCAGCTTGGTGGTGCCCGGAATCGGCACGATCCATGGCTTCTGCGCCAGCAGCCAAGCCAGCGCGATCTGCGCGGGCGTCACGCCCTTGTCCTGGGCAATCTGGCCGAGCAGGTCCACCAGCGCCTGGTTGGCCTGCAACGCTTCGGGCGAGAAACGCGGCACGATGCTGCGGAAGTCGTCGCTGCCGAAGGTGGTGCCTTGCTTGATGGCCCCGGTCAGGAAGCCCTTGCCGAGCGGGCTGAACGGCACGAAGCCGATCCCGAGTTCTTCCAGCGTCGGCAGGATTTCCGCCTCGGGCTCGCGCCACCACAGCGAATACTCGCTTTGCAGAGCGGTGACGGACTGAACCGCGTGGGCACGGCGGATGGTTTCGACACCGGCCTCGGACAGGCCGAAGTGCTTCACCTTGCCTTCGGCGATCAGGTCCTTGACGGTGCCGGCCACGTCCTCGATCGGCACCTCGGGATCGACGCGGTGCTGATACAGCAGGTCGATGCAGTCGGTGCGCAGTCGCTTGAGCGAGCCTTCGACGGCCCAGCGGATGTGCTCGGGCTTGCTGTTGAGGATCTGCTGCTTGTTGTCCTCGCCGAAGGTGAAGCCGAACTTGGTGGCGATCACCACCTGGTCACGGAACGGGGCGAGCGCCTCGCCGACCACTTCCTCGTTGAGGTAGGGGCCATACACCTCGGCGGTGTCGAAGAAGGTCACGCCACGCTCGACCGCCGCGCGAATGAGTGCAATAGCCTCCGAGCGGTCGGTGGCCGGGCCATAACCATGGCTCAGGCCCATGCAACCCAGGCCGAGTGCCGAGACTTCGAGATTGCTTTTTCCGAGTTTGCGCTTTTGCATGTGTGTTCACCTGTGGGGCAGTGCCTGGCGCGGGAAGGAGCCTGGCATCTGCATGAAGACGAGGCCGACGGCAAGCCGGGTCGCCGAGTACATCGCCGCAACGGTGGCAATGCGTGGACAAGTGAATGACTTGGACGACGTTGCAGGCGCGGTTGCGGAACCTTTTTTACCCAACAAGCAATGTAGCGACCGCCTCTCAATGCGACTAGATAGCGGAATTGGCAAAGACTTGTGAGGTACTTTTATTAATTCCTTGGGGCGCTTGCAGCAGCTTGCCGGGTTTCTCTATTCGGAAAATTCAATCAATCCCCGATGCCACCGAGAGCCGGATTCCGAATGCGGGCCAGGTACAGCAAGGCTTGGCAGTTCTGGAGCGCATCGGCGGCCATCTGCACCAGCGTCGCCGACTCGGTGCCGCGAGGTTGTCCGGCCAGCCGTCGCAGGGCATCCCCGACCGCATGGGGGCGTGCAACAAAGGGGCGCAATGCGGCCAGCGCCTGGAGGGCGACCTCGTCGCCTGTTTGGGCGTTTCGCTGCAACGATTCGATGGCGTGGCCCAGATTCAGGGCCGCCAGCAGGCTTCGCGGCACGTCTTCGCCAAACCGATTGGCACGGCCCAGATGCACCATCAGGAGCAGCATCTTCCGGTACGTGCGAGATGGCCATTGGCGCACGGACACTGCATCAAGCGGGCGGCTCAGCAGGCGTTCGATGTCGTGCAGAAGCTCCTGGGCAACGACCGCCGCCCGCTTGTGTGGCAACCGGGGGAGCAGCATGAAGCCGGCACTGACCATCGCGGTTCCCATCAGCATGGCGGCGCTCTCGCCGATGATCACATCGGCTTCCTGTGCCTCACGTCCGGCCTGGCTGGCCAGCATGAAACACATGTTGGCGTCGATGGCCGCCAGTGCCGTGCGTGGATGGGTCCGGGCAAATGCCCCGACCAGGAAGAAAGGGAGCACACTCAGGATCAGCGCGATCGGGCTTGTTGCCATGGGCTGCAACCACAGCCTGTAAGCAATGGAAGCCACCACCCCGGCGCATACGCCCGTGAACAGGACGGGCGCTATCTGCTGCGGCAGCGGCAGCGTTCCCAGCACGATCGAGAAGATGCACAACGCCATAGCCATGGGCACCCACATCGGCGAGCCTGTGAGATGAACCAGATTGACCGCAAACAGCGCCACCAGGAACGACGTCGATGCCGTCCGCCAGGCTTGCGCCCAGTCGCGCGGCGCATCCAGCGCCGCCTCATCGTCAGCATCTGCGGGCGAGACGCTGGCACTGGCGAACAGCGACTTTTCCGCCAGGGTGATCTGGGTCATGGCCTCGACCAGCCGCCGCACGGCCGGATGCGCGTGGGAGGTGTTGGCTTGCCAGGTATCGGCGGCGAGCCCAGGCTGCGAATCGGGCGCACCGTGACCCAGCGCCACGGAAGCTGCTTTGAGATCAGCCAGCAATGTTCCTGGCACCTGGAACCCGCGGCGAACTTGCGCCGCCAGCGCGTAGGTGGCCGCCATGATTTCCAGTGTCGCAACCACGAGTGCGTCGATGTGGCGCTGTCGCCGATGTCCATCGCGGGAACCCGCTCTGACCAGCGCTGAGCGGGCTTCAAGATCACCGATTTCGATCAGGATTCGCCGTTCGATGCCACTGCTGCCGGACGCATGGGCGACGACGCGGGCGGCCAGCGCCAGGGCATCACCGGCAAGCTGACGCACGCTCCGGTAGAACTGTTGGCGTGCCGATGGTAGCGTCCAGAAGGCCATGACCAGGGTCGTGACGACCACCCCGATCAAGGTGCATTCGACCCGCTCGCGTGCCAGGTGTATCGAGGCGCCGAGGTCGAGTGCCGAGGGCACGACCACCACGGCGGTGGTGATGGCGGCCATCAGGGGGGCATAGGAGCGCACACCGTGCAACAGGTGGGATGCGCCTGCACACATCCCGATGAACAAGGCGGCCAGGGCCAATTGCGCTGGCACGGGCAATGGCAGGTGCAGCATGGAAAACCCCAGGGCCGCTCCCAGCAAGGTGCCCAGGATGCGATAGATGGCCCGTCCCAGCAGCAGGCCGCGCGTAGCCTGGGTGATGACCCACACAGGCATGGCCGCCCAGTAGGCGTTTTCCACGTGCAGCGATGCGGCGATTGCGAATGACAGCCACGCCGCGGCTGCCAATCGCAATGCCTGATCGACCACGGTGCGGTCGCGCTGCTGCCAGCGCCGTCTCCAGGCGATCATTGTTCGATGGCAAAACCGGGGAATGCAAGACCGGGGAATGAAAGTCGAGTGCTGGCGTTCATCGGAAAGCGGGCGTCATGACGTGGGGCCGGAAGTCAGGCTTGACCCAGGATGTGATCCACGGCCTTCTCGGCCACGGCGATGACCGGGGCGTTGGTATTGCCGCTGGTGATGTTGGGAAAGACCGAGGAGTCGGCCACCCGCAGACCGGCCACGCTATGTACGCGCAAGGCCAGATCCACTACCGAGGTCGCCGAGTCCGGGCCCATGCGGCAGGTGCCGACCGGGTGATAGACGGTCTTCACCCCGGCACGAACGAAGCGCTCCAGCTCCGCATCGGATTCCAGCGCGGCGTGCGGCGGCGAGAACACCTCGCCGATCTGCGATTGCAACGCCGGCGCTTGCAGCAGTTTCAACCCCAGTCGCAGAGCTCGGATCTGGCCGGCCAGGTCGTCGGGATGGTTCAGGTAGTTGGCCTGGATGATCGGTAGCGCGGCCGGGTCTTTGCTCGCCAGAGTGACGCTGCCGCGCGATTTCGGTTGCACGTGGCCGACTTTCAAGGTCAGGCCATGCGTGCGGTCGCGGCCGATGCCATCGGGGTCGTCCCAGGTGTCCAGGGCAGGCAGGAAGTGGACTTGCACGTCGGGACGGCCTTGACCACTGGTATCGACGAAGGCGGCGCCTTCCAGGATGTTGGAGGTGACCACGCCAGTACGGAACGCCAGCCATTGCACGCCGTTCTTCACTGCACGCAGGCCGCTGTCCTCGCCGTACAGACTGATCGGCTCGCGGGTTTCCGCATTGACCGAAAGGTGCAGGTGGTCGACAAAGTTCCGGCCCACGGGCAACTCGCGTTGCACCGCGATGCCATGCCGCAGCAGTTCTTCGCCAGGGCCGATGCCCGAAAGCAGCAACAGCTTGGGTGAACCGATCGCGCCAGCGCTGACGATCACTTCCCGCTGCGCGTGTGCAGTGACGGATTGCCCGCCGCGGCGATAGACCACGCCGGTAGCGCGGCCGCTTTCGATGACGATGCGTTCGACCAGCGCGTCGGTGACGACCTTGAGCGCCGGGTTGCCACGCACCGCTTTCAGGTAGGTCTGCGCCGTGCTCGCGCGAGCGCCCCGGGCCGTAGTGGTTTGGTAGTAGCCTACGCCGTGCTGGTCTGCGCTGTTGAAATCGTTGACGTAGGGCAAGCCGATTTCCTGACCGGCACGCACGAACGCCATCGTTAGCGGATGGCGATAGCGGTTCTCGCTGACCGGCAGCAAGCCGTCGTTGCCGTGGAATGGCGAGGTCAGGCTTTCATTGGCCTCGGCGCGGCGGAAGTACGGCAGCAGATCGTCATAGCCCCAGCCCGCGCAAGCATAGTCATCGACCCAGGCGTCGTAGTCCTGGCGCTGACCGCGGATATAGATCATGCCGTTGACCGAACTGCTGCCGCCGAGAACCTTGCCCTGAGCGACGGTCATGCGCCGGTTCAACGTGGCCGCTCCCGGCTCGGAGGCATAGTCCCAGGTCTTGGTGGGGATGGCCCGCGACACGCCTGCCGGCATGTGGATGAACATCGAGCGATCGGTGCCGCCGGCTTCGATCAGGAGGACGCGGCCGACGCCGCGGGTGATCAGGCGGCTGGCAATGACGCAACCGGCGGAGCCGGCACCGACCACGATGTAATCGTATTGTTCTGTGGACACGGAAACTTCCTTGGACCTGCAACAAGGCAATGGAGCAGCGCGACGCGGTGCGGAGACTTCGCCGGCGGTCTCGGCACCTCAATGGCGGATGATGATGGACTTGAGTTCGGTGTAGTCGTTGATGAAGGCCGAACCGAACTCACGGCCAATACCCGATTCCTTGATGCCGCCAAACGGCACGGCCGGGTCCAGTAGCGTGTGCATATTGACCCACACCGTACCGGCCTCAATCCGCGGGACGTAGTTCAACACCTTCGACAGATCGTTGGTCCACAAACTGGCCGTCAGGCCATAGGGCGTGCCGTTGAACAGGCTCAGCAGTTCCTCCTCGTCGTCATACGCGAGGAAGGTACCGATCGGGCCGAAGGTTTCCTCGTTGAGCAGCGCCGCCTGTGGGTTGGCGACGCGGATGGCGTGGGTTCCACGAAGTAGCCGGGGCGATCGAGCGCCTGGCCGCCGTAGACGATGGTGTCGCCCTCGCTGCGAGCCTGGGCGAAGAAGCTGTTGATCTTCTCGAAATGCGCCTTGTTCGACAGCGGGCCGAACTGGGTGTCTTCGTCCAGCGGATCACCGATACGCAGCGTGGCCAGGGCCTTGGAGAGTTCTGCGAGCGTGTCGTCGATTCGCGAACGGTGGACGAAAAAGCGTTCGCCGGCGGCACACACCTGGCCCTTGGTGGACGAAACCGGCTTCGAGGATGCCGGCCACGGCCTTGGCCGGCTCAACGTCCTTGAGGAAGCCCACCGGGTTCTTGCCGCCCAGTTCCAGCGTGGCGCGGGTGAGCTTGGCTTCGATGGCGCTGCGACCCACTGCAATGCCGGTGGGCACCGAGCCGGTGAAGCTGACCTTGGACGTACCATCGTGGGCGATCAGCAGTCGACCGGCGTTGCCACCACCGCTGACCACGTTCAGCACGCCGGCGGGCAACCCTGCTTCGCTGGCCAATTCGGCGATGCGCAGCATCGTCAGCGGCGTGAACTGGCTGGCTTTGATGATGCTGGTGCAGCCGGTGGCGAGCACCGAGGCGAACTTCCAGACGGCGATCATGATCGAGAAGTTCCACGGCACGATGCCGACCACCACGCCCACAGGCTCGCGCCGGGTGAAGGCGCTGTAGCGTTTCGCCGTTGAACGAGGGCAGCGACGGGCTGATCGCCTCGCCGTTGATCCGGGTAGCCGCGCCTGCGTAGTAGCGCAGGAAGTTAATGGCTTGATCCACTTCAAAGGCTCGGGAAATCTGGATGGTCTTGCCGGATTGGCTCGTCTCAATCTGCGCGAGTTCCTCGCGGTGCTTCTGGAACAGATCGGCCAGGCGCAACAGGACGTTGCCGCGGTCTGCCGGCGTGGTGCGTGCCCAATCGCCGTAGAAGGCTTTTGCGGCTGGAGGCTACCGCGGCATCTACGTCGGCGGCCGTGCCATCCGCAATGCTGGCAATCGGCAGGCCCGTGGCGGGATTGGTGACTTCGATGCGGTTGCCAGCACTCTCAACGGCTCGGCCATCAATGTAGTGCCCATGCGGGCGGGCCAGGAAAGCCTGGACTTCGGGGAGCAATGAAACCGTAGCCATGAGAATGGAGTCCTTTTAGTAAACGGGGGGATCATTAATGCGAGGAAATGCTGGCCAATGGCTCGCTCGTAATTGATTGGAGATTGCGATCCAGTGCGTCCAACACCTCGGATGTGGTTTTCACCGCATCATCGGGAATGCCTGAAAACAGTTCGTTGCGAACCTTCTGCAACGTGCGGCGCATGAGCTGGTGAAGGCGTTTCCCTTCAGGCGTCAGGCGCACGACATTGGCCCGTCTGTCGGAGGGGTCGGCTTCGCGCTCGACCAGCCGGCAATCGACCAACTGGTCGAGCGTGCGCACAAGTGTCGGGCCTTCGATATTGAGAATCTCGGCGAGACGAGATTGCCTGACATCCTCGTTCAGACGGGCGAGGTAGCGCATGGAAGCGCCGTCGCTTCCGTCAGCCCGTATGGTTTGAGGGCTTTGTCCAGCTCGCTGCGATACAGACGTGCAAGCAGAACCAATTGCATCCCGACTTGTTCTAGAAGGATATCCCGGCTCATTCGATAGCTTGGCTAATGAAATAGAAGCACTGTAGTCATCGCCTCCAGAAGCGACTAAGCGTTATAATTGGATAACACTTGTGAGGTGCTTTTATTAATGCCGAGAGGAAGCTACAACGACTTGCTGGCCTTCATCGCCGTGGCGCGAGAACGCAGCTTCACGCGGGCGGCGGCGCGGCTCGGCGTGTCCCAGGCGGCATTGAGCTACACCATCCGCACGATGGAGGCGCGGATGGGGGTGCGGCTGTTGACCCGGACCACGCGCAGCGTCTCACCGACAGAAGCGGGCGAGCGGCTGCTGCTGAACGTCGCCCCGCGCTTCGAGGAGATCGAGGCCGAGCTGATGGCCGTGGGGGAGCTGCGGGACAAGCCGGCGGGCACCATACGGGTCACCGCGTCGGAGCACGCGGCCGAGGCCGTTCTCTGGCCCCGGCTTGCCAAGCTGCTTCCGCAGTATCCCCTGATCAACGTCGAGGTGACGGTCGAGTCCCGACTCGTCGATATCGTGGCGGAGCGGTACGACATGGGTATCCGCCTGGGTGACGAACTGCCCCGGGACATGACGGCCGTGCGTATCAGCCCCGACATGCGGGTGGCGATCGTCGGCTCGCCAGCCTATTTGGCCAAACATCCCGCACCCAGGAAACCACAGGATCTGGCCGAGCATACGTGCATCAACCTGCGCTTGATGAGCCACGGCGATCTTTACGCCTGGGAACTCAAGAAAGGCAAGCAGCAGGTCAATGTACGGGTCGAAGGGCGCTTGGTCTTCAACGGGACGCGACCGATCCTGCAAGCAGCCCTGGCTGGCTTCGGCCTCGGCTATTTGCCGGAGGACATGGCGCAGCCTTACATCGCCAAGGGTCGGCTTGAACGGGTGCTGGAGGACTGGTCTCCGGCTTTCCCCGGCTACCACCTCTACTATCCGAGCCGCCGGCATCCCTCCCGTGCGATGGCTGTGCTGATCGAAGCGTTGCGCCATCCGGCCAAGAGGAAATAAAGCATGGCCCGTGAGTCGTTCAACGACATCCTTTCCTTCATCCATGTCGTGCGCGAAGGCAGCTTTACCCGTGCGGCGGCATTGCTCGGCGTGACACCCTCCGCGTTGAGCCATGCCGTTCGGAGGCTGGAGGCCCGGTTGGGCGTGCGACTGCTGACGCACACTACGCGCCGCCTTTCCACTACCGAGGAAGGCGAGCGCCTGTTTGTCAACGTGGCGCCGCGTTTCGAGGAGATCGATGCCGAATTGGCGGCGGTGGAGGAACTGCGCGACAAGCCGGCCGGAACGATCCGTATCACCTCGGCCGAGCATGCCGCCAACAGCGTGCTGTGGCCCAAGCTGTCCAAGGTTCTCCACGAATATCCCGACATCAACGTCGAGGTTTCCGTCGACTACGCGCTGTCGGATATCGTTTCCCAGCGCTACGATGCCGGCGTCCGCCTGGGCAACCAGGTGGCCAAGGACATGATCGCGGTACGTATCGGCCCGGACTTGCGCATTGCCGTCGTCGGCTCTCCTGGATACTTCGCCACGCGGCCGGTGCCTGTGACACCGCAGGACCTGACCGAGCACAACTGCATCAACCTTCGACTTCCCACGCATGGCCGGTTGTTGCCTTGGGACTTCGCCAAGGGTAAGCAGGAGGTCAAGCTCCGTGTCGATGGGCAATGGACGTTCAACAACAGCTCCTCCATCGTCAAGGCCGCGCTGGCCGACTACGGACTGGCCTTCGTTCCCGAGGACATGGTGCTGGAGCACATCGACGCTGGGCGGCTGGTCCGGGTGCTGGACGACTGGTGCGATCCCTATCCGGGATACCATCTCTACTATCCAAGCCGGCGGCAATCCTCACGGGCGATGGGCGTCATCATCGAGGCGCTGCGACACCGGGATTGAGGCGCAACCCGGCAAATGAATGGTGGGTCGAGATATTCCGGTCCAATCCCGATACCTCCTCCTGCCAAAGACAACGAGCCGCGATCAGTCACATGGCTGATTGATAAATCTGGCTCAAAAGTCCATGCGGATTAGTGGACTTAATCAAAGTCCATTACCTCCGTAGCATGTCATTCCTCTAGATGCGCAGGAGTTCAGATGAATACGTTTGGTTATGCGGCATACGGCCCCGATTCCCCGTTGGCTCCCTACACGTTCGAGCGTCGCGAGCTGCGGCCCGACGATGTAGCTCTGGAGATTCTTTACTGCGGCGTGTGCCACTCCGACCTGCACACCGCGCGCAACGACTGGGGCTGGAGCTACTACCCGATCGTGCCAGGCCACGAGATCGTCGGCCGGGTGATCGAGGTCGGTTCGGAGGTCACTCGCTACAGGGCGGGCGACCATGTGGCGGTCGGTTGCATGGTCGATTCCTGCCAGGAGTGCGACCAGTGCCAAAAGGGAGAAGAACAGTTGTGCCGCGAGGGTAACGTCCAGACCTACGGGGGGCACGATCGCATCACCGGCGAACCGACCCAAGGCGGCTACTCCAAGCACATTGTCGTGCGCGAGGCGTTCTGCCTGCGCATGCCCGAGGGACTGGATCTGTCCAAGGCCGCGCCACTGCTGTGCGCCGGCATTACCACCTACTCCCCGCTACGCACCTGGGGCGTCGGCCCCGGTAGCCGGGTCGGCGTGATCGGCTTGGGCGGCCTGGGCCACATGGCGGTCAAGCTGGCCGTGGGCCTTGGCGCCGACGTGACCGTGCTCAGCCGCAGTTCCAACAAGGAAGCCGATGCGCTGGCGCTGGGCGCCGACCGCCTGCTCCTGTCCTCCGATCCCGAAGCGATGGGCAAGGCCGCCAGTGGCTTCGACCTGATCATCGACACGGTTCCGGTCAAGCACGGCCTCGATCCCTACCTGCCGCTGCTCGACGTGGATGGCACTCTGGTCATCGTCGGCCAGGTCGGCCCGATGGACGAAGCCAGCACCGTGCCGCTACTGCTCGGTCGCCGCCGGGTCGCCGGCTCGCCGATCGGCGGCATCCGCGAGACCCAGGAACTGCTCGACTTCTGCGCCAAGAAGAACATCCTGCCGGACTGCGAAATGATCCGCATGGATCAGATCAACGAGGCCTTCGAGCGCATGGAAAAGGCGGATGTGCGCTATCGCTTCGTGATCGACATGGCCTCGTTGTCCCCGGAAGAGGCTTGATCTTCGAGTGCCCATGGGTACCTCCGCCGCAATGACGTCCCGCCGGTCTCCTCCGGTCAGCGCTTCCGCTCCCGACCATGCGGGCGCGGGCGATACCGTGATTGGGCGCGGCAACGAATTGCGCCTGCTACTCATCCTCAGTGCGCTGATGTCGTTCGCGTCCGTCTCCACGGACATGTACTTGCCGGCGCTGCCGACGATCGGCCGCGCCCTGCACACGAGCGAGGCCAGTATCGAACTGACCTTCTCCGCGTTCCTGGTCGGTTTCAGTCTGGGCCAGTTGCTGTGGGGACCGATCAGCGACCGCTACGGGCGGCGTCTCCCCATCGCCGTGGGCCTGGTGCTGTTCACCATCGGCTCCGCGGGCTGCGCCCTGTCGGCCACGGTCATGCAGATGATGGCCTGGCGCGTCGTGCAGGCGCTGGGGGCCTGTGTGGGGCCGGTGCTCTCGCGGGCCATGGTGCGTGATCTCTATGGCCGCGAACAGTCGGCCCGGATGTTGTCGACGCTGATCCTGATCATGGGCGTTGCGCCCCTGGTCGGGCCGCTGCTCGGCGGGCAGATCCTCGCGTTCTGGTCCTGGCAGGGAATCTTCTGGACGCTGGCCGGCGTCGGCGTATTGACCCTGGCCTCGCTGCTGGCGCTGCCGGAAAGCCTGCCGCCTTCGCGCCGCTCGGCCATGCCGTTGCGGCATACGTTCGCCAGCTATTGGGAACTGTTGGGGGATGTGCGGTTGATGGGCTATGCGCTCTCCGGCGGCTTCTTCTACGCGGGGGCCTATGCCTTCATCGTCGGCACGCCCTTCGTCTACATCGAGTACTACCACGTCTCGCCGCAGGCCTATGGCTGGCTGTTCGGCCTGAACATCCTCGGCATGATGGTCGCCAACCTCGTCAACCGCCGCTTGCTGACGCACTTCGGAAGCGAGCGCCTGTTCCACATCGGAACCCGGATTCTTGCAGTGACAGGGGTTGTCCTGGCGATCAATGCACGATTCGGCTGGGGCGGCTTGCCCGGCCTGGTGATCCCGATCTTCCTCTACATGTCGATGAACGGACTCATCGTGGCCAATTCGGTCGCCGGGGCGCTGTCCGCGTTCCCGCACAAGGCCGGTTCGGCGTCCTCGCTGCTCGGGGCGATGCACTACGGCAGCGGTATTCTCACCGCGGCGATGCTGGGATGGTTCTCGGACGGAACGCCGTGGACGATGGCCTGGATCATGGGCCTGACTGGCCTCGGCAGCCTGGCGACTTCCTTGATTTCCACCCGCATTCGCAGGCGCCGACAGGAGTGACGAAGACCATGAAACGCTTTTCCTCATTGATCCCCGCGTTGTTGTTTGCCTCCTCCTTCCAGGCGAGTGCGCAGAGTTCGGTGCCGGACACCCCGGCCGCGCGGCAGGCTCGGGAAACCGCGCCGCAACTGTTCGCCTACACGCAGGACGTGCTGTTCGGCGACGTGTGGAAGCGCAAGGAACTCGCGCCGCGCGACCGCAGCCTGGTCACGCTGTCCTCGCTGCTGGCGAACGGCCAGAGCGCCCAGATGACCTCGCACATCAACCTGGCGCTGGATCATGGCGTGAAGCCGAGCGAGATCATCGGGCTCATCACCCAGCTGGCCTTCTACACCGGCTGGCCGAACGCGATGAGCGCAGTCGGCGTCGCGCGCGAGGTCTTCGTGAAGCGCGGGATCGATCCCGAGCAGTACCGTGCCGCCTCGGAGGCGCTACTGCCGGTCGACGCGGCCGCCGAGGCCAAGCGCGCGTCGACGGTCAAGGAAAACGTCGCGCCGACTGCGCCGCAACTGGCGCGATACACCGACGAGGTGCTGTTCGCCGACCTGTGGCGACGGCCGGACCTGGCGCCGCGCGACCGCAGCCTGGTAACGGTGGCAGCGCTGATCGCACGCGGCCAGCTCGACCAGGTTCCCTACCATCTGAATCGGGCCATGGACAACGGCCTGACCCAGACACAGGCCGCCGAAGCCGTCACCCATCTGGCTTTCTATGCCGGATGGCCGCGTGCCATGTCGGCCCTGCCGGTTCTGCAATCCGTGTTTGCGGAGAGGAAATGACCCCATGACGAGGAGCGCCCGCATGCAATCGAGAATCTTGACGCGATTCCTGTCCGCCGTGGCCGGCATTGTCGCGCTTGCCACCGGAACGGTGGCCCTGGCGACCGAGACCGGCAAGCCGGCCCCTCTGGTGATCCAGGAACAAGGCAGCTTCGCCGCCGGCGGCAAGGTCGCCACCGCACCGGGCACCTTCGACCCGCGCAAGCCGATGGAGCCGGCCGGCCAGACCTACCACGGCGACCACGCCTACGCCTTCTACCAAATCCCGGTGAACGCGCGGAAGCTGCCGATCGTCATGTGGCATGGCGCCGGGCAGTTCTCCAAGACCTGGGAGACCACGGCCGATGGCCGCGAGGGTTTCCAGAACATCTTCCTGCGCCGCCGCTTCGGCGTGTACCTGATCGACCAGCCACGCCGCGGCGACGCCGGCCGCAGCATGGTCGAAGCGACGCTCAAGCCAACGCCGGACGAGCAACTCTGGTTCAACCAGTTCCGCATCGGCCTGTGGCCGAACTACTTCGACGGCGTGCAGTTCGCCCGCGACCCGGAAACGCTCAACCAGTTCTTCCGCGCGATGACGCCGAACACCGGGCCGTTCGACATGAACGTGGTGTCCGATGGCGTCTCGGCGGTGTTCGACCGGATCGGCCCCGGCATCCTGTTCACCCACTCGCAGGGCGGCGGACCGGGCTGGCTGACCGTCATCAAGAACGACAAGGTGAAGGCCGTCGTCTCGTTCGAGCCGGGCAGCAGCTTCGTCTTCCCGGAAGGCGAGGCGCCGGAGCCGATCCCGAGCGCCTTCGACACCGTGCAGGGTGCGACCGTCCCCCTGGCGCAGTTCATGGCCCTGACGCGGATTCCGATCCTGATCTTCTACGGCGACAACATCCCCGACCAGCCGGTCGATCTGCCGGCCCAGGACAGTTGGCGGGCGCGGTTGAAGATGGCCCGGCTGTGGCGGGATACGGTCAACCGGCATGGCGGCGACGTGACCGTGGTGCATCTGCCTGAGATCGGCATCAAAGGCAACACGCACTTCCCCATGTCCGACCTGAACAACGTCCAGATCGCGGATCAGGTTTCGCGGTTCCTTGCGGAGAAGAAGCTGGATTGACCTGCCTGCGCAGACGCGCCGCGGCGCGCGGGCACGACCCTCGACAAGAGAAAACAGGAGTTAGCTATGAGCAATGAAGAGATCAACGAAAAACGACGCGAGTTCCTCGGCGCCGCCGCGCTCGCCATTCCCGCGGCACTAATTGGAGTTCCAGCCATGACCACTACCACTACCGCATACGCAGCCGACTACCGGAAGAACCCGTTCACCCTGGTGTACGACGGCGCGATCACCAAGAACGAGCCGGGCAAGGTAAACATCCACCCGGTCAACTACGACCTCAACGGTCTGAATATCGTGGCCAACGTCTACACGCCGGCCAACTACGACCCGAGCAAGAAGTATGCGGCGGTCGTCATCGCGCACCCCAACGGTGGGGTGAAGGAGCAGACGGCGGGCCTCTATGCCCAGCATCTGGCCGAACGGGGCTACATCACCATTGCGATGGATGCCGCCTATCAGGGAGGCAGCGGCGGCGAGCCGCGCAGCGTGGACAAGCCCCAGTTCCGCATCGAGGACATCCACGGTGCGGCGGACTTCATCACCGGCTATCCCGGCGTCGATGCCGCACGCCTGGGGCTGCTGGGGATCTGCGGCGGTGGCGGCTACGCGCTGGCGGCTGCCAAGACTGACAAGCGCTTCAAGGCGCTTGCGACATTGAGCATGTTCAACTCGGGGCGTGTCCGCCGCAACGGTTTCAAGGACTCGCAGTTGGACACGATCCAGCAGCGCCTGCAACAGGCGTCGGCCGCCCGTGCCCAGGAAAAGGCGGGAGGCGAAGTCCTCTATGCCGGCGATGCCAACCTGACGGATGCGCAGATCGACGCGCTGCCGTTCGACCTGTACCGGGAGGGCTACCACTACTACTGGCGGACCCACGCGCACCCGGGCTCGACCTTCAAGTACACCATGAGCAGCCTGCTGGACCTGATGCGCTGGGATGCCACCGATCAGATCGAGCTGATCGATGTGCCGCTGCTGATGATGGCCGGCAGCAAGGCCGACACCCTGTACATGACCGAGGATGCCTTCTCCAAGGCCACCGGCACGAAGGACAAGGAGCTCTTCCTCATCGAGGGCGCCACGCACATCCAGACCTACTGGGTTCCCGAGTACGTGGAAGCCGTGCTGGGCAAGCTGACCCCGTTCTACGCGAGAACGCTGTGATTCCTCATGCCGCCGTGGTCCGCCCGCCGGCCACGGTGCTCGCCGTCGGCGCGACCGGCAGCATTGGTCGCCTGGTGGTGGCCGAAGCCATCCGACAGGGTTACCAGGTGCGAGCGCTGGTCCGCGATGCGGCGAAGGCCCGTCGCGTACTGCCGCCGCAAGCGGAACTGGTCGTCGGCGAAGTCACCCAGGCCAGCTCGGTGCAGGTCGCGGTCAAGGGCGTCGATGCCATCGTGTTCACGCTGGGCGCACGCAATGCCAAGGAGGTCGACTATGGCGGCGTGCGCAATGTTCTCGCCGCCCTGGGCCAGTCCAAGCCACGCATTGCGCTGATGACCGCCATCGGCGTGACCAAGCGCGTTGATGCGCGACTGGGCGTGCTAGAAGGACACGACTGGAAGCGGCGCTCTGAACGCCTGGTGCGCGCCAGCGGATGTCGCTACACGATCGTGCGGCCCGGCTGGTTCGACTACAACGAAGCCGACCAGCATCGCTTGGTGCTGTTGCAGGGAGACACCCGCAGGGCCAGTGATCCCAGCGATGGCGTGGTGGCGCGACAGCAGATCGCCGAGATCCTGGTGCGCAGCCTGTCGACGGCCGCCGCCGAGTGCAGAACGGTCGAGCTTGTCGCCGAACAAGGGCCACCGACGCAGGACTTCGAGGCGTTGTTTGCCTCCACGCAAGCCGATTCCCCCGGATCGCTGGATGCCGTGCTCGACAAGAGCAACATGCCATTGGCCGACGAGCCCGGCTGGATCAAGGATGACTTGGCCGCCCAACTCGCCGGCCTGGTCGGACCCGGCATGTGATGCGCTAGGGATGCTCTGAACAATTCCTCGGCGACAATAGCGCAAGGTTCGACGGATGACGACGATGCAGCTGAGCTTCGGGGACGCGGAACACACGGGCAAGCGGAAGAAGACGCGACGCGAGATCTTCCTGGCGGAGATGGAGCAGGTTGTGCCGTGGAACGCATTGCTGGCGCTGATCGCACCGCACTACCCGAAGATGGGCCAGCGTGGCCGGCAACCGTACCCGCTGGCGACGATGCTGCGCATCCACTTCCTGCAGCAGTGGTACGCGCTGAGCGACCCGGGCATGGAAGAGGCGCTGTACGAGATGCCGGTGATGCGCCGCTTTGCCCGCCTGAGCGGGCTGGACACCATCCCGGACGAGACCACGATCCTCAACTTCCGCCGGCTGCTGGAGACGCATGATCTGGCGCCGCAGCTCCTGGAGCGCGTGAACGCGCACCTGGCGCGCAAGGGCCGGAGCCTGAAGGCGGGCACGATCGTGGATGCGACGATCATCGCGGCACCGAGCTCGACCAAGAACAGGGACGGCGAGCGCGACCCGGAGATGCACCAGACGAAGAAGGGCAACCAGTGGCACTTCGGGATGAAGGCGCACATTGGTGTGGACGAGGAATCGGGCCTGGTGCATCACGTGGAGTGCACGGCGGCGAACGTCAATGACGTGACACAGGTGCACAAGCTGCTGCACGGCAAGGAAGATACGATCTGCGGCGACAGCGGCTACACCGGCGCGGACAAGCGCGAGGAGCTGCAAGGCGTGGAGGCTGCGTTCTGGATCGCGGAGAAGCCATCGAAGTTGCGAGCGCTGAAGAACATGCGCGAGCGCAAATACGCCGAGCGCTGGGAGCACTTCAAGGCCAGCCTGCGGGCGAAGGTTGAGCACCCGTTCCGGGTGGTGAAGCGGCAGTTCGGTTACACCAAGGTGCGCTACCGCGGCTTGGCGAAGAACACGGCGCAGGTGCTGACGCTGTTCGCGCTGTCGAATCTGTGGATGGCGCGGCGACGTCTGTTGCTGCCGACGGGGTAAATCCGTCTGTTGGACGGGGAAACCCGTCGAAAAGCGTCAGAAACGGCGCAAAATCGATCATATCGAGGTCGACTTGGCGCCTTGACGCTGAAATCCAAGCATCAGAGCGCTTTGATCAGACCTTCCTTAGTGAACGATCCCGCCTTGGCAACCTCCGCAAAGAGTACCAATCCTTGCAATCTTTCTATCTCATTGAGCAACGCGACCTCCAACGGCGACGCTTGAAAACCCGGTTCGGAGGGTTGTCACGTGATCCTCTTCCGCTTCGCTTACCATCCGCCACCGAGGGCGAGGAAAATCTGCACGCGGTCGTCCGCCAACTGGGCCTTGGCTGCGGCCAGTGCGCTTTCGGCCGCGGCCAGCGTGCGTTCGGCATCCAGCCGATCCAGGGTCGAGGCCGCGCCGCCGATTTCGCGACGCCTGATGATGTCTAGTGACCTGCGGCTTTCCTCGCATGCGGCTTCCAGTTCACGATAGCTATCCAGGTGCCGCGCATAGGTCGCAAGCGCGCTTTCGGCTTCCTGTAGCGCTTTGAGCACCTGCGCGTCGAAGCGCGCCAGCGCCGCGCGCTCCTGGGCGCCTGCAGCGTCTATACGCGCATGCGCGAGCTGGCGGTTGGGCAGGGTCCAGGAGATCACCGGCCCCAGGCTGTAGTGAACGGCCGCATCGCCCAATATGTCGGTTCCCATCCGCGCGGTCGTACCCAGGCCGGCGCCGAAGCTGACCGATGGGTACAGCGCAGCGGTCTCCACGCCAATCTTCGCGGTCGCGGCCGCCAGTTCGCGCTCGGCCGCGCGCACGTCGGGCCGGCGCCTGAGCAGTGCCATGCCGTCGCCGACGGGTATCGGCCGTGGCAACTGCGGCGTGGCTGTACAGGCCTGCAGCGGCGGGGGAAAGTCTTCCGGGCGGCGCCCGAGCAACACCGCCAAAGCGTACAGCGCGGACTTGCGCTGCCCTTCCAGAGATGGGACGGCGGCGCGTAGCTGCGCCAGTAGCGCGCGCGAACGCGACAGATCCAGCGGGGAGTAAAGGCCGGCGGCCGCGCCGCGCGCCAATAGCGCCAGGCTCTGCTGCTGGAGTTCTACGGAACGCCGCGCAACGGCTAGACGTTCGCCCAGCGAGCAGATGTCACCATAGGCGCGCACCACTCGGGCCACCACGGTGGTACGCGCCAAGTCGAATGCGGCCGCGGTAGCCTGTAGGTTCGCCGTATTCATCTCCAGGGTGCGGCGGATGCGGCCGGCAACGTCGATCTCGTAGGAGATGCCGAAGGCGATGTCGTACTGGCCATACGCCTGACCGGCCGGCTCGACTCCCTTGTTGGAGGACTGCCCGTAGGCGATGGTCGGTGCTCCCTGCGGGGTATAGATCTGGGTCTGTACGCCGGCCTGGGCCTGGGTGGCACGCAGCACCGCCTCTGAAGTCTCGATGTTGGCGGCGGCCACGCGCAGGTCGGTATTGTGGGCGATCGCTTCGGAGACCAGCGCGTCGAGCTGGGGATCGGCATAGAGCCGCCACCAATCCGATGGTAGTTCCTGCTCCTGGTATACACGCGCATCGAAGGCGTCAAAGTCCTTCTGGAGACGTTGCGACAACTCGGCAGGCAGTTGCGGCGGCCGGTACTCCGGTCCCACGGCCGCGCAGGCTGAAAGCAGCGCGCACGTTGCCGCCAGAAGCGTCAGCAATGATCGCCGATGACCGGCCGTGGTCGTTCGGCTCATGGTACGGCGCCCTGTTGCGCGGGTGCCTCGTCGCGCTCGGCGTCCGCCTCGTCCAGCACCACGGTGGCGGTGCGACCAGCGACCAGATGTACGCCAGCAGGTACCTCGTCCAGGGCGATGCGCACCGGGATGCGCTGCGCCAGGCGCACCCAACTGAAGGTAGGATTGACGTTGGCCAGCAGCGTCCCAGCGGCGATACTGCGCTCGCGATCCTCGATGCCGGCCGAGAAGCTTTCGACGTGACCGGACAGGGCACGTGGTTCGCCCATTATCAGGATGGTGGCGCGTGAGCCCACCCGAATGCGTGAGAGCTTGGTTTCCTCGAAATAGCCGACCACGTGGTAGCTGTCCTCGTCTATCAGGGCCATGACCGGCTGACCGGCCATGGCGTAGGCGCCGGGCCGCAGCGAAAAATTGCTGACGATGCCATTGACAGGCGCCCGGACCTGCGCTCGTTCGAGGTCAATGCGCGCGCGCTCCAGCGCGGCTGCGGCCTGCTGACGCCGCCCTGCCGCCTCCCTGGCGGCTGTCATCCGGTTGTCGCGCTCCTGGGGCGCTACCACGCCGTCAAGGCTGCGGTAACGGCGGTACTCTCGTTGGGCTGCCTCGTCCTGGGCCTGGGCGGTGACCAGAGCCGCTTCCGCCGCGGCGACCGCGTTGGCGAGGCGGACCCGGTCGATGGTAAACAGCACTTGGCCTTTGTGCACGCGCTCGTTGTCGTGTACCAGCACCTCATCAACACGGCCCGACACATCGGCCGCCAGCGCAACCACGTCTGCGCGGATCTTGCCGTCGCGGGTTTGAGGGGCGTAGGTGTAATAAACGTAGATGTGCCATAGCACGACCAGTGCAAGTGCGGCCAATACGAGCGTGAGCGCCACCCTGAGCAGTCGTGCGGTCGAACGGGGAACCAGTGCCATAAAGAAGAATCAGCACTTGTCGTGCGGCGTCATGGCCATCGGGGGCTCGCGACTAGGATCGCGAAGGCCAGCCCCACCAAGACGAAGAAAACAGAAAGATCGAACAGCGTTCGATGCCAGATGTAGCGGTACAGGTTCAGTGCCGTCAGCAGGCGCGAGACCAGCATGCGGCCAAAGAAACCGATCAGCAGGCACAGCATCAGCGGAGAGAAGAACACTCCGGCCACGTCCAGCTCGCCCCTCATGGCTGGATCTCCTTCTCTGGCTGGGGCGGAAACAGCGTCAGCTTGAGCCCGATGAGGCCGCGCACCAGTGCGTCGGAGGATGATTCGGCGCGACGCGCCGCAACGGCCAATGAGGCGTCGACGACGCGAGCCAGTTCCGGCCCCGCTTCGAGCACGTCGCGTGCCAACTCCTCGCGAATCCGGCCCAGCAAGTCCTCGCACAGTCTGCGTCGCTGGCCACCCACGCCCGCCAGCGCGCGGCGTATGGTGCCGACCGCGATGCCCAGGCGCAGCCAGAACAACATCCTCGAACTGCGGTCCTGGCTACCGCCATCGGCGGTCATGCGGATTGCCATACCGGCAGCACGGTCCAGCGCCCGGTTCACGTACTGACCCAAGCTCTGCGCGTCGGCCCGCTGGGCCAGCGAGGCGATGTCGCGCTTCTCCAATTTGACGAAGCGCTCGCGCAGGTGAGCCGGCCCCATGTGGCGGATCGTCACCAGGCAGAAGTAGCCGGTCAGGATGCCCAGCAGGATCCCACTGGTCGAATCCAGAAAGAAGCCGAAATCCCACGGGGTATAGCGCGCCTGCAGGTTGATGTTGCTGAACGCCATGCCAAGCAGCAGTACGGCCAGCGGGTTGACAGCCGCCCAAGCGCCCAGCGGCAGTATCACCAGCGCAAACACCAGGGCCAGGGAAGGAAAGTCCTGCGCCAGCGGCAGCAGTCCGTAACTGATCACCGCCGCCAGCAGCATGGCGAGCACCGAGAACTTGCCGAACTCGCCGATCGCCTTGCCGGCCTGGTCGAGGTGGCCGAAGAAGCCGATCGCCACCATCCCCAGCAATGTTGCGTTGGGTCCTTGGACCCAGCCGGTCGTCCACCACAGCGTAGCGAGCGCGCCGTAGGCCAGCGCGGAGGCGAGGAACACCCTGCCGGCCATGTAGAAGTCGGGCTGCAAGGGAAACTCCGTGGTGCCGCGCACCTGTTCTATGAGCGCGGGATCCACGCGGTGGGATTGCGTCAACGCCTGGCCCAGCCGGCGCGTCTGGTTCCATAATTGCAGGACGTCCTTGACCACGCCACGCAGATTGGACTCGACCAGCGCCTGCCAGTCGCCGTCGCCTGCGACCGAGCGGTCGGAACTATCCTCTGCCAAGCCAAGGTTCCCCGCCTCCAGTCGGCGCCACGCCCGCGCCAGCCAAGCTTGCACCCTCGCGCGGCGCTCTGGCTCCAGGCTGTCGACGTGGTCCTGGATCGAGGAGAACATGGGCATCAGCCGCAGCAGCCGGTGCTGAATGGCTACCGCGCACTCCCTTTCCCACTGGCTGACCATGGGGTCATAGCGCAGTTGGCTGACCAACAGCGAAAGCGACGTCACATCGGCGATGCTCCTTTGTTGGTCATGCACGGTCGCGGCCATGGCGGAACGTCCCAGAAATACGTCCTCCATCCAGGTGTGCATGCGGGGCAGCCATACCCCTACCCGCTGGTGCAGCGCCGGCCCCAGCGAGCGCGGCGCGATCGCGCTGTCCACGATCCAGCAACAGAAGATGCCCACGCCGATCTCCAGCACGCGCGCGATTGCGGTGTCGAACATCAACTCCGGGTGATCGACGCTGGCCACGGCCACCAGGAGCAGCGTCACGCCGTACAGCTGGAACCCATAGGCTCTAGGTGTACGGTCCAGCACGGCCCAGGCGAACGCCGTGCATGCCAGAAACCCCGCGAAGGCGATGAGCAACAACGGGGCGGTATTGAACAGGCCGGCCAGGATCAATGCGCAAAGCCCGGCCGATAACGTGCCGATGAATCGGTAGACCGCTTTGGATTGGACGCCGCCGGTGGTCGGGTTCATAACCACGCAGCACGTCACGACCGACCAGTAGCTTTGTGGCAACGCCAAGTGTACCGACAGCGCGTAGGCCATCATTGCCGCCACGAATAGCTTGGCGGCGAACAGCCATTGGGCGCGTCCGAACGGCATCAGCGCTTTCTCCCGGAGATGTCCTTAAGCTGCTTGGGCACCGAAGCTATGCCCGCTGGCGCTCGACACTCGCAACACGCAGTGATCGGAGCGCCCATGCGAGGCCAGCGGGATAGGACATCCTCCCGGAAAGGCAGGGAACCAGTGCCGCGGGGAATTCATACTTTTCATACTTTACGAGTCACCCTTGCCCGGTGCGCCGACTCAAGCCATGCATGACCTGATAGCGTCAATAGAGCAATATTGATTGGAAGGCAATGATTCGGTAAGCAATGATTATAGCCAGATCCCGGGGGCATCCCGCAAGCCCAACCGGCGCCCAAACGATAGCGTCCAGGACCTAGGGATCGCTATGGGCGAGTGCTACGACTGTGACTCAAGGGCCTTTCTGCACCCTGCCTGAGAGCGCCTGTTGCCTTCTATCACCGCGAGCTGGTTTCTCCTGGCCCGAGGCCGCGGATGTCGCTATCGCTTGAACTGACCGCTCTCGAGCCCACAGCGCAGCAGCGCAGTCGGACCCCGAACCTGATTTGTCCGGATCTCGACGACGTTCCGCAACCAGGTATCTGTCGCCGCGCCGGCTAACCTAGTTTGCAATGTTCTTGACGCAGGGGAGCAAGTACATACAATTCGGAAGGCAATTATTTCAGTCGTAGTGGCCATATGAAGCAAGCGAATCGTCTCTTCGAGCTCACCAATGCATTGCAGCCTGTTAGGCGTGCGTGGATACAAGCTTGCGCGGCGGTAATGGCGGAAAACGGCTTTTCCTTTCCTATCGCCACCGCCGTCGTGCTGCTGTCACGTTTGGGCGATGGCACGCAACAAAGTGCCTTGGCCGAGGCCGCAGGCGTCAATCCCGCATCTATGTTGCGGACGCTGGATCTGGCCGAAAAGGCAGGGTTATGCGAGCGGCGAGAGGTGCCGCACAATCGACGCATCAAAGCGCTGCACCTGCTCGCACCAGGAAAGGCATTGGCGAAAAGGGTTGAAAGGCAGCTGGCGCAGTTGCGCAAGCAGCTATTGGAGGGCATTCCGCCTGAGGACATCGATACGGTAGTCAGAACGCTGCGAACTTTCGAGAAGAACATTTACGACCGTCTGAGCTAAGTTTCCGCGGGAGTTGCGGCTTTCGGGACCCCGTCTTTCGGACCGGCCGCTCATCGGAACCGGCTCCAGCAGCCGAAATGCGCAAACCGCTCGGCCTGCGAGCCAACGTGCTCGTTGGCACGTGTAGTTGGACCGCCCCTCGTTGATTAAGCGCCGTCGCTTCTATCCGCAAGGCTGCGGAACTGCGATTGCGGTACTACGCCGCCCAGTTCAGGACTGTCAAGGTGGACAGATCCTTTTTTGCCATGACACAGCGGGCCAACTCGGCGTTTTGGACAGAGCGTTCACCTGCACAGCCGTGGCGAGAACACGTCGAATCTGCGGCAACCAGATGGCCGGGCACTTGATCGCTGTTAGTTGCGCAATGCCATCTGGTTCGGCGGTGGCACGGCCGAATGGATGTCGCTGCAGTGGCACGAATGTGGTCTGGCGCGGGGCTTGTAGGGGCCAGATGAAGGATGTTGGCGCGCGACGCATCATGCCGCCGGCGGTGCGGGCACGGCCTCCAGTCGAAACGTCGGCCGGCATGCGACATACGCCGGCTACGCTCTTCCCTCTACTGCACCAGCATGGGTTCGATCGGCGTGGCCCGTGCGCTTGCTTTCGTGCATGTCCTCACAGGTCCTTGTTCGTGCCCCGGCAGGCCCTCACCCCAAAATCTCACTACGCCACCAAGCGCTTCTCGCTGAGCGTCCGGATCGGCGACCGTCGCAGGCAAGGAGGGCAGAGCTGGCTCGTCCTTGTCGGCAGGCGCCGCATCAATCGTCACCGCGCCCTCCGAACGGCGGTCGCGGCCGCCCTTCTGCTGGCTCGGCGCCTGAGCGAGGCGCAGTAGCGTGAATCACTGGGACCGGCCTGTGGGGCCTGTCCCAGGCCGCGATGTGTCTTACGTGAACTAGCCATCGAAGGCTTCAGGTGGATTCAGTGTTAATTCTTCGCAGAGGAGATGGTGTAAGCCTCCCAGCCCAGCGCGCTGCCAACCGAGAGGAAGCGGTGCGCGTCAGTTTTCGTTTTAGTGATTGCCCGCTTGCTGCGCGCCTGGCTCAGTGAGCGACAGATAGAGATTATTCGGCGGCACTTCTTCCCCGAAAACGCTATTAGGCTGATCCAGCAGGTAGCCATGCAGGCGCCGCGTCTTACGCGGCCCCATTACCGTGCAGGTCCAGATGTTCAAACCGTTGGTCTGCTTGCGATGCAACTGCAGTTTCTCGAACCGCTTCTGCACCCACTGCCAATCAGCCAGCCCGTCGCGCTTGGCCAGCGTCGCGATATGCGGATGTTCCTGAGTGTAGCGCTGAAACAGTCCCGGGCTGACTAGGTAGGCTGTATCGGCAACCGTGTGCACGAGCGCCTTGGCGTCGTTGATGATGAGCTTGCGCGAGGCGATCCCCTGCTGCAGCCATGCCATAAAATGCTCGCCGGATGGTTGCGTCGTGCAGGATGTTGACGCGGTCGAGCCGGCCGGCGTGGCCCATTCATCATCGTCAATGGGCGCCCGGTCGGTGGCGGTGTGGGCTTCTGGCTGGCGGATGTCCAAATCGTGCACTTGCACCACCATCGTTAGCAGGTCCGCCATGACGTCGGGGGGCGCCGGGTTCGACGGCGGGTTGAGGTCAGCGGTGCCGTCACCATGCACCGGTGAGGGCACACGGGCGTCTGCGCCGGTTTCGGCTACAGGCGCCGGCGAGGAAGCTGGGCTTTCGGCGTCCTGATTGTCCGGCGTCGTGTCGATCGTGACCGTGCCCGCAAACGGCGCCGGCCGCTCGCCGCTTTCCCAGATCAACGCAGGAGCCAGGCGCAGCAACGTGAATGAGTGGGACCAGTCCGTGGCGCTGCGCACGGTCGCACGCCAGATCGCCTTGCCTGCTGGCGTCGGCTGCAACAGGTCATGGTCCTGCAGCACGTTGAACATCGCGCTGTTGTTGGCCGGAATGCCGTCGATCCCCTGCGACAGCAGGTGGGCGCGCAGCTTGTCCGAGACGGTCTTGCTCACCAGCCACAGCGCATCCTGCGTCAGCCAGCCGTCCGATGCCTGGGGCTGGTTCAACTTCAGCTCTTCCTTCAACAGGTAGCGCAAGCCTTCGAGCAGCTTGCGTTGCAGCGCGTGCTTGGGCGCGGCCATCGCCTTCGCCGGGTCCCCGCCCAAAGCGTGGGCCACCGAGGCCCGGTCGGCCTGGATGACCAGTTCCCCCAGGACGCCGCCATGCTCGTATTGCCCTGCCAGCACGTACAGCAATGCCGACCACAGCAGCGGGAAGCCGCTGAGCCAGTCGAGGATGGTCGGGTCGAGTACGCGGGTATAGAGCAGTCCTGCCGCTGCGCTGTGCAAGCGGTACTCGCGCTCCGGGCGATAGCGGAAGCGGTAACGCTGCTGCAAGGGGCCGTGCCACGGATGCCAGATGCGGCCGTCGGCCAGTTCGACGTGCAGGTCGACCGCGATCTTGCCGATGTCGTGCAGCAGCGCGGCGTAGGCCGCGGCAGCGGTCCAGGCTTCGGACTGCGCGGCCTGGTCTTCGGGCGTGGTGCCACTGGGCAGCAGGTAGGACTGCCGCAGTTTCAGGGCGTAGGCGACGACCTCCAGGCCGTGATCCAGCATGCCGCCTGGATAGGCATGGTGGTGGCTCTCCGACGCAGGGAACTGCTGGACCAGCTCGGCGTAGCGTTCCAGCGGGGCCAGGTACAGCGCGGCGAACTGCTTGCGCGACAGCGACGTGCGCTGCCAGATGTGTTCCAGCAGCTTCTTCCGCCGCGGCGTCGCCAGCAGCGCCGTGGCGGACTGCGGCCGCAGCAGCCCTTTCGGGGGATCAATGGCCGGCATCGGTGGCGGACTGGTGGCGGGCGGTGTTTTTTTCCGCTGGAACAGCGAGAGCATGGCGAAGTCCTTTTGATGGGCTGGCCGGAGAGCCTTTTGGCCTTTTCGGGTAGGGCCTTTCCCCTTGACCCCGTTCCCTTGCCCCTTGCCGGCCCCTTTGGTCTTTTGGAAGCCTTTGGGTGTGTGTCTTATACACAACTCCGAGCCCACGAGACGGAGCTA
>NZ_JADGHH010000111.1 GCF_019689535.1 Pigmentiphaga sp.
GCCGTGATCAAAGCTCTGTAACCAGCCTGCGTATCGCGTCCCCCGGGTGTGATGCGCCCGGCAAACAGATTCAATCTGGACTACTTGTTAGGGGTGTGTAAATGAAAGCAGTTGGTCTGGTCGGCTGGCGAGGCATGGTCGGTTCCGTGCTCATGCAGCGCATGCGCGACGAAAACGATTTCTCTCTGATCGAGCCGGTGTTCTTCTCGACCAGCAACGCCGGTGGCGCCGCGCCCGCCTGGGCGGAAGGCGCCGGCCCGTTGCAGAATGCATACGACATCGACGCGCTGAAAAAGCTGCCCATCATCGTGACGGCGCAAGGCGGCGATTACACCACCGAGGTTTTTCCCAAGCTGCGTGCGGCGGGCTGGGACGGCATCTGGATCGATGCCGCCAGCACCCTGCGCATGAAAGACGATGCCATCATCGTGCTGGATCCGGTCAACCGCAAGGTGATCGACGAGGCGCTCAAGAAGGGCGTCAAGAACTACATCGGCGGTAATTGCACGGTCAGCTGCATGCTGATGGGCCTGGGCGGCCTATTCCAGCACGACCTGGTCGAGTGGATGACCAGCATGACCTATCAGGCCGCCTCGGGCGGCGGCGCGCAGCACATGCGCGAACTGTTGACGCAATTCGGCCTGATCAACGCCACGGTGGCCGATCTGCTGGCCGATCCCGCCTCGGCCATCCTGGAGATCGACCGCACCGTGCTCGCCAAGCAGCAGGACGGCTCGCTGCCCCAGGAGCACTTTGGCGTGCCCTTGGCCGGCAACCTCATCCCGTGGATCGACAAGGACCTCGGCAACGGCACCTCGCGCGAAGAGTGGAAGGGCGGGGCCGAAACCAACAAGATCCTTGGCCGCGGCGAGGGGTTCGGCTCGACGCCCGTGCCCATCGACGGCTTGTGCGTGCGCATCGGTGCGATGCGGTGCCACAGCCAGGCGCTGACCATCAAGCTGAAGCGGGACGTGCCGCTGGACGAGATCGAGGATATCCTTCGCCAGAACAATCCGTGGGCCAAAGTCATCCCGAATACGCGCGAAGCGTCGATGCAGTCGCTCACGCCGGTAGCCGTGACAGGTACGCTGGATATTCCTGTCGGCCGCATGCGCAAGCTGGCGATGGGGCCGGAATACCTGAGCGCCTTCACCGTGGGCGATCAATTGCTGTGGGGCGCCGCCGAGCCGCTGCGCCGCATGCTGCGCATCGTGCTGGGCGAGCTCTGATCCAGCGAATCGGCGGTGCGCGTCCGTGGAGGCGCGCCGCCGTGCGACGAATTTCCCCCGGGGGGCCGACGCCTGGCGGAAAAAGGGGGGCTTCGGCTTTGACCGGATCAAAGCCGGCAGCACGTTGGGAAAGGAACTGGCGCACGGGACGAGGATGAAAGCACTTCCCTATCTGAAAGCAGGTTCGGTTCGAAAACGTGGTGTTTCGCGTCGGGGCAGGCCATCGTCCCGGTTCGCGGCATTCGGGATGGCGCTGGGCGCCGTGGCCTCGGTCCATGCCGCGGATCTCGGCGGCTTGAAGATTTTGTCCGCCGCGGGGGACCCCTTGCGGGCAGAGATCGCGGTCACCGCGCTCACGCCGCAGGAAGCCAGCACGTTGAAGGCGGCCGTCGCACCGCGCGACGTCTACCGCCAGACCCGGCTCGAGTATGCCGAGGCGCTTTCCCAGTTGAAGCTGTCCGTCGAAGATCGCCCGGGCGGGCGCAAGGTCGTCGTGGTGACCTCTGCGGCTCCACTGGACGTCCACGTGCTGGACTTGCTCGTGGAGCTGACGTGGAACATGGGGCGCTTCATTCGTCAGTACACCTTCATCCTCGACACCCCCGCGCCCCGCGCGCTGGCGCCGGAATCCGGCGTTCCTGCGAGCGGCTCCATTGCGGTGAATCCTGGCGACACCCTATATGGAATCGCCGGCAGACTGCAGCCAGAAGGCACATCGGTGCTGCAGGTGATGGCTGCATTGTTCCATGCCAATCCCCAGGCGTTCATTCAAGGAAACATGAACCTGCTGCGTGCCGGCGCATCGCTGGCCGCGCCGACCGCCGAGGCGATCGCGGCGATCGACCCGGCCGAGGCGCAGGCCTTGTTCGCTTCCCATGCCCAGGCATTCGAAGCCTATCGCCAACGCATCGCGGGCCAGGCGGGCCAGCAGCCGGCCGCGGCAGAAAGCCGGGGCGCCGAGGCTCGCGGAGAGATAGCTAAGTCGGCCGCCGCGCCCGTGGTGCCGCCGGTTTCGGAAGGGGACGCGGTCAGGCTTTCGGGAGGCGGCCAGGCAAGCGACGAGCGCGGGATGCGCGACAGGTTGGAAGAGGAGCGCGATGCCACCGCCAAGGCAGTACGCGAGGCGGAAGAGCGCATGCGGCTCCTGCAGAGCAACGTAGAAGCCATGCGCGGTTTGCTCGAGGCCCAGAACGAGACTCTGGCCCGCATGGAGCAGCAGGCCCGCGAGCGCGCCGGGGCAGAGGCGGTGGCCGTGCCGCCCCCGACCCCGGCGGTGCCGGAAGGCGCCTCGGACGCTGCCCCCGCCTCGCCATCATCCGAGCCGCCGGGTCCGGCCTCCACCGATTCCGCGACTTCCGCGGCGGATGAGGCGCCATCGGCATCGCCCGCTCCTGCCGGTTCGGGCGAAGGCGGGGCCGAGGCGCAGCCGGCCGGGGGGCAGGCCGAACAGGGCGGGTTGCAGGACGCTCCGCTCGTCCGCAAGATCCAGGACCACAGCGTGGCCGTCTTCGGTGCCATCGTCGCCTTGCTCGCGGTCATCTTCAGCGCACTGGCATTGCGGCGCCGCGGTGCACGCGCGGAAGACGACCAGGCCCGCGAAGCCGAGTTGCGGGAGGACGGCGACGCGCAGGACGATCCCGACTCGCTGCCGCCTTCGGAACCGCAACCCGTCAACCATTTGCGCGACTGGGACGATATCCCGCCATTTCCCATTCCTGCCGCGACCGACCGCGTCGCGGGCGAAGCCGAGGATTACCCGGACGACGACGAGCCGGTCGCTGATGCGGCCCCGCCCGCCGGGCCCATACCGCCTGCCGCGGCGGCAGCGTTCGCGCTTGACCTGAACCTCGGCGGCCAGCCGCCTTCCTCCTCGACGAACCGGGCCCCCGGCGGCGAACCCGGGTCGCCCGCGCTCGACCTGAGCCCCGACCTGGGCGCTGGGACCGACCCGGCTGCCAAGCTGGACTTGGCCAAGGCCTATGCCGACATGGGCGATCGCGAGGGCGCGCGCGAATTGCTGGAAGAAGTCCTGCGCGATGGGGACGCCGTTCAGCGCGAGCGGGCCAGGGCCCTATTGGCGACGTGGTAGGGGAGGATATGGCGCGTATCGCCCTGGGGCTGAGTTACGACGGCGCGCCGTGGCTGGGCTGGCAGACGCAACCGCATCGGCGCACCGTCCAGGATGCCTTGGAAGCGGCGCTGGCTGCGTTCGTCGGCCGACCCGTGAGCACCGTTTGCGCGGGGCGCACCGACACCGGCGTCCATGCCGTGCAGCAAGTCGTCCATCTCGATACCGATGTGGAACGGCCCGAGCAGGCCTGGGTGCGCGGCGTGAACGCGCACCTGCCGCCCAGCATCGCCGTGCGTTGGGCGCGGGTGGTCGGGGAGGATTTCCATGCTCGCTTTTCCGCCCGTTCGCGCGCGTATGTGTACCTGTTGCTGGAAGATCCGGTGCGATCGCCGCTGTGGGCGGGCAGGGCCGGATGGAGTTTCCGTCCAATCGACGTCGAGGCGATGCGAGCCGGTGCGGCCCATCTCCTTGGTGAGCACGACTTCAGCAGCTTTCGTTCGTCGGAGTGCCAGGCCGCTTCACCCGTGCGCACGCTCCACGAGCTGAGCATCGAGCGCCGCGGCCGTCTCATCGTATTCACGGTGCGCGCCAACGCTTTCCTGCACCACATGGTGCGGAATATCGTGGGCGCGCTGGTATACGTGGGGCAGGGTAGGCAGCCCGCGGACTGGATGCCGGCGCTACTCGCCGAGCGCAACCGCACCAAGGCGCCGCCGACTTTCTCGCCCGATGGCCTGTACCTGACCGGCGTGTCCTATCCGGAATGCCACGGATTGCCTCCTACCGACGCGACCGACGAGGTCCGCCTGGGCATTTGAGCAGCGCGCCGCCGGCAGCCGGCCTCTATCCTGGGCGGGCGGTATGATTACGCCTATGTCCCGTACCCGTATCAAGATCTGCGGCCTGACCCGCGAGCAAGACATCGCCGCGGCCGTTTCCGCTGGCGTCGACGCCATCGGCTTCGTGTTTTATCCCCCTAGCCGGCGTGCGCTGGCCCCGGCGCGCGCCGCCGAGCTGCGGCGGCTGGTGCCGCCTTTCGTCGACGTCGTCGCGTTATTCGTCAATGCCTCCGAGGCCGAGGTTCGGGAGGTGCTCGAGACCGTCCAGCCGGACTTGCTCCAGTTCCATGGCGACGAAGCGCCCGAGGAGTGCGAGCGCTACGGATGCCGTTACCTACGGGCCTTCCGCGTCGGGGCGCCGGGTATGGAGACCTCCCCGGCTTTGTTAAAATCGTGTGAACGTTACGGTTCTGCCGCCGGCTGGCTGTTCGACAGCCATTCCGAAGGTTACGGCGGCAGCGGGAGAGTGTTCGATTGGTCCCTGCTCGGCAGCGAAAGCGTGCGTCCGGTCGTTTTGTCTGGTGGGTTGCATGCCGGAAATGTGGCGGCAGCCATTGAAGCCGTGCGCCCTTTTGCCGTCGACGTCAGCAGCGGCGTAGAGCTGTCGCCAGGCATCAAGTGCGCGGACAAGATCGCGCAGTTCGTGGCCCAGGTGAAGCGGGCCGATGGCTGTCGATGACGTTGCCTTTCACAATCCGTGCGGCGCATGCCCCCTGGGCACTGCCCCGTCCCTCACCGGAACTCTCAAGTGAACACCTACGATTTTCCTGACGCAAGCGGCCATTTCGGTCCATATGGCGGCGTGTTCGTGGCGGAAACGCTGATGCACGCCTTGGATGAGCTGCGTCAGACTTACGCGCGCTACCAAAACGATCCCGAATTCCTCGAAGAGTTCAGGTATGAACTTGCCCACTTCGTCGGCCGCCCCAGCCCCGTCTACCATGCCAAGCGCTGGTCGGAGGAGCTGGGGGGCGCGCAGATCTGGTTCAAGCGCGAAGACCTGAACCACACCGGCGCCCACAAGGTCAACAACTGCATTGGCCAGGCCCTCTTGGCGCGCCGCATGGGCAAGCGCCGCGTGATTGCCGAAACGGGCGCCGGGCAGCATGGCGTGGCCACGGCCACGGTGGCGGCGCGTTACGGCATGGAATGCGTGGTCTACATGGGCAGTGAAGACGTCAAGCGCCAGGCGGCCAACGTCTACCGCATGAAGCTGCTCGGCGCCACCGTGGTGCCCGTGGAATCAGGCTCGCGCACGCTCAAGGATGCGCTGAACGAGGCCATGCGCGACTGGGTCACCAATGTGGAGAGCACTTTCTACATCATCGGCACCGTCGCGGGTCCGCATCCTTACCCCATGCTGGTGCGGGATTTCCAGACGGTCATTGGCAAAGAGTGCCTGGTGCAGATGCCGGAGGCTGCTGGCCGCCAGCCGGACATGATCATCGCGGCGGTAGGCGGCGGCTCGAACGCCATGGGCATCTTCCATCCTTACCTCGGGCACGATAACGTGCAGTTGGTGGGGGTCGAGGCTGCGGGCGAAGGGCTGCACACCGGGCGCCACGCGGCGTCCCTGCAGGGCGGTGCGCCCGGCGTGTTGCACGGCAATCGCACCTACATCCTGCAGGATGAGAATGGCCAGGTGATCGATACCCATTCGATTTCGGCCGGCCTCGATTATCCCGGGGTCGGCCCGGAACACGCCTGGCTCAAGGACAGCGGCCGCGCGACTTACGTCGGCGTGACCGACGAAGAGGCGCTGGCGGCCTTCCACCATTGCTGCCGGGTCGAGGGCATCATCCCGGCGCTGGAGTCGTCGCATGCCATCGCGTATGCAGCGCGCGTGGCGCCGACCCTGCCCAAGGACAAAATCCTGCTGGTCAATCTCTCCGGACGCGGCGACAAGGACATGCACACCGTCGCCGAACGTTCCGGCATCGTGTTTTGAAGGCGGTCTTCATGTCGTCATCTTCCCGTATTGCGGCCGCTTTTGCCCGCCGCGGCGCCGCTGGCCGCACCAGCGCGCTGATTCCGTACATTACCGCCGGCTATCCCAGCCCGGCGGCGACGCTTCCCATCATGCACGCGCTGGTCGAGGCCGGGGCGGACGTGCTCGAACTGGGCGTGCCCTTTTCCGATCCCATGGCCGACGGGCCCGTCATTCAGCGTTCCAGCCAGCATGCGCTAGAGCAGGGCGTGGGGCTGCGCGACGTGCTGACCATGGTGAAAACCTTTCGCCAGGTCGATGACCGGACGCCAGTGGTGTTGATGGGCTACGCCAATCCGATCGAGCGCATGGGGCAGGCGGAGTTCGCCGCCGCCGCGCAGGCCGCCGGCGTGGACGGCTGCCTGGTGGTGGACTATCCCCCGGAAGAGACCGGGGAGTTCTCCGCCATGCTCGAGCGGCATGGCATCGATCCCATTTTCTTGCTCGCGCCCACTACCACGGATGAGCGCATCCAGGCCGTTGCCCGGGTGGCCCGCGGGTACGTTTATTACGTCTCCCTGAAGGGCGTGACCGGGGCCGGGCACCTCGACGTGGACGACGTTTCGCGCAGGTTGGCGCACATCCGGCGTTTCGTCTCCCTGCCGGTGGGCGTGGGCTTTGGCATCCGCGATGCCGCCAGCGCACAGGCCTTGGGCGCCGTCGCCGATGCCGTGGTCATCGGCAGCCGGCTGATCCAGGAAATCGAATCTGCCGCCCAAGGGGTGCCCGCGGATCAGCTGTCGGACGCCTGCGCTCGTGCGGCCGGCGCGTGGTTGCGTACAATCCGGGTGGCACTCGACGCTCCGCCCCCAGGCGGCGCCACCCATGAATCAAGGAAATCCGCATGAGCTGGATAGAAAAACTGCTCCCTCCCCGCATTAGGACTACCGACGGCTCGGCACGGCGTGTGCCGGAGGGGCTGTGGGTCAAGTGCCCATCGTGCGAGTCGGTGCTGTACCGCGACGATCTGGACAAGAACCTGAACGTTTGCCCAAAATGCGAACACCACATGCGCATCAGCGCGCGGCAGCGCATCGATGCGCTGCTCGATGCGGAAGGTCGGTACGAGATCGGCCTTGGCACCTTGCCCGTCGATAGCCTCAAGTTCAAGGACACCAAGAAGTATCCCGATCGCCTGCAGGACGCCATGGCCCAGACCGGGGAAACGGATGCGCTCGTCGTCATGGGCGGAGCCATCCACACGGTGCCCGTCGTGGTGGCTTGCTTCGAGTTCGAATTCATGGGCGGCTCCATGGGCTCGGTGGTCGGCGAGCGTTTCGTGCGCGGGGTGCGTACGGCGGTCGAACAAAAGGTGCCCTTCATTTGCGTCACTGCGTCCGGCGGCGCCCGCATGCAGGAGGGGCTGCTTTCGCTGATGCAGATGGCCAAGACCACGGCGGCCCTGACCTTGCTTTCCGCGCGCAAGCTGCCCTTCATCAGTGTGTTGTCCGACCCGACGATGGGGGGCGTGTCGGCCAGCTTCGCTTTCATGGGCGACATCGTCATCGCCGAGCCCAAGGCCCTGGTAGGCTTTGCCGGCCCCCGCGTCATCGAGCAGACGGTGCGGGAGAAATTGCCTGAAGGATTCCAGCGCGCCGAGTTCCTGCTAGAGAAGGGCGCCATCGACATGATCGTGGATCGCCGCAAGATGCGCGAAGAAATCGCGCGTTTGCTCGCATTGCTGACGCAACAGCCTGCGGACGCGGTCGCCTGAGCGCTTGCGCGGGCGTGTCTCTCCCGCGCCACACTCACTGGACGGCCGAGCCAGCTGCTATAGTCCCGTTTTCCTTCGGGCGAGCCGGTGCGCCGCCTACCCTGGCGGCGTGGCCCGCGCTGCGCCCACCATCCCAAGTCAGGCCGATCCCATGAAGAAAAACATAGCCTTCCTCGCCGTTCTGTCGACCTTGGCAGCGTCGCCTGCCGTCCATGCCGCCGATCCGACCGGCGGTTTCGCATCGGGCGGCTGGAGCGCCCAGTACGGGGTGCTCGACGGCAATCATCGTCTCACGCTCAACTACGAGACGGCACCGCTCTGGCACATGAAGCTGGGTTCCACGCGCCTGGAGCTGGTGGGAGAGCTTGGCGGATCGTATTGGTGGACATCCAGCGCCGACCCCGGCTATGCGCGCCACCTGTGGCAGCTGAACGCGATCCCCATGTTCCGCTGGTGGCCGGCCGAGCGTTTCTACGTCGAAGCAGGCGTGGGCGCGACGCTGATCAGCGATACCAAGTTCCACGACAAGAACCTCAGCACGAACTTCCAATTCGGCGACCACATCGGCGCTGGCTTCAAGCTGAGCAACAACATGCGCGTGGGTTTGCGCGTCTCGCACTTCTCGAATGCCGGGATCAAGCGGCCCAACCAAGGCCTGAACCAGGTCCAGCTCAATTTCGCGATGGCGTTCTGACGGGCCGGCCCGGGCGTGCCGCTGGGCAGACCGGGCGCCTTAGGCGGCGGGGGCCGCAAGCGCTACCCGCCTATGTAGCTCATTTCTATCCGCCCGGCGCGAGGCGTATCCGCACTGCGGCGTTCGGAGTAGTTGTCGGTGCGGCCTTGCCAGACATGGGCGATGGCCGCGGCGATGTCTTCGTCGCTAGCACCGCCGCGCAGGAGGGCGCGCAGGTCATAGCCCTGGGTGGCGAACAGGCATAGGTACAACTGGCCCTCGGTAGACAGCCGGGCGCGCGTGCAAGTTGAACAAAAGGCTTGCGTGACGCTCGAGATCACGCCGATTTCTCCCGCCCCGTCGCGATAGCGCCACCGCTGCGCAACTTCTCCGGAATAGTGAGGCTGCAGCGTTTCCAGTGGCCACCTGGCGTCGATGCGGCGCAGGACCTCGGCCGAGGGCAGCACCTCGTCCATTTTCCAGCCATTGGACGCACCTACGTCCATATATTCGATGAATCGCAGCGTGTGGCCCGAATGGCGGAAGTATTCGGCCATCGCTTCGATCTGGTCGTCGTTGACGCCTTTCTTGACCACCATGTTGATCTTGATCGGGCGCAGGCCTGCCTCTGCGGCGGCGTCAATGCCGCGCAGGACGTCGGCGACGGGAAAGTCCACGTCGTTCATGCGACGGAAGACATCGTCGTCCAACGCATCGAGGCTGACGGTGACGCGTCGCAGCCCTGCATCGGCCAATGCGCGCGCCTTGCGGGGCAGGAGCGTCCCGTTCGTGGTGAGCGTCAGGTCCAGGGGTTGTCCGCTTGGCGTGCGCAGCTCGGCGAGCTGTGCGATCAGGGATTCGATATTCTTGCGCAGCAGGGGCTCGCCGCCCGTCAGGCGGATTTTCTCCACGCCGTGCGCGACGAACACGCGCGCCACCCTGACGATCTCTTCGAAGCTCAGCAGCGCGTCATGCGGCAGGTATACGTAATCTTTGCCGAAGACCTCCTTCGGCATGCAGTACACGCAACGAAAGTTACAGCGGTCCGTGACGGAAATGCGCAAGTCGTGCAATCGGCGCCCGCGCGTGTCCAGGAGCCGGCCCGACGGCTCGACGCGAGCGTCCGCCACGGCGGGAATCGCTGTGCGCGCGCGATAATCGATGAGCGGGATGGTCTTGGCAGTCACGATGTCGAAGCAAAGGCGCCGGAGTGCCGGCCTTACCGTAATACTACTCCATCGCGCCGTGCGTCCGCCTTTGAGGCCGCCTCCGGCCCGCTTGCAAAGGTTTAGGCTTGAATAGTCGAGAATGCCGCACCAATCCCGGCCGCGCGGCTACAATGCTCGCCATCGCCCATCCTTTTGCGATGCTCGCGCCTATGCGATGATTTCATACCGACCCCTCCGTAGCGTGCAGGCTATGGGCCGGAGAACGAGATTCACGATAGGAACTAGCCTGGTGATTGCCTGTTTCACTGATGTCTATGCCGCCGACGCCTAGAGGGCTCAAGCCTGCCGACACATCCCGAGAGCTTGCCACCGTCGGCAAACGGGCGACTTTGCTTCGCGAGCTGGACGCGCTCATCGCCGACCGCCGGCGAGCCGCCGTGCTGGCCTTGGCCCTCCCCAGCAACGCTGCGCCGCCGGTGCGCAACGAGATCCTGGGCAGGATCCGCCATTTCATCCGGCAGGACGACCTGCTTTGCGTCCTGGACGCCACCAGCCTGGTCATCGTGTTGCGGGATGTCAACGACAGGTCGGGTGCCATCGGCGCTGCCCAACGCCTGTTCCAGCGCTCGTCGCTCTTGCAAATCCTGGGTGCGAGCCGTGGGGGGGCGATGGCGGCGTTCGGCATCGTGATGTTGCCCAGCGATCTTCCCCAGTCTTCCAGCGTGCTGTTGCGCGCCCAGCAGGCGGCCCGATATGCATTGCGCACGCGGGCGCGCTGGGTATGCTGGAGTGACGCCCCGGACGACTTCGACGGCAAGCTGGTCAGCCGCGAAGATTCCTTGGTAACGGAGGTCATGCAAGGCCTGGATCGCGGCGAGTTCGAACTTTTCTATCAACCCCAGCTCGAAACCGGCACCGGCCGGCTGAGGGGGATGGAGGCCCTACTGCGCTGGAACCGCAGGGGCGAGCTGGTCATGCCGAACGATTTCGTGCCCGAGGTCGAGGCGGCAGGACTCAGCACGGTGCTGGGGGCGTGGGTGCTTCGCCGGGCTTGTGAACAGCTTGCCCGCTGGCAGGAGGAAGGGGTTTTCTGCTCGCAGGTGGCCGTCAACCTAAGCGCCGAGCAATTGCGCAGCGATCTGCCGGATGTCGTCTCGGCCGTTCTCAGGGAATACGACGTCGAGCCGGGGCGCCTGGAAATCGAGCTGACAGAGTCCGGGGAGATCGCCGATCACGACGCCGCAATCGACATTACCCGCCGCATCCACGAGATGGGCGTCCGGTTCAGCCTTGACGACTTCGGCAGCGGCTATTCGAATTTCCTTCGGCTGCGCGTGGCACCGTTTACCGCAGTCAAGCTCGACCGGCAGTTCGTCGCCGGCATGCTGCACAACGTTTACGACAAGGAAATGCTGCGGACGGTCATACAGTTTTGCCAGAGCGTCGACATCCGGACCATCGCCGAAGGCGTGGAAACCGCACAGCAGCTCGAGGCCCTCAAGGCCCTGGGATGTGACGCGTGGCAGGGGTTTTTGTGCTCGCCGCCCATGGCGAGCGACGAGGCCGCCGATTTCCTGCGCCGTTTCTGATCCCGCAGCAGTATTGGGGGGATGTCTCTTATACACATCAACGAGCCCACGACAAGT
>NZ_JADGHH010000112.1 GCF_019689535.1 Pigmentiphaga sp.
CAACACGTGCAACGCAAAGTCACGCCTCACGTAGCGTGGCGCCACAAAAATATGGGAGCATTCTCCCTTGTTTCTTCAGCCGGCCGTGGTTCGGCGCCGGCTGCCAAGGGAAAGGATCCCGATCTCGACATCCTGGGGTGGCACCGTCCGCTGGCGGCTGCCGACGTCGAAAAGTCCTCTGTTTTTTATACAAACATCCGTGAATGTTTGTATAATCGTCCGCTTCATGATGTCCGCACTGTCTTCTCGTCCGCACTGGGGCTGCGCTCCGGCCGCCGGACCCGCAAGGCTTTCGTGATCCAGGGATTTCGATTACGTCCGGCCCTTCGCCGCGACGTCATATGCCTAGAGGAATGCTATGCAACGCAAAAGACGCTCCCCTTATCTGCTAGGCGCGGTATCGCTGGCGACCTTGCTCGCGTTGTCGGCTTGCAGCAAAGGAAACGGTAGCGCACAGCAGGGCGCGGGTGCGCCTCCTCCCATGGAGATCGGCACCATTACCGTCCAGCCCGCGAAAGAGGTCATCGTCAACGAGCTGCCCGGACGCGTGGAAGCCACGCGGATCGCGGAAGTGCGGGCGCGGGTTCCCGGCATCGTCCTGCAACGGGCTTTTCGAGAAGGGTCCGACGTCAAGGCCGGACAATTGCTGTTCAAGATCGACCCAGCGCCGTTCCAGGCTGACTACAACAGCGCCAAGGCGAACCTCGAGCGGGACGAAGCGAATTTGTACCAGGCGCGCATGCTCGCCGAGCGCTACGAGCCGCTGGTCAAGGCAAACGCCATCAGCAAGCAGGAATACGACAATGCCGTGGCGGCTTACAAGCAGGCGCAAGCCGCCGTGTCGGCAAGCAAGGCTGCGCTCGACCGCGCGAAGCTCAACCTCGACTATGCAACCGTCACGGCTCCCATATCGGGTCGCATCGGCCGCGCGCTGGTGACGGAAGGCGCCTTGGTCGGGCAGGGAGAAGTGACGCCGCTTGCCGTCATCCAACGCCTGGATCCCATCTACGTCAACTTTACCCAGTCCGTGACCCAGCTGATGCAACTGCGAGCGGCGTTCGACAGCGGCAAGATCAAGCAGGTCGCGCCCAATGAGGCGCGCGTCTCGCTCCTGCTCGACGACGGTTCGCAATATCCGCTAACGGGCAGGCTGCTGTTTTCTGACGTGACGGTTGACCAGAGCACGGGCCAGGTGACCCTGCGCGCGGAATTTCCCAATCCCAAGAGCGTGCTGCTGCCCGGCATGTATGTGCGGGTACGCGTCGAGCAAGGCATAGACGAGGCGGCGATTACCGTGCCGCAGCAAGCGGTGCAGCGGGGCGCCAATGGCGACGCAGCGGTCTACGTGGTGGGCGCCGATAACAAAGTCGAAACGCGGCCCATCCAGACCGGCGCCGCGGTGGGCGACCGCTGGGTCGTGACGAAGGGGCTTGCGCCCAATGACGTCGTCATCGTGGAGGGCTTCCAGAAGATTCGCCCGGGCGCGCAGGTCAAGCCCGTTCCCTGGAAGGCTGCCTCGGGCGCCCCGGCTTCGGGGGCACAGCCAGCGACGGCTCAAGGCAGTAGCAAGCCGTGATGGGTACGGCGTCCGGAGCAATGTGGGCCCCGGGCGAGCGGGCCGGTGAGCTCCGTCCCCGTCGGGGCGGGGCGTGTCTTGCGCCATTGATGTCGAGCCGGGTCCAGCCGGGCCGCCAGAAGCTTCTCTAAGAGAGTCACCAGACATGTCGCAATTTTTTATTAACAGGCCGATTTTTGCCTGGGTGGTCGCGCTGTTCATCATCCTGGCGGGCGTCCTGGCCATTCCGAATCTGCCCGTGTCGCAGTACCCGGCGGTGGCGCCTCCGGTCATCACCGTCTCGGCGACCTATCCCGGCGCGTCCGCGGAAACGATCTCTCAGTCCATCACCGCACTGATCGAGGACGAGCTCAACGGTGCCCCGGGCATGTTGTATTTCGAGTCGCAGAGCAATTACGGCCGCGCCGAGATCAACATTACCTTCGCGCCGGGCACCAACCCGGACTTGGCGGCGGTGGAAGTCCAGAACCGCGTCAAGCGCGTGGAGTCGCGCTTGCCCCAGACCGTGCTGCAGCAGGGCCTGCGGATCGAGAAGGCCAGCACCAACTTCCTGCTGGTGGTGACGCTTTCGTCCGAGAGCGGCCAGACCGACGCCGTCGGGCTGGGCGACTACCTGACACGCAACGTGCTCAGCGAGATCCGCCGCATCCCCGGCGTGGGCCGCGCACAGCTGTTCGCGTCGCAGCGCGCCATGCGGGTGTGGATCGACCCGGCCAAGCTGGTGGGGTACAAGCTCTCTGCGGCCGACGTGAATGCGGCGATCGCGGGCCAGAACGTGCAATTGCCCGCGGGCGCGATCGGCGACCAGCCCAACTTGCCCAACCAGCAGATCAACGCGTCGATTACCGTGCGCGGGCAGCTTGCCACGCCCGAAGAGTTTGGCAACATCATCCTGCGCGCGAACCCGGACGGCTCGACCGTGCGCCTGCGGGACGTCGCTCGTATCGAGGTCGGTGCCGAGACCTACATGTTCTCCTCGCGCCTGAATGGCAAGCCGACGGCAGCCGTCGCGGTGCAGCTTGCGCCCGGCGCCAACGCGCTGTCGGCGGCCGAGGGCGTCAGGAACAAGATGGAGGAGCTCGCGGCCTATTTCCCGCCCGATTACAAGTACGACATCCCGTACGACACCTCGCCTTTCGTGAAGGCGTCGATCGAGAAGGTGCTCCACACCCTGGTCGAAGCCATGGTGCTGGTGTTCCTGGTGATGTTCCTGTTCCTGCAGAATTTCCGCTACACGTTGATTCCATCCATCGTGGTGCCGATTGCCCTGATGGGGTCGTTCGCGTGCATGTACGCCGCGGGATTCTCTATCAACGTGCTGACCATGTTCGGCATGGTGCTCGTGATCGGTATCCTGGTGGACGACGCCATCGTGGTGGTGGAGAACGTGGAGCGGATCATGGTCGAGGAAGGCCTGCCGCCTAAGGAAGCCACCATCAAGGCCATGGGGCAGATCAGCGGGGCCATCATCGGCATTACCCTGGTGCTGACGGCGGTGTTCCTGCCCCTGGCTTTCATGAGCGGATCGGTAGGCGTGATTTACCGCCAGTTCTCCCTGGCCATGGCAACGTCGATCCTGTTCTCAGGCTTCCTGGCATTGTCTCTGACGCCTGCCCTGTGCGCGACGCTGCTCAAGCCCATCCCCAAAGGGGCCCATCTCGAGAAGAAGGGCTTCTTCGGATGGTTCAACCGCAGCTTCAACCGCACCGCGGATGCCTACCAGAACTGGGTCGGGCGCATCCTGGGCAGGACCGGACGCTACATGCTCCTTTATGTGGCCATCCTGGCGGTACTGGCCTATACCTTCGTGCGCCTGCCGTCTTCGTTCCTCCCGGCCGAAGACCAGGGTTACGTGATCACTGATGTCCAGACGCCGCCGGGTGCCTCGTCCAACCGCACGCTCGCGGCCGTCGAGGCCATGGAGGAGCATTACCGCTCGCGTCCGTCGGTGAAGTCCATCATCACCATCATGGGCTTTAGCTTCTCCGGCATGGGCCAGAACGCCGCGCTGTCGTTCGCCACGCTCAAGGACTGGTCCGAGCGCGGCCCGGATGAGTCGGCCCAAGCCGAGGCCTCGCGCGCCAACGGATCCTTCTTCGCCCGGATCAAGGACGCTATGGTGTTCTCGATCGTGCCGCCCGCCATTCCCGAACTCGGCAACGCGACCGGCTTCACCTTCCGCCTGCAAGACCGCGGCGGCCTCGGCCACAACGCGCTGCGGGATGCCCGCGACCAGTTGCTGGCAGCGGTGGCCCAGAGCCCGGTGATCGCGTACGCACGCGTCGAAGGCCTGGAAGATGCGCCGCAACTGCGGCTGTTGATTGACCGGGACAAGGCGAATGCCCTGGGCGTGTCGTTCGAGTCCATTCGGTCCGCGTTGTCCACCTCGATCGGCTCGGCCGTGATCAACGATTTCATCAACGCGGGCCGGGTGCAGCGGGTGGTCGTCCAAGCCGAGGCCGAAAGCCGGATGACCCCTGACGACTTGCTGCGCCTTTATGCCGCCAATTCGAGAGGGGAGCTGGTGCCGTTCTCCGCATTCGCCACCTCAGAGTGGGACAAGGGGCCGGTACAGGTCATCCGCTACAACGGGTATCCCGCGTACAAGATCTCGGGTGACGCCAAGCCAGGCTTCAGCACCGGGGATGCCATGGCCGAGATGGAGCGGTTGGTGCGCGATTTGCCCCCGGGCATCGGTTACGAGTGGACCGGGCAGTCGCTGCAAGAGCGGGTGTCGGGCGCGCAAGTGCCCATCCTGCTGACCTTGTCGCTGTTGGTGGTCTTCCTCGTGCTCGCGGCGCTTTACGAGAGCTGGTCGATTCCGTTCTCGGTGATCCTCGTGGTTCCGCTCGGGATCCTCGGGGCTGTGCTGGCCGTCACCCTGGTTGGCATGCCCAACGACGTGTTCTTCAAGGTGGGGCTGATCACCATCATCGGCCTGTCGGCCAAGAACGCGATTCTGATCGTGGAGTTCGCCAAGGACCTCTACGCCCAGGGCAAGGGGCTGGCCGAAGCCACCATCGAGGCGGCCCGGCTGCGCTTCCGTCCCATCATCATGACCTCGCTGGCGTTCATTTTGGGCGTCCTGCCGCTCGCCATCGCGACTGGGGCGAGTTCGGGCGCCCAGCGCGCCATCGGCACGGGCGTGATGGGAGGCATGATCTCCGCCACTTTGTTGGCGGTGTTCCTGGTGCCGGTGTTCTTCGTGGTAGTGCTCAAGCTGTTCAAGACCAGGCCTGAATCGCTGCACGTCATGGGTCATCATGACGATCAACCGAAGGCGGCCGATGCAGGCGCGGCGGGAGCAGTCAAGCATGAAGGAAATTGATATGAAGGGACTTTCACGCGTGCTGCGTTTGCTGCCCGGCCAGGAGGCCGGGGCGGCAGGGTCGGTCCGTGGAGCCAGCCTGCGCAGGACACTCGTGTCTGCGGCGGTCGCTGCATTGGTGGGCGGATGCTCGATGATCCCGGCCTATGAACGGCCCGCTGCGCCGGTCGCGCCGGATTTCTCCGCGCACGGAGCCCCCGCGGCGGCCGGCTCGCAGCCAGCCGCGGCTGACATTGGATGGCGGCAGTTTTTCGCAGACGAGAGGCTGCAGCGGCTGATCGAGTTGGCGCTGGAAAACAATCGCGACCTACGCGTGGCGGTGCTCAATATCGAGGCAGCGCGGGCACAGTACGGCGTGATCCGCGCAGACCAAGTGCCGGGCGTCAATGCCAATGCCGCTGGCACGCGCCAGCGCACGCCCGCGGATCTTTCGCCCTCGCGCCAGCAGACCGTGGGCAGCCAGTATCAGGTGAACCTCGGGGTGACGGCCTTCGAGCTGGACTTGTTCGGCCGCGTCAGGAGCCTGAGCGCGGCGGCCTTGGCGCAGTACTTGGCGAGCGAGGAAGCGCGGCGTGCCACGCAGATCAGCCTCGTCGCGCAGCTTGCCAATGCCTACCTGAACGAGCGTGCGAGCGACGAGCTCTATTCCCTCGCGCAGCGTACGCTCAAGACGCGCCAGGAATCGTATGAGCTGATCAAGATTCGGTATGACGCGGGAACGGCTTCGGAGCTGGAGCTGCAACAGGCGGAGTCGCTGGTGCAAAGCGCGCTCTCGGAGCTGGCGATCGCCGAGCGCAACCGGGCCCAGGCCACCAATGCGATCGTGCTCATGATTGGGCAGCCCTTGCCGGCCGATCTCCCTCCGCCCCGCCCGTTGGATGCGCAATCGCTATTGGCGGACGTACCGGTGGGCCTGACCTCGGATGTCATCGAGCGGCGTCCGGACATTCGCGCCGCCGAGCAGCAGCTGCGCGCGGCGAATGCGAACATCGGCGCCGCGCGGGCGGCCTTCTTCCCCCGCATTGCGCTGACGGGCGCGTTCGGCACGGCCAGCAGCCAGCTGTCCGGCCTGTTCGACAGTGGGTCGCTGGCATGGAGCTTCACGCCCCAGATCAGCCTGCCGCTCTTCGACGGCGGCCGCAATCGAGCCAATCTCGATTTGGCGGAGGCCCGCAAGAATATTGCGGTGGCCCAATACGAGCAGGCCATCCAGACGGCCTTCCGCGAAGTGGCTGACGCGCTCGACGCCAAGGGGGCGTTCGACCGCCAGATCCAGGCGCAGGAGCAGCTCGTGAATGCATCCCGCCGAAGCGTCGAACTGTCGGATTTGCGCTACAAGAATGGCGTGGACAGCTACCTGCAGGTGCTCGATGCCCAACGACAGCTGTTTACGGCTGAGCAAGGCTTGTTACAGGCGCGCACGCAGCGCTTGAACAATTTGGTGGCCCTGTACAAATCGCTGGGCGGCGGATGGGAAGAACATTCCGTCGTGTCGTCGAGCGCGACCAGCGCTACCGCCCAATAAGTACAAAGGGGTGCAGATCGCTGCACCCCTTTCATTTCGCTTCGAAATCTCCATGGGGGCATGGCCCGCATGGAGATTTTTTTCGCCCGGGACGACCAAAAACAAAGGGCGTCTCCCGGTAACGGGGACGCCCTCGGATGACGCGCGCCACGGTGCTCAGCCGTTGGCGTATTGAACGTTGTAGCGGCGTGCGGCGCGCTTGAGGTCGGCGATGAGGTCAAAGACCTGGACGGCGGCATTGCGCACGGCTTCGAACGGACGGGGTTGGTCGACCTCGTTGGCCAGTTCGTCGCGAATCAGTTGGCGTTCGAGGGTATCGGTCAATTTGGCGTCTTGAACGTATTTCATGGTGGATTCCTCTCTCTGGGTTGGCTAGGTGGTATCACCTAGGGGATAACCCTATATTAGGGGAAACCCCAGGACAGTGCAAGCCTTTTTGTCTCATAGGCGGAAAAAGCGACAGAATGTTGTTGCAGCGCATCATCTTTCTCTCGGCCTGTTCCCAAGCTTGACGGGTCGACGAGGGATGAAATAGGGGGCGGCGGAGGGCAGCGGCGCAGCCGCAGGGTGATATGGGGCTGGCGGGCCATCCGGGCAGGATAGGGAGCAGACGAACGGACGCCTCCCTTTGCTGGCGGAAGAAACGAGGAAAGGAAGGGGTAGCAGGCGGCGAAGGCCGCCTTTCCGGGTTAGCGGCGGAAACTGCCTTGGACCAGCCGGAAGCCGAATAGGCGGCATTCCAGGGCGCCGTTGTGGACCGGCGTGCGCCGGAACGGGTCCAGGCGCAGCTTCCTCGGGAGGTCGAAGTCGTTGGTGATGACGTGGAGCTGCCAGCCGCCGAACTCCCGTTTCAACGTGGTCGCCCATTCCGACCACAGTTGGTCGTCTTGTTCAAGGCCTAGCCGCTCGCCGTAGGGAGGGTTGGTGACCAGCCAGCCGGCACGTTCGTCCAGGGGGCAGGTGTCCCGCGCGTCGGCGACTTCGAAGTAGACCGCGTCTTCCGTGAGGCCGGCGCGGCGGGCGTTTTCGCGGGCAGCTTCGATGGCGCGCGGGTCGATGTCGGCGCCGGCCAGCTGCATGGGCAATTCCGGCAGGATCCGGCTGCGGGCGTCGTCCTTCAGGTCGCGCCAGCGGCGTTCCGGGTGGTCGCGCAGCCTTTCGAAGCCGAAGGGGCGGGAGATGCCAGGCGGAACATTGAGCGCCTTGAGGGCGGCTTCGATCAGGATCGTGCCACTGCCGCAGAACGGGTCGATGAGCGGTACGTCTGCCGTCCAGCCCGAGAGCGCGAGCAAGCCGGCGGCCAGGTTCTCGCGCAGCGGCGCTTCTCCCTTGTCCAGGCGCCAGCCGCGCTTGAACAGCGATTCCCCAGACGTGTCGAGGTAAAGCGTGGCGCTCGTTTCGTCCAAGAAGGCATGGACGCGGGCGCCCGGCCGCACGGTGTCAATGCTGGGACGCTCGCCCTCCAGTTCCCGCAGCCTGTCACAGATGCCGTCTTTGACCCGCAGGTTGCAGAATTGCAGGCTCTTCATGGGGCTGCGCACGGCCGAGGTGTCGACGCGCAAGGTGCATTCCGCGCCGAACCAGCGTTCCCAGGGGGTAGACCGGGCGAGCTCGAGCAAGTCATTTTCGTCGTGCACGGTTTCCTGGGCAACGCGGACCAGTATCCGGGTAGCCAGCCGTGACTCGAGATTTGCGCGCATCATGCCCGACCAGTCTGCCGAGAAGTGCGCCCCGGCCCGGCCGGGGCTGACATCGTCGAATCCCAGGGCGCGCAGCTCGTCGGCCAGGGCCTCTTCCAGCCCTTGTGGGCAGGGCGCGAACATGGCAAAGGTTTCGGCCCGAGGCGGCGCGGGCACACGGCGCCCCGCATCCGCCAAGGCCTCCAAGCGCCCTGGTCCGGGGCGTTCCCGGCGCGGGACGGCCTCGACGCTGCGCCCGGACTGGTTGGGCCGGGTGGTAGGCACCGCTTGGGCCGCCTTGCCGGCACGCGGCGGGCGAGCGCCCGAGGGATGGTCGCCTGCATCACGAGATCGCCGCCCGGGCGGTTTGGCCGGGACAGCGTGCTCGTCCGGACGTTTGGGCCCGCGCCGACCGGACTCGCGTTCCGGCTCGGCGGGCGAGAGCTTGCCGCTTTCGAGCGCAGCCCGGGCCACCCGGTGGGCGCGCGGGCCCGAGCGGGTGCGCCGGTCGGCATTGCGTCCGTCGCCGGCAGGGGGGCGCAACGCGCCAGCGGGGAGGGATAGCGTCTTGGTCTTGCGCTCGGGGGTATCGGACAAGGTCGGAACGGTTAGAAAGGTTTGACGACAACGAAGATCGTGGCCGCGAGCAGCAGCAGCACGGGGATTTCGTTGAACCAGCGATAGAACGTATGGGACCGCGTGTTGCGCCCGGCTTCGAATTTGCGCAGCAGGCTGCCGCAAGCGTGGTGATAGCCTATCACCAGCAGGACGACGGCAAGCTTGGCATGCATCCAGCCGTTGCCCGGACCCATGCCGATACCGTAACCCAGATAAAGCCATAGCCCCAGCAACACGGCGGGTACCGCCAGCATGGTCATGAAGCGGAATAGCCGCCGCGCCATGCCCAGGAGCCGGGCGATGGCCGCCTCGTTCGTTTCCTGGGCCAGGTTCACGAAGATGCGGGGCAAGTAAAACAACCCTGCAAACCAGGAGGCGACGAATACGATATGGAAAGCTTTCACCCACAACATGAGCGGTTCCTCGTCAGTTCAAAAACAGCTTGCGCGGCATCGCGGCAGCGTAACAGGGATCGGGGAGGCAGGCCATGTGTGCCCGGGGCGACCGGTTAGCCGCGCGTCTGGCCGTCGCCGGTCAGCACCCACTTGAGGGTCGTCAGTCCTTCCAGCCCAACGGGCCCTCGCGCGTGCAGCTTGTTGGTCGAGATGCCGATTTCGGCGCCCAATCCGTATTCATACCCGTCGGCAAAGCAAGTGGGGAGGTTGACGTAGACGGAGCTGGAGTCCACTTCGCGCTGGAAGCGGCGAGCCGCCGCCAGACTCTCTGTCACGATGGCGTCGGTGTGTTGCGAACCGTAGGTTTCGATATGGTGGATCGCCTGCCCAATGTCGTCGACAATTTTCACTGAGAGAATGGGGGCCAGGTACTCGGTGGCCCAGTCCTCCTCGCTGGCGGGCACGGCCTCGGGGACGATGGCCCGCGTGCGCTCGCAACCCCGCAATTCGACTCCGTGCTCGATGAAGGCGCGGCTCATGGGGGGCAGGAAGGCGGGCGCGACGTCCGCATGCACCAGGAGCGTCTCCATTGCGCCGCAGATGCCGTACCGGTAGGTCTTGGCGTTGAACGCGATGGCCTGGGCCTTGGCGAGGTCGGCGTCGCGGTCCACGTATACGTGGCAGATACCGTCCAGGTGCTTGATCACGGGCACCTTGGCCTCTTCGGACAGTCGCTTGATGAGTCCCTTTCCTCCGCGCGGAACGATGACGTCCACGTACTCTGTCATGGTCGCGAGCTTGCCCACGGCGGCACGGTCTGTGGTTTCGACCACCTGCACGGCGTCGGCCGGCAGGCCGGCCGCCTCCAGGCCGGCGCGCACGATGAGCCCGAGCGCCGTGTTCGAATGGATGGCTTCGGAGCCTCCACGGAGGATCGCGGCATTGCCGGATTTCAGGCAGAGCGCCGCGGCGTCGATCGTGACGTTGGGGCGCGACTCGTAGACGATGGCGATGACGCCAAGCGGTACGCGCATGCGGGCCACCTGCATGCCGTTCGGGCGCAGCCGGGTCTCGGTCAGTTCGCCGACGGGGTCTGGCATCGCGGCGATCTGCTCCAGGCCAGCCGCCATCAGGGCCAGGGCTTTGTCCGACAGGGTCAAGCGGTCGATCAACGCGGGCTCCAACCCATTGCGCTTGGCCGCTTCCAGGTCTTTGGCGTTTTCCGCCTGCAGCCAATCCTTGCGTTCCCGCAGGCGCTCGGCCATGGCCCGGAGCGCAGCCGATTTCGTGCGGTCGTCCGCGCGCGCGACCTGGCGGGCGGCCTTGCGGGCCCGGGCGCCCAATTGACGCATGGTGTCGTCGAGTGTGTGAGTATCCATTCCAAATGCGAAAAAAATGGGCCGTGCCTCAGGCCGCGAGCCTGAGCGCAAGGCGCGTGAGTTCGTGCCATGGGTCTGGCAAGCGCCCCGGTACGCGCAAGCCTTTGATGATTTTGTCCACTTCGTGGGCGTGGTGGACGGCAGCGGTCCATGCCTGGGGCGGAATGCGCTTGAGCGCCTGATGGGCCAGTTGCTCGTGCGTGCCAAAGAAGCGCAGCGTCCGCATTAGGGCCGGTACGCTTTGACCCTGCTGGGCGGCCTGTGAAAGTCGGGCCAGCAGCCGGATCTCTTCGCCCACCGCCCACAATACGAGCGGCAGCGCTTCGCCCTCCGCGCGCAAGCCCTCGATCAGCCTGACGATGCGCTGGGCATCTCCAGCCAGCATTGCGTCGCGCAGCTTGAATACGTCGTAGCGCGCGACGTTCATGACCGCTTCCTGCACCTGTTCCAGCGTCAGGGCGCCTTCAGGATAGAGCAGGCCCAGCTTGAGGATTTCCTGGTGCGCG
>NZ_JADGHH010000113.1 GCF_019689535.1 Pigmentiphaga sp.
CCCTGGGCCCACACCCTGTTCCACTGGCATGCCCCTCGCCCATCCCCCCGAAGAACTCGCCGCTTGGCTTCGGCTCACGCTCGAACCCGGCCTCGGTCCGCCAACCGTGCGCCAACTCCTGGCCATTTTCGGGCTCCCCCAGCACATTTACGCCCAACCCCGTCCAGTGCTGGCCGAGCACCTGCCCGCCGCCGTCGCGGACCAGCTCACCCGCCCGCCGTCGGACGAGTTCCGGGAAACCTTCGAGCGCACGCTGCGCTGGTGCGACACGCCCGGCCACCAGGTGCTCACACTGGCGGATGCCGGCTATCCGCCCTGCCTGCTCGACATACACGATCCACCTCCGATGCTATACGTGGCCGGCGATCCGGGCTGGCTGACGCGGCCGGCCATCGCCATCGTCGGAGCCCGCCATGCCACGCCCGACGGCCTGTCCACCGCGCGCGCCTTCGCGCGACGCCTGGCGAGGGAAGGGTGGTGCATCATCAGCGGCATGGCCCTGGGCATCGATACCGCCGCACACGAAGGCGCGCTGGAAGCGGAGGGCGGGACGGTGGCAGTGGTCGGCACGGGCGCCGACGTGGTCTATCCCGCCCGCAACCGCAAGCTGGCCGCCCGCATCGAGGCCGCTGGCGCCCTGGTTTCCGAGCTCCCCCTCGGCACGCCGGCCCTGGCGCACCAGTTTCCCCGCCGCAACCGGCTGGTTGCCGGCCTGGCGCGCGGCACGCTGGTGGCCGAGGCTGCCGCCCGCAGCGGCTCGCTCATTACCGCGCGGTTGGCGGCCGAGGCGGGGCGGGACGTGTTCGCCATCCCTGGCTCGATCCACTCCCCGCTGTCGCGCGGGTGCCACGCCCTGATCCGGCAAGGCGCCAAACTCGTGGAATCGCCGGAAGACGTACTCGAGGAACTGTGCGGCCCGGATGACCTCATCCGCCGTGCGCAAGGCGAAACGGCGCCCGTCCGGGACGAGCTGCTCGCCGCCATGGGATACGGCCCGGTCGCGCTCGATGACTTGGCCCGGCGCAGCGGCCTCGCCATCCCCGACCTCCAGGCCCGGCTGCTCGACCTCGAGCTACGAGGGCGGGTCGCGCGGCTCGGAGGCGGGCGCTACCAAGTCGTATGCCCGCCACACGAAGCTTGAGCGGTAAATACTCTGCCATTTGCCTAGGGCTGCAATTCAGCGTACAGTGGATCCAGCCTTACACGCTGACTTATGTTCGAAATTCTCGTCTACCTCTTCGAGAACTACTACACGCCGGAAGCGTGCCCCGACCCGGAAACGCTGGCGCGCAAACTCGCCGCCGCCGGCTTCGAAGACGATGAAATCGACGACGCCCTGACCTGGTTGTCGGGGCTTGCCGAATCCACCCATCGTTGCGTCGATCTCGCCCTCATTCCCAGCACCGGCTGCCGAGTCTATGCCGATGCCGAATATCGCCAACTCGGCTCGGAAGCCGTTGGTTTCATCGCCTTCCTGGAGTCGGCGGGCGTGCTCTCGTCCCCCCTGCGCGAAATCGTCATCGACCGTGCCTTCGCCCTGGGCGAATCGCCGGTCCCGCTGGACAAGCTCAAGATCATCGTGCTGATGGTGCTGTGGAGCCAGGAAACCGAGATCGACAATCTCATCCTGGAAGAGCTGCTGGAAGACGGCAGCGCCCGGCAATTGCATTAATCTCCCTTCGCGAGCCCGGCCGGGAGCGGACGCCCGGCACCCGCTCGAGCGCGGGGCGGCTGCATGCGGCACGAGGCATTTTTGCCGGTCGCCGCGCCCGCCCGACTTGCACATCACAAAATTCCCCCCGTATTATCCGGCGCTTTGACGCGCTAATTTATTAATGTCATGCGTCGGCTCCGTTCTACTGGAAGTCAATGGGCAAAACTCTGATCATCGCCGAGAAACCCTCGGTCGCGCTGGACATTTCCCGCGCACTAGGCGGATTCAAGCGCGAAGGCGACTACTTCGAAAGCGACGAGTACGTGTTGGCGTCCAGCGTCGGGCACCTGCTTACTCTCGTGGCGCCCAACGATCCGGTCAAGGGCAAATGGAGTTTCGCGCACTTACCGGTGATCCCGGACGAATTCGAGCTCGGCCCTGCGGACAAGCGCTCGGAGGAGCGCCTGCGCCTGCTGGTGCGCCTGATCAAACGCAAGGATGTCGACTCGCTCATCAACGCCTGTGACGCGGGGCGCGAAGGCGAACTGATCTTCCGCTACATCACGCAGTACGCCAAGACCAACAAGCCGATCCGGCGCCTGTGGCTCCAGTCCATGACCCAGGAAGCCATACGCGAAGCCTTCGCCGACCTGCGCAGCGACGCCGCGCTGCGGCCGCTCGAGGCCGCCGCCCGCTCCCGCGCCGAAGCCGACTGGCTCGTGGGGATCAACGGCACCCGTGCCATGACGGCCTTCAACAGCAAGGACGGAGGCTTCTTCAAGACCACTGTGGGCCGGGTCCAAACCCCGACCCTGGCCATCGTCTTCGAGCGCGAAGAGCGGATTCGCCGGTTCGAGCCGCGCGACTACTGGGAAGTACGCGCGCAATTCGTCGCGGCCGCCGGGCTGTACGAGGGCCGCTGGTTCGATCCCAACCACGTCAAGGATCCCCAGGACCCCGAGAAGCGCGATTCGCGCCTATGGACCCAGGCCGCGGCCGATTCGGTCGTGGCGGCTTGCCGCGAGCGGCCGGGATCGGTCACGGAGGAATCCAAGCCGTCCACGCAGCTTTCCGGGCTGCTCTACGACCTCACCACCCTGCAGCGGGAAGCCAACTCGCGCTTCGGTTTTTCGGCCAAGACCACGCTCGCGCTGGCCCAGTCCCTCTATGAGCGCCACAAGGCCCTGACGTATCCGCGCACGGACTCACGTTATCTGCCGGAAGATTACCTGGGAACCGTGCGGCAAACCATGGAAACGCTGGTCGGCACGCGGCCGGCCTATGCGCCCTTCGCCAAGCAGGTCCTGGAAAGCGGCTGGATCAAACCCAACCGCCGCGTGTTCGACAACAAGAAGGTGTCGGACCACTTCGCGATCATCCCCACGATGCAGGCGCCGCGCGAACTGAGCGAAGCCGAGGCAAAGCTGTACGACTTGGTGGTCAAGCGCTTCCTCGCGGTGTTTTACCCGCCCGCCGAATTCCTGGTCACGACCCGCATCACCGAAGTGGCCGGCCATCATTTCAAGACTGAAGGCAAGGTGCTGGTCAATCCCGGGTGGATGGCCGTCTACGGGCGCGACGCCCAAGGCGAGGACGCCAATCTGGTACCGGTTGCGCCCGGCGAGCAGGTGCGCACGGAAACCGTGGAAGCCATCGGGCTCGCCACCAAGCCGCCTGCGCGCTACACGGAAGCCACGCTGCTGTCGGCCATGGAAGGCGCCGGGAAACTGGTGGACGACGAGGAACTGCGTGAAGCCATGGCGGGCCGCGGGCTCGGCACGCCTGCCACCCGGGCGGGCATCATCGAAGGGCTGATCAACGAAGGCTACCTGCGCCGCGAAGGCCGCGAATTAATTCCTACCGCGAAAGCGCGCCAGCTGATGACGCTGCTGTCGGGCCTGGACGTGGACGAACTGACTTCGCCCGAGCTCACCGGCGAATGGGAATACAAGCTCGCACAGATCGAGAAAGGGCAACTGGCGCGCGAAGAGTTCATGCGCGAAATCGCGCAGATGACGCAGATCATCGTCAAGCGGGCCAAGGAGTACGACCGCGATACGGTGCCGGGCGATTACGCCACGCTCTCCACCCCGTGCCCGAAGTGCGGCGCCGTGGTCAAGGAAAATTATCGCCGCTACGCCTGCACGGCCTGTGATTTTTCCATCAGCAAGCACCCGGGCGGGCGCACCTTCGAACTGCAGGAAGTCGAAGAACTGCTGGCCAAGCGCGAGATCGGGCCGCTCAATGGCTTCATCAGCAAGATGGGGCGTCCGTTCTCGGCCATCCTGCGCATTACCGACGACTACAAGCTGGAGTTCGATTTCGGCCAGGATGATGATGACTCCTCCGAAGCGGTGGATTTCTCCGGCCAAACGCCCGTCGGACCATGCCCGAAGTGCGAGGCTCACGTGTTCGAGCACGGCATGAGCTACGTATGCGAGAAGTCGGTAGGCCCGCAACGCACGTGCGATTTCCGCTCCGGCAAAGTCATCCTGCAGCAGGAAGTCAGCCCCGAGCAGATGGCCAAACTATTGACCGAAGGCCGCACGGATTTGCTGCAAAACTTCGTATCGAGCCGCACCAACCGCAAGTTCAAGGCCTTCCTTGTTCGTCAGGACGACGGCAAGATCGGCTTCGAATTCGAGCCGCGCCCCGCCAAGGCCGGCAAGGCGGCGGGCGCCGCGGCTACGGCAAAGAAGAGCGCGGCCCAAGGCGCGGCGGAAGGTGACGAAGCCACCGCGAAAGCGCCTGCCAAGAAGGCAGCCAAGAAAGCCGCGACCAAGACTGCTGCCAAGAAAGCGCCGGCGAAAAAAGCCGCCAAGAAGGCAGCGGCCAAGACCTCGAGTTAGAGCCCCTTTCCATGACCGCAAAAAAGAAGTCGCCCAGCCGGGCGCGCAAGGCACCCGTGGCCGAGCCGCCCGCGCCCGAACGGATAGACGTCGACCCGCCGCCCGCCGGCAAATCCTGGTACGTCGTGCGCCGCTCGCGCGTCCACGGCACCGGGGTCTTCGCCGCTCGCAAGATTCCGGCAGGCACCCGCATTCTCGAATACGCGGGCGAGCGCATCTCGGCCGCCGAGGCCGACCGGCGCCATCCGGTCAACCCGGAAGACCCTTATCACACGTTCTTCTTCGCGCTGGAAAACGGCAAGGTCATCGATGGCGGCAGCCAGGGCAATGATGCCCGGTGGATCAACCATTGCTGCGAGCCCAATTGCGAGGCCGAGGAAACCGAGGACGGCCGCGTCTTCATCGTGTCCTTGCGGCCTATCGAGCGCGGCGAGGAACTCAATTACGACTATGGGCTCGTGATCGACGAGCGGATCACCCCCACCCTCAAGAAAAACTACCGCTGCCTGTGCGGCGCGCCGTCCTGCCGAGGCACCATGCTAGCCCTCAAGCGACGCCGCAAGTCCGCCTGAGTCGCCGCGGGGCGCGCCCCGCCGCCCCGGCGGGGATCAGTTGTAATCACTCACGCGCGTCGCCTGCGCGCGGTCGCCGCCGCTACGGGCCACCACAGCGCCGTCCACCACGCGCACCGGATCGCCCGCGCGCCAGGGGTAAGGTGTCGCGCTATGGAAGGTGCGGACGCTGCCGTCGTCCATGCGCACGGTAAGTTCGTAGCGCGTGGAGGTGCGGGCGCGCTTTTCGATCTCATTGCCGGCGAGGGCGCCGCCTATGGCCCCGAGAACAGTGAAAGCCGCGCGGCCACTGCCGCCGCCGATCTGGTTGCCGACGACGCCGCCCACCACGCCGCCGCCCACGGCGCCCAGCCCGGTTCCCTGGCCCTCGACCTGCAGGGCACGCATGCTCTGCACGGTGCCGCAGTCGGCACATACCGCGGCGGCCGTGCGGACAGGCTCGCGCGGGGCGGGCGCGGCGGCCTGGGCGGTGCGGCCTGCCTCGCGGCCAGGCACATCGCGCGGTTCCACAGCGGCCGCTTTGCGGGCCGGGATATGGGCCGCCGCCTTGCCGAAATCACGCCCGCTTACCGAAACAGGCGGCTCGGCCTCGACTACCTCTTGGGGCGCCGCGGGCTTGGCCAGCGGCGAGGGCAACAGGCCCGTCAAGACACCCACGCCCACCGCGGACAGCACCATGACACTGATCGCAGCGGCCGCCAGCAAGGGATGCAGCGCCGCCGCCCCGCGCATGACGGGATAAGCACGCGCGAGCGCATCGCGGCCTGCCGATGAAGCGGAGAACGAATCCAAGAACATCATGCTGCTCCCAACGTAAGATTCACGTAAGGTACATCCACATCCGTTTCTGGGTTGTTTCCGCGCCCGGCCAGGCCTTGTGCTTTGTGTATCGGAATTGACCGAATGTTTCCGCCGGCCAGGAAAAAGTCTGCCAGAATGCCCCCCATGGAAATCACCCTCACCGAGCTCGAGGAAGCCATCAATTTCTGGCGCGCCCGCAAGCCCTCCACGGGGGAAGAGCATGCGCTGAGCCCCGAGGTCGCCGCGCTGGCCATTCCCTATGCCGAGATGATCATGAATCGCCGGCGCACGGTCGACGTCACCGGCCTGCCAGAACCGGCCAGGGCAGCCATCGACGAATGGCAGCGGGCGCGGCAAGCCGCCCCGGTCAAAAGCTAAGCCGGGCCGCTTCCGGCGCCATGTCCTCGCTCGCCGCGGCCACCGCCGGCTGGACGTAAGCGCCCAGGCTGGCGCGCATGGCAAGCGCCGCTTCCAAGGTGAATGCACCGTCGGCGATCATTTGCAGCACTTCCTGGGGGGAGGCCGTCTTGAGCGCCGCGACTTCGCCGTCCTGGTTCTCGGGTACGACCTCCGGGCCGAGCACGATGTCGACTACCGTCACGTGCTCGATCTGGTAGCCCTCGGGCAGAATGCGCCGCACCGAGAACTGCCCGCTACGCCGCCCCGACTGAAGATGATGGGGCAACAGGCCGGCCTCTTCCCAACTCTCGCGCAGCAGGGCGCTCTCCGGCGTTTCGCCGGCGCTGATGAGCCCGCCCACGAGCGTGTCCCACATGCCCGGATCGGTCGTCTTGGTAAACGAGCGCTGGGCGATCCACAACTGCCCGTTGTCGGTCCATGCATTCAAGTGCACCGCGTGCGTTGCGATGCCGAGCGGCCGGACCGCGGCGCGCTCGATCACGCCGAGTACAGTGCCATCGTCGGCAATGACGTCGAGCAGCTCATTGCGCCAGCCGTTGAGCCTGCCGGCCTGGGACAAGGCCTGCGCAATGCGGGACAGCAAATCATTGACCGCCGCCGTCCGTTCCGGGAGGTCCCCGGACCCGTCCCATCCCGGCAGCAGGTGCACCACGCCGGGGTCAACCCGGATTTCACCCGCGAATGGAGCGAGCCATTGCAATACGTCGGCAGCCACCCAACCGCAGTCCCGGCCGGCGATGCGCAACCGGGGAAAATCCGGAGGAGGATCGACGTGCGCGCGGGTCAATATCGAGTCGAATACGTTCATCCAAATGCATATCCCATTTTCAAGCCTTCATTTTGCCGGAAGTCCGGGCACGCCGTCCTCCCGGAGCTCGTAAGCGGAAGTGAACCGCATCGGCTCGGGTAAGATGCCGGCGCCCATGTCCCAAGCGTATAGGAACACCATGACGGAACATCCCAACCTCTGCATCGTCGGTGCCGGAGCCATCGGCGGACTCTTCGCGGGCCGCCTGGCCGACGCAGGCGAAACCGTATCGGTATTGGCCCGGGGTCGCACCCTGGAAGCGCTGCGCAAGGAGGGCATGCGGCTAGAATCGCAAGGCCGGTCGCTGGCGCCGAAAGTCCGCGCCAGCGACGACGCGGCAGAACTGGGTCGCCAAGACGTCATCATCCTTGCCGTCAAGGCGCCCGCGTTGCGCGACGTCGCCCGCAGCATATTACCGATGGTCGGGCCGGACACGGTGATCATCCCGGCCCTCAACGGCATCCCATGGTGGTTTTTCCTAGGCGGGGATCACCCATTGGCGGGAACCCGGCTGCGTAGCGTCGACCCCGACGGCTCCATCGAGGCCCACTTGCCCGTCGACCAAGTGTTGGGCGCGGTGGTATTCGCTTCGGCCTCGACGCCCGAGCCGGGATTCACGCGCCATGCCTCGGGCAACCGCGTCGTCGTCGGCGAGCCGCGCGGCGGGACGAGCGAGCGCGCCAGCGCCGTGGCGGCGATATTTGCCCGCGCCGGGTTCGACGCGGTGGCGAGCGCCAACGTGCGCGCCGACATTTGGACCAAGCTGCTGGGCAACGCCTGCTTCAATTCCGCAAGCCTGCTGACGGGCGCTTATACGGACGCCATGATCGACGACCCGCGCCTGCACGAGACCTTCGTGACCATGATGGACGAAGCGCTCGCGGTCGGCGAACGACTGGGGCTGCCGGCGCAAGTGGCTTCGCGCGAGCGCATCGCACTCACCCGCGGCCTGGGGCACATCAAGACGTCCATGCTGCAAGACGTGGAGGCAGGGCGTCCGGTAGAGATCGAGAGCATTCTCGGAGCCCTGGTGGAGACCGCCGCCGCGGCCCGATGCCCGGCACCCACGCTGAACACGGTGTATGCGCTTGCGCGCATGCGCGCGCAGGTGTTGGGCTTGCTTCCCGGCTAAGCCGGGCCCTACTTTTCTATAGGCGAAAAACGCAAAAACTTCGCTTGAACCGCCGCCGCCTCCGACGCATCCTGCCAGCCTTGCGTGAGCACGGAGAGCCGGCGGACGGCGGTATGCGATGCCTATTTCCAGCGAGATCATCAGGAACGTCACTTCGTCCCTGTACGAGTGGTCCCTGAAGAAAGTACCGGACGACACGAAACGATTGCTTGCCCAGGCCGAGCGACGCGAGACCGTCCAGCTGGGCAAGCAGACGCTGCGCATCATGGTCGAGGCTGCGGAAGCGGCCGAGGCGGAAAACCATCTCGTCTGCTCGGACGTCGGCGTTCCCACATACATGATCCGCGTCGGCACCCGGGTCACGTTCTCCGGCAACGTGCGGCAAGCCATCGTCGACGGATTCGCCGATCTCGTGGCGCGCGCCAACCCTCCCATCCTGAAGATGGTGACCAATCCCTTGACGCTGCAACGCAGCTACGAGGGCAAGAACATGCCGCTGGTCACCTTCGACATGATCGACGGCGCCGACTACATGGAGATCGTTTGCGCGCCCAAGGCCATGGGCACGGGACGCTGGGAAGCCATCGAGACCTTCGTCTACCCGTCACTCGAAACGATAGAGAAATACGTCCTCGACACCGTCCTTCGCGCGGGCTCGCAACCCTGCCCGCCCATCGTGGTGGGCGTGGGCATAGGCGGCACCTTCGACTACGCCGCCAAGATGGCCAAGGAATGCGTGCTACGCCCCTTCGGCGAGCGCAACCCGGAGCCGGTTCTGGCCGCGATGGAGGAACGCCTGCTCAAGGCGATCAACGCCACGGGCTTCGGCCCCATGGGCACCGGCGGCGACACCACCGCCATGGCCGTGCACATCGACTACTCCGCCAGCCACGGATTCATGCCGGTCGCCGTGGCGTTCAACTGCTGGATCAACCGTCGCACCTGTGCCCGCATCTACGAGGACGGGACGGTCGTGCGCGTGGAATGACGGCGCAGGAGAATCACCGTGAATACGCATCGCTTGACCCTTCCCGTGAGTGAGGCGGACATCTCGGCCATCCGGGCCGGCGACATCGTCTACCTGAGCGGCGACATCGTCGTCACCATCGGCCTGCCCACCCACCAGCGCATGATCGACTATGCGGAGCAGGGCAAGCCGCTGCCCATCGACATACGGGGAGGCGCGTTTCTGCACTTGAGCTCGTACAACCGGGAAAGCAACACGCCTTCCGGCTATGAAGCGCTGTACATGAACCCCACCACGAGCACGCGCTACGACGCCCTCATGCCCAGCCTCATCCGCGCCTACGGCCTGCGCATCGTCGGCGGAAAAGGCGGGCTGGGCGAAGAAAGCGTCGCAGCCATGCGCGAGACCGGCTGCATTTACCTGTCTTTCCTCGGCGGAGGCTGCACGTTGCTCGCCCGCGCGATCCAGGAAGTCGTATCCGTGCATTGGGAAGACTACATCTCTCAGTTTCGCCTAGTGACCTTGCGCGTCAAGGACCTGGGCCCCGCCACCGTCGGGATCGATGCCCACGGCAACAGCCTCTATCGCCAGCTGCGCGATGACGCAAAGCGGCGGTTGCCGACCATCCTCGACGAACTGAACCGTGACCGCGAACGAGCCCTGCGCTGATCGCGGCACTTTTCTCAATTTCGAACCAAAGATCGGAGACCCCATGAAGAAGTACCAACGCCTCACTGTCTGCGCGGGCGCCATACTGGCTCTTTCGGCGACTGCCGCAAACGCCAAGGACGACGCAGCCTCCTGGCCGAACAAGCCGGTGCGGCTCATCGTGCCGTTCCCGGCGGGCGGCAGCACGGACGTGGTGGCGCGCCTGATCGCCGAGCGGCTCGGCCAAAAGCTCGGCCAGCAGTTCGTCGTCGACAACCGCCCCGGCGCGGCCGGCAACATCGGCACCGACCAAGTCGCCAAGGCGGCACCGGACGGCTACACCATTACGCTGACGACGTCCGGCCCGCTGGCCAACAACAAGTACCTCTACAAGTCCATGCCGTACGATCCGGCCAAGGACCTCACGCCCATCGTGCTGGTGGGCGAGATTCCCCTGGTGGTCGTCTCCACCGACAAGACGCCAGCCAAGGACCTCAAGGAGTTCATCGCGCTCGCCAAGGCGGCGCCCGGCAAGTATTCGGTCGGCAACCCGGGCAACGGCACCATCGGGCACCTGGCCTATGAGCTGCTGCGCCACGCCACCAAGACCGACCTCCTGGCCGTGCCTTACAAAGGCGACACGCCCGCGATGACCGACCTGATGGGCGGGTCGATCCAGGCCATCGTCGCCCCCATCACGGCGTTCATCCCGCAGATCCAGGCCGGCAAGATGAACGGCCTGGCGGTGACGTCCAAGAAACGCTTCCCAGGCACGCCGAACGTCCCGACCGCCGTCGAACAGGGCTTCGACGTCGAAGCGTCAGTGTGGTTCGCCGTGGCGGGTCCGGCCGGCATGCCGCGCGCCATCGTGGAAAAACTCAACCGCGAAATCAACATCGTCCTCGATTCGCCCGAGGGCCGGGCCAAGCTCGAACAGTTCGGCGCCGTGGTCGGGGGCGGCACGCCGGAGCAGCTGGACTCGTTGATGAAGGTCGAAAGCGCCAAATGGAAACGCGTCATCGAGGAGGCCAACATCCGGCTGGATTGAGCCTCCCGTGGGGCAACGCCGCGCCTGGAACAGAAGCGCGGGGCCCGGGCCCGGCCCCCCCGCCCCCCCCCCACCGCGAGGGCCCGCGGGGG
>NZ_JADGHH010000114.1 GCF_019689535.1 Pigmentiphaga sp.
AGCGTCTGGCTGAATCCAGAGAAGGAAACGACCGTTATCCATCAGCACAGTGAGTTAGAAGCAGCATGACTCATGTTCCAACTACCTTGACAGACGCCGGCAGGGTCCGGCAACGAATGCGGGTGTCGAAACCCAGGATGACACGCTGGCCCTCTTCCTCGATCATCAGGTGTTCGCGCACGCGCGCGGTCTTCCCAGACATGACGTCCAGGAGGCTCTTTCCCTGGATACCATTGAAGCCGGCCAAGCCCGCGCGCGCGAGGATGGTGGGCGCAATGTCGATGGTGCTGGCCAGTGCGCTGCTGGCACCCCGCACCGGCTGCCGGGGGTCATGCCAGATGAACGGTACCCGCACCAGCCCGCGATAGTGGATGGGGCCCTTCAGCATTAACTGGTGGTCGCCCAGGTAGTCCCCATGGTCACTGGTGAAGATCACCACCGTGTCGTTCTCCAGCCCCAACCGCCTTAGAGCCGCCAGGACCCGGCCGATCTGGCCGTCGATGTTCGTGATCGATCCATAGTTCAGCGCCAGCGCCTCCTTGGCCTCGCGCTCCGTGCAGGCGAAGATGGCGGGCGTGTGCTTGACCGCCTTGCCACCGTCGCGCTGCCGCCGCAGCCATGCGACGTGGGGCGGCGGCACCTCGCCGGTATGGAAGGAAGGCGGCAGCTCCATTTCGTCGGGGTCGTACATGCCCCAATACTTGCCCGGCGGCGTAAAGGGATGGTGGGGATCGGGGAACGAGCACTGAATGAAAAACGGCTGGCCAGCGGCGCGCTCCAAGCGCTCGATGGTACGGTCGGCGATATAGGCGCTGGGATAGAGCTCCTGGGGTACCGCCGTGCGCCAGGCTTGGCCAAACGAGGTCAGCACGTAATCCGGCGCGGGCGTGGCAGCCTTCGGCCCGATCAGGGCCTCCACCGCGGGATGGTGCCGGCGCAGCCATTGGCGATAGTGGCCGTGGACGGAGTCGCCGTGATCGTCCACCAGGTCTACATCCTCGAACCCATAGAACGGATAGTCGAGGTCGTAGCCTTCCTGCGTCAGCCACTTGTTGCGATTCTCCTGGTCGTAGCGTCCGGGCGCCCGCGCCTTCGCTTCGCGCGCCAGGCGATCGCCGGGGGGCGGCCACACCGGCGGGGGTGCCGCCTGCAAAGGTGTAGTCTGTGCCTCGGATCGTGGTGCCCGTGGTGGCCACCGCCTCAGTAGTGGTCGAGCCGTTACCCAGCGCCACGCTGTTGTCGGTGCTGGCCTTTGCGCCCGCGCCCATCGCCAGGCTGTTGTTGCCGGAAGCCACGGCGCCGGAGCCAGCCGCTGTGCTATTGGAGCCACTGGCCTCTGGGGCTGAGTAATCGCCGCCGGTTTGAGAACCGGTGATCCACTTGTTGGCTGCGGAGTTGGTGGCGTCGTTCAACTGGCTGACATTGACCGCATCGGTGGCATTGACCCCCGCCGCCAAGCCGGTGATGGTCTTACCCCCCATGTCGATACCCGAGGTGGTCACGCTTGGGCCGCCCGCGATGGTCAAGCCGCTGGCATTGAGCGTCACGGCCGAGCCGATGGCCACGCCATTGGTGTCGATGCGGGTGTTGCCAGTGGTGATGCTGCCATCGTTACCCAGGTCGATGTCCTTGGCCAGCTTGATCTGCAGACCATCAGTGCCATTGGCCACCACCCCGATGTTGCCATCGGTCAGCTCTCCCGTGGCTCCAATCGCCGGTAACGCGTAATTTGCGGAGATTTAAGGCGGTAGCAATGCACGCACAGCTCCTCGGGCGTGCGAATCATCCGCGACCCAGCGGCTCTGCTCGGGGCTGTGGCGCATGAACTCCTGACGCCGCCCGTAGTTTTTCACCAACGGGATAAAGCTGCGGCTCGTCAATACCAGGCCGTCGTCCGAACGCAGCAGAAAGGGCAACGGCACCCGTCCGAGTGCCTGGATTTCGCGATCACAGCCTGATATCACCTTCCACCGTTTAGGAGTCCGCATTTTTCCGCATTTGGGATCCAAAAGAACGCTGGCTGTGAACGCATCACCTTGGGTGGTGGAATCAGCTGTATTTTGGTCGTTTTCCCCCTGCCAAGCGTTTAAGATGCTCCCAGTCGTGGACAGCGACAGGAATTTCCATCCGGCACCAAGCAGAAGCCATTTGTGCAGAAGCCGGTCGCGTACGGGAAGCCAGAAGCCGATTCGCGGAATGGTCTGGTCCCGCCGGGCATGCCCACCTCCCGATTCAGACTGGTAATTGGTGAAGTCGAACGTATTCAAGGTCTCGGTCGTTCGGAAGGTCGCACGGCGTAGGCTCGGGCTCTACTTCTTCTGGCGCGACTGGGCAGTTTCGCCTTCGATCAACAAGACCAAGAATTTGGTAGAGGCCGGCTTGCTCCTTAGGGAGATGACTCGCTGGAGCTAGCATGTGGCACGAGCACTCTTCGGCTTATGGCTGCTGCTATGGGTGGACTGGGGAAAATATCGGACCCTCAGAACGAGCTACGAAACGCCGTTCACGACCAGCGCCAAGCCCAAAAATGCTGGATCGACCTCCTCCGCGAACCCTTCGGTGGCTGTGTTCGCGAATCACATGGGAAAGCGCTTCTCATTCACTAGCTTGCCCTGCCACAGCTCCGACATAACAAATCCGTTCTCCACGAAGCGGAACTTAACGTGCGTGTCCTAGGCTTCGCACGGGTTTTGTGTGCAGACTTCTGCCCTCCGTTTTTTCTTCTTGGACGCGATTGCGATTTGCTCAAGGGATGGGCGCGCAACCGGCGATATCGGCATCCATACGTGGAGCTCGAAGCGCTCCGGATTGGCACCGGCGTTTCGCACCTCTATCTGCGCACCCTGCTCTCTTAGTCGCCAGGCGGCAATCCACCGGTCTGAGTCTGTCTTGAACGTAAGGACGAAGTAGTCCAACCCCTCCCCGCACGCCCGCATTTCTTGCCATCCCCATAAAGAAGCGAAGGCGTGATTATTACTGAAAGCAATTTGTTTACGCAAAGTGGAAAAAACCCAGGACGGTAAGGACTTCTTGGACGCCCTTGAACTGCCAGATCCTGGATGGTGAGTTCGGCAACTGATCGAGGACGTTGGCGCCGGCCAAATTTGGCAACAAATGTCGATTTTTCATAACGTTTTGCCCGCTCCGCTCCCCTAGCTAGGCCGCCCAGCAGGGGGTATCGTGCAGGCGCACGAAGCAAAAACGTGCCTTCCTCTGTTCCCCCTTGGATGATCGGGCTCCTACCAGGTCATCCCCGCTGCGGCGCTGCCCACAACCGGCGTCGCAGCGTTTTTCTACATGGAGGGTGAACTCGCAAGGTTATCCCTGCCTGACATTTGCCCAACTCCGAAGGCAGGGAACCCGCTGGGACAACCACTTCACCGATCGCATGGCGCCCCCAAGGAGCGCGTCACTTGAATTTCACACCAGGCCAAGGGACCTCGGCAGCACACACATAATCGTGTCCTTGGTGACATCAACGAGGATGCGTTACCCGGACCGAGCGATGCGCGGCTAAGGCAAGGTCGTCATCGCAGACTGGTGCATCGGGGTTCGCCTTAGTTTGAGCCCCTGCGGGAGCGTGCCTAAGGGCTTGCGTCAGCGAGTCCGGCGATGTTGCACTCCCCTAGCCCGCCCGTCGCGCAAGCAGCTTGCAGAGCCTGGGGCTTCACGGCATGCCTACATCGATCGGCACGGCGCTCAATGCGACTCAGGAAGCTTGCGCACGGCTTGAGCCCTGTAGGCAACACCGCCGACTGTCGCAGAAAACCGGAAGTTGCTCGATGACAGCCAAGAAAAAAGGCACAGGGCAAAAACCCTGTGCCTTTCACATTCGAATTCAAGGACTGATCCGTCTGTCGGCGGTGGTGGGTGCTACAGGGGTCGAACCTGTGACCTACGCCTTGTAAGGGCGCCGCTCTACCAACTGAGCTAAGCACCCGCCGAAGAGGCGGAAACAATGTGTGCCGCCTCGAGAACGCGTAGTATAGCGGATTACCCGAACTCTTGCCGAGGCAGCCCCGACTAAGGCGCCTCGCGAGCCAGACACCGATTAGTTGACGGCATCCTTGAGGGCTTTGCCCGGACGGAACTTGGGCACCTTGGCTTTCTTGATCTTGATGGCTTCGCCGGTGCGGGGATTGCGGCCCGTGCGAGCAGCGCGAGAAGTCACTGCAAAAGTGCCAAAACCGACCAGTGTCACAGTGCCACCTTTCTTGAGCGTCGTTTTCACCGCCTGCACCAACGCATCCAGCGAACGGCCAGCGGCCGCCTTGGAGATGTCGGCATGCTTGGCGATGTGGTCGATAAGCTCGGTCTTATTCATTAGGCCCCTCACAAGGTCTATCTGTGGAAAAAATTTGTTGGTCCCGATGCTGGGTCGCAAGGGGCACCCCCAGAGCGCGACATACCGCGTCAGTACCACCCGCGCATACGAAACGCAGAGGAGTATTTAATCCTCGGGTAGAAAGGCGTGTCAAGGGAAACCCGCTGGAAAACCGCGTAAAACCTCATCGTGCTCCCTTGGAGCCAAAAAAAGAGGGCGCTTGCGCGCCCTCTGCCCTTTCAATCGGCGATGATCAGTGCTTCATGACCGGGTCGGCCGAACTTCCGCCTTCTGCCGTAACGTGGGCCTCGACCTTGGCCTCGGGCTTGGCTGCAGGCTCTTCCTCCGGCAAGGGATCGGGCAGGCGTTCGAGCGCGAGCTCCAGCACGCGATCGATCCAGCGCACCGGCACGATCTCGAGCTGGTTCTTGACCGTGTCCGGGATCTCCGCCAGGTCTTTGGCGTTCTCCTCGGGAATGAGGACGGTCTTGATGCCGCCCCGGTGTGCCGCGAGCAGCTTCTCTTTCAGGCCGCCGATGGGAAGAATCTCGCCGCGCAGCGTGATCTCCCCGGTCATGGCGACGTCTGCCCGCACGGGGATGCCCGTCAACGCCGACACGATGGCCGTGGTGATCGCAGCGCCGGCGGAGGGACCATCCTTGGGCGTCGCGCCTTCGGGAACGTGCACGTGCATGTCCTTCTTCTCGAAGACGGTGTGATCGATGCCCAGGCGCCGTGCACGCGAGCGCACCACGGAGCGGGCGGCCTCGACCGATTCTTTCATGACGTCGCCGAGCGAGCCGGTACGCTGGATATTGCCCTTGCCCGGCATCACCGCCACTTCGATCGTGAGCAGGTCGCCGCCGACCTCGGTCCAGGCCAGGCCCGTGACCTGGCCCACCTGGTTTTCCTTCTCGGCCACGCCGAAGGTGTAGCGCCGCACGCCCAGGTAATCGCTCAGGTTGTCGGGCGTCACGACGACCTGTTGCTGCTCGCCCTTGAGCAACAGGCCCTTGACGACCTTGCGGCAGATCTTGCTGATCTCGCGTTCGAGCGAGCGCACGCCCGCCTCCCGCGTGTAGTAGCGCACAATGTCGCGCAGCGCCGACTCCTCGACCTTGAGCTCATCGGGCTTGAGGCCGTTGTGCTTCATCTGCTTGGGCAGCAGGTGCTGGGTGGCGATGTGCACTTTCTCGTCTTCGGTGTAGCCCGAGAGGCGAATGACTTCCATCCGGTCCAACAGCGCCGGCGGAATGTTCAGCGTATTGCTGGTCGCCACGAACATCACGTCGGAAAGATCGAAATCGACTTCGACGTAGTGATCCTGGAACGTATGGTTCTGCTCGGGATCCAGCACCTCGAGCAGCGCAGAGGCCGGATCGCCCCGGAAATCCATGCCCATCTTGTCGACTTCGTCGAGCAGGAAGAGCGGGTTGCGCGCGCCCACCTTGGCCAGGTTCTGGAGGATTTTTCCGGGCATCGAGCCAATGTAGGTGCGACGGTGCCCGCGGATCTCCGACTCGTCCCGCACGCCGCCGAGGGCCATCCGCACGAACTTGCGGTTGGTCGCCTTGGCGATGGACTGCCCGAGCGAGGTCTTGCCCACCCCCGGAGGCCCGACCAGGCACAGGATGGGCGCCTTGACCTTGTCCACGCGCTGCTGCACGGCGAGGTATTCGAGGATGCGCTCCTTGACCTTCTCCAGCCCGTAGTGGTCGTTGTTGAGCACTTCTTCGGCATGCTGGAGCGAATTGTTGACCTTGCTCTTTTTCTTCCAGGGCAAGCTCACCAGCGTGTCGATGTAGTTGCGCACCACGGTGGCCTCGGCCGACATGGGCGACATCAGGCGCAGCTTCTTGAGTTCGGATTCGGCCTTCTTCTTGGCCTCCTTGGGCATGTGCGCAGCCTTGATCCGCTTTTCGAGCTCTTCGAAATCCGCGCCGTCCTCGCCCTCGCCCAGCTCCTTCTGGATGGCCTTGACCTGCTCGTTCAGGTAGTACTCGCGCTGGCTTTTTTCCATCTGCTTCTTCACGCGGCCGCGGATGCGTTTTTCCACCTGAAGAATGTCGATTTCGGTCTCGAGCTGCGCCAGCAGCGCCTCCAGGCGCTCGGCGGTGGAGAACACCTCCAGCATCTTCTGTTTCTGCTCGAGCTTGAGGGGCAGGTGGGCGGCGATGGTGTCGGCCAGGCGCCCCGGCTCGTCGATGCCCGACAAGGAGGTCAGGATCTCGGGCGGGATTTTCTTGTTCAGTTTGACGTATTGGTCGAACTGGGACACGATGGCCCGGCGCAGCGCTTCGATCTCGGCGCTCTGGCCACGATCGGGATCGATGGGCACGAGCTCGCACGAGAAGTGCGCGCCCTGGTCGTCGATGCGGGTGATGCGGGCGCGCTGGGCTCCCTCGACCAGAACCTTCACGGTGCCGTCGGGCAGCTTCAGCATCTGCAGAATGCTGGCGACGCATCCGATTTCGTAGATGTCGTCCGCGGAAGGCTCATCCTTGGCGGCCGATTTCTGCGCCACCAGCATGATGCTCTTGCCGGCCTCCATGGCGGACTCCAAGGCCTTGATCGACTTGGGCCGGCCCACGAACAGCGGGATGACCATGTGCGGGAATACGACCACGTCGCGCAGCGGAAGCAGCGGCAACTCGATCGGTTCGGAGGGGAGTATCTGGCTCGCAGACATGATTCGTCCTCGAATTTGAATGCTATCAGGATGAGGGCGTAAGCGTGGATTTCAAGCGTCGGCGGGCAATCGGGTCTGCGAAAGCAGCCGGATCCAGGCCATTTTCCCGCGTCTAGGCTCGAAAAAAAGGCATGGACCCGAAGGTAGGCGCAGAGACATCAGTCGCCGGACGGGCAGGCATTTGCACGCCATGGACCAATGTAGCACATAGCGCTCCCGCCACGCGGCAACGCGCGCCCCGTGCAGCAGCACCGGGCCCGGCAATCCGGGCCCTACTCCGCCGCTCGCGGCGCGCTCCCGCGCGCAGGCACGCCTACTGGCTGGCGACCTTGGGATTGTCGCCGTAGATGAGCAGGGGCACGCCTTCACCATTGACGGCGTTCTCGTCGAGCACCACCTTGGTGACGTTGCCCAACGACGGCAGCTCATACATGGTGTCGAGGAGGGCCGCCTCGAGGATGGAACGTAGCCCGCGGGCCCCCGTCTTGCGCTTGAGCGCTTTCTGGGCGATGGCCTGCAAGGCCTGCGGGCGCACGTCGAGCTCGGCACCCTCCATCGCGAACAGCTTCTGGAACTGCTTGACCAGCGCGTTCTTGGGCTCGACCAGAATTTGGATCAGCGCTTCTTCGTTCAGCTCGTCCAGCGTGGCGACGACCGGCAGGCGGCCGACCAGCTCGGGGATCAACCCGAACTTGATCAAGTCTTCCGGCTCGACCTCGCCGAACAGGTCGCTGACCGACCGCTCGGCCTCGGACTTGACCGAGGCGCTAAAGCCTATGCCCGACTTCTCGGTGCGCCCGCGAATGACCTTTTCCAGACCGTCGAACGCGCCGCCGCAGATAAACAGGATGTTGGTCGTGTCGATCTGCACGAAGTCCTGGTTGGGATGCTTGCGGCCGCCCTGGGGAGGAACCGACGCCACCGTGCCTTCGATCAGCTTGAGCAGCGCCTGCTGCACGCCTTCGCCCGACACGTCGCGCGTAATGGACGGATTGTCGGCCTTGCGGGAGATCTTGTCGATTTCGTCGATGTAGACAATGCCGCGCTGCGCCTTCTCGACGTCGTAGTTGCAGTTCTGCAGCAGCTTCTGGATGATGTTCTCGACGTCCTCGCCCACGTAGCCGGCCTCGGTCAACGTGGTCGCGTCGGCGATCACGAAGGGCACGTTCAGCAGGCGGGCCAGCGTCTGCGCCAACAGCGTCTTGCCCGACCCGGTCGGGCCGATCAGCAGGATGTTGCTTTTCGACAGCTCGATGTCGTCCGCCTTGCCGCCGGCATGGCGTATGCGCTTGTAGTGGTTGTACACCGCCACCGACAGGATCCGCTTGGCCCGTGTCTGCCCGATCACGTATTGGTCGAGGATCTCCTTGATCTCGGCCGGCGTGGGGAGCTCGGACTTGGCACCGGTCTTGACGTCGGCAGCCGCCTCGTCGCGAATGATGTCGTTGCAGAGGTCGATGCACTCATCGCAAATGAACACCGAAGGTCCGGCGATCAACTTGCGAACCTCATGCTGGCTCTTGCCGCAAAACGAGCAATAGAGCAGCTTTTCGTTCGACCCTTTCTTTTCCGACATGGTCAACCCTGTTCGCTACGGCGGCTGAAGACTTTATCGATCAATCCATAAGATACTGCGTCAGCCGCCGACATGAAATTGTCGCGTTCCGTATCCACCGCGATGCGCTCGATCGGCTGGCCGGTGTTTTCGGCCAGGATGCGATTCAGGCGCTCGCGCAGATACAGGATTTCGCGGGCGTGGATTTCGATGTCTGTCGCCTGCCCTTGGGCGCCGCCCGAGGGCTGGTGAATCATGATGCGGGAATTGGGCAGCGCGATGCGCTTGCCCTTGGCCCCGGCAGCCAGCAGGAAGGCTCCCATGCTGGCGGCCAGCCCGGTGCAGAGGGTCGCCACGTCGGGCTTGACGAACTGCATGGTGTCGTAGATGGCCATGCCCGCATAGACCGACCCGCCGGGCGAGTTGATGTAGAGCGAGATGTCTTTGTCGGGGTTCTCGGACTCCAGGAACAGGAGCTGAGCCACGATCAGGTTGGCCGAGGCCTCGGTGACCGGGCCAACCAGGAAAATGATCCGCTCTTTCAGCAAACGCGAGTAGATGTCGTACGCACGCTCACCCCGACCGGACTGTTCGATCACCATCGGCACATAGCCGAGGGATTTGGGGCCGAGCGACTCGGCCCCATACATCGATGCGTAGAAATCTACGAAGCGTTGCATCAGGTGGTTCCCATCAATTCATCGAAAGAGACTTGCTCGTCCTTGACCTTGGCCTTGGACAGGACGTGTTGGACGACGTTGTCTTCCAGCACGATGGCCTCGACCTCGGCGAGGCGAGCCTTGTCGGTCAAATAGTAACGCACGACCTCTTCCGGGCGCTCGTAGCTCTGGGCGAAGTCCTCGATCCGCGCACGGATCTGGTCGGGCCGGGCCTTGAGGTTCTCGACCTTGACCAGCTCGGACACCAGCAGGCCCAGGCGCACGCGACGCTCGGACTCGGCCGAGAAGGCCTCCGCGGGAATGGGCAGCTTGTCGGCGTTGGGCACGCCGCGCTGCTTGAGGTCCTCGCGCGCCGCGGCGATGCGGCGCTCGGTGTCATCGTTGACCAGCGCCTTCGGAATGTCGAAGGTAGCGGCCTTGGCAAGGGCGTCCATCACGCTCGCCTTGGTACGGGCGAGGGTGCGGTTGCGGACCTCGCGCTCCAGGTTGGCGCGGATGTCCGCGCGCAGTTTCTCGACGTCGCCTTCGGCCTGGCCCAGTTGCTTGGCGAACTCGGCGTCGACCTCGGGCAGCACGCCCTCTTCCACCTTCTTGATGGTGATGGTGAATTCGGCTGTCTTGCCCGCGACCTCGGCCGCACCGTAATCGGCCGGGAACGTGAGCGGGAATTTCTTGGTCTCGCCCGCCTTCATGCCACGCACGGCTTCCTCGAATTCGGGCAGCATGCGGCCTTGCCCCAGGACGATGGGGAAGTCCGTCGCAGAGCCGCCGTCGAATGCAACGCCGTCGATGGTGCCGGCGAAATCCAGCGTCACGCGGTCATTGTCGCCGGCAGCGCGGCCTTCGCGCTCGACGAAGGAGATGCGTTGCTTGCGCAGGATCTCGACCGTGCGCTCGACCTCGGCATCGCCCACTTCGCTCTTGGCGTTCGACACTTCCAGCGTGGAGAGGTCGGGGATCTGGACCTCAGGGTAAACCTCGAAGGTGGCGGTGAAGCCCACCATGCCCTCGGGCACGCCTTCGGTCTTGGGCTCGACGGACGGCGAGCCGGCCAGGCGCAGCTTGGCCTCGCTGACGACCTTTTCCAGAGCGTCGCCGATCTTGGCGTTCAAAACCTCCATCCGCACTTCGGGCCCATAGGTGCGGGCCAGCATGGACAGAGGGACTTTGCCGGGTCGAAAGCCCGGCATCTTGGCGGTGCGGGCCAGGCGCTTCAGGCGCGTTTCGACTTCTTTTTCGACGTCGGCCACAGGGACGGAAAGATCCACGCGCCGCTCAAGACCTGACAGGGTTTCAACCACAGGCTGCATGCAAAAACCTATATTGAGTATGTGTAATCGACAGAATCGGAGTTACCCGCGCCGCGAGAGGCACCGCAACCAACATCGATCCGGGCATTCGCGAATTGTGCCACAGCCCCGGACGGCGCCTGGGCGACGCCCGGCTCCCGGGGAGCAGCCTCGTGCCGGCTGCGGCCGGACACCGCCAGGGTGGTTCAAAACTCATTCATGGTGCGACCGAGAGGAATCGAACCTCCACAGGATTTCTCCCGACAGGACCTAAACCTGTTGCGTCTACCAATTTCGCCACGGTCGCATCCGGAATGGGATTGTAACCCGACTATGAAAAAACGCTTGAAAGCCTCCCTGCCCACCCCTTCCGAGCCGGCCGGACC
>NZ_JADGHH010000115.1 GCF_019689535.1 Pigmentiphaga sp.
GGCTTAGACGGAGCCGGTCCCGCTGCGCCCCCGCGGCGCACCCGCCCCCAGGCCGGAAAAGGACGGGTCAAGAACTCGACAAGGCCTCGAGCCTCTGCCTACCGCAGCAGCGCGTTGATTTTCGCGACGTCGTCTTCCGAGAGGATGCCCGCGGCCGCTTTCAGCCGCAGCCCCGACATCAGCGCGTCATAGCGCGCCTTGGCAAGATCCCGTTCCGTGGAGTAGAGCTGCTGCTGCGCGTTCAGCACGTCGATATTGATGCGCACGCCGACTTCATAGCCCGTCTTGTTCGCCTCCAGCGCGCTGCGGCTGGAAACCTGCGCCGCTTCCAAGGCGCGGACCTGGGCAAGGCCGGCGTTGACGCCTTGGAAGGCGACGCGGGTGTTCTGCACGGCGGCGCGGCGCGCCGCTTCGAGATCGTGACGGGCTTTCTCCGACAGGGCCACGGCTTCATTCACGCGCGCGCTCGTGCCCAAGCCGGAGAAAATCGGCACCGATACCTGCACGCCTACCGAGCGCGTGGTGTAGAAATCGTTGACCACGTTCTGCCCGACCAAGCCGCGCGAGCGGCCGATGTTGGCCGTCAGGTCCACGGTTGGGTAGTGGCCGCTCTTGGCGATTTCAATGTCGCGCTTGGCGATTTCGGTGGCCAGGCTGGCTTGCGCGACGGCGAGGTTGTTGGCGGCGGCCTGCTGCGTCCAGGCTTCGAGCTTGGCGGGCTCCGGCGCGGGTACCTTGACCGACTCCGGGAGCTTGGCCAGGGTGTCGGGCGCCTGGCCGATGATTTGCTGCAGGGCGCTGGTGCGTACCGTGAGCTCGGATTCGGCCTGGATCTCCTGCGCCACGGCGAGGTCGTAGCGTGCCTGGGCTTCGTGCGTGTCGGTGATGGTGGCGGTGCCGATCTCGAAGTTGCGCTTGGCCGCTTCGAGCTGCTCTTCGATGGCTGCCTTTTGCGCGCGGATGAAGGCGAGGTTGTCTTGCGCCGCCAGCACGTCGAAGTAGGCCTGGACCACGCGCAGGATGAGGTCTTGCCGTGCCTGCGCGAGCTGTGTTTCACCGATGGCGAGCTGCAGCTTGGACTGCTCGTAGTTTTGCCAGTTGGCCCAGCGGAAGAGCGGCTGCGTCAATTGCAGCGTGTAGCTCTCGCTGGTGTACTGCACCCCCGGCAGGCGCGTGGTGGAGGCTTCCGCGCGGGTGCCCGTCAGCCCGATCGAGGGCAGCAGCCCCGCGCGGGCCTGCGGGAGTTTCTCCAGAGTTGCCGTGTATGCGGCCCGCACGGAAGCGAAGGTGGCGTCGTTGGCCAGCGCGGCTTGGTAGGCTTGCGCAAGGTCCAAGGCCGCGGCCGGGGAAAAGTATGCGCACGCGCTCAGCAGAGCGCATAGCGTCGGGACGTACAGCCTTGCGCGTGTGGGCAGCACGGAGACTCCGGTCAGAATTTGAACTTGGAGATAGTCACGCCACGCAGGGGTTTGACCAGCGTTTCGAACAGCGAGGTGGTTTCGAACGTGGCGGCCGTGGTGCGGGTGATCAACAGTGCGGTCATGATCGGGTTCTGGCCGACGATGATCGCCAGGCGGCCGCCCACGCGCAATTGGTATTTGAGGCTATCCGGCACTTCTGGCACCGAGCCCGTCACGAGGATGGCGTCGTATTCCGTGGAGCCCCAGCCCTTGCTGCCGTCGCCGACCTGCACCGTGGCGTTGGCGATGCCGGCGCGCTTGAGGTTGGCCTGGGCAAACGAGGCAAGGCGGGGAAGGATTTCCACCGAGGTGACGGTTTGCGCCATGCTGGCCAGCAGGGCGGTGTGATAGCCCGAGCCGGTGCCGATTTCGAGCACGCTGTCGCTGGGCTTGAGCGCCAGTTCCTGCAGCAGCCGGGCTTCCACCTTGGGAGCGAGCATGCATTCGCCGCTGTCGTAGTCGTCGAAGCGCAGCGGAATCTCGGTGTCGACGAAGGCCAGGGAGCGCATCGACGGCGGTACGAAGTCTTCCCGCTTCACCTTGAAGAGCAGTTCCAGGACGTTCTGGTCGAGAACATCCCACGGGCGGATTTGCTGTTCCACCATGTTGAAGCGGGCTTGTTCGACGTCTGGAAAAGTGGCTGCGTTCATGGTAGATAATTAGGAATTAACGAAAACCGTAAGAAAACGGGCAATTTTAACCGGCCTATGGCCGTACGGCCTGCGCGGCGATCGCTAGTCTAGCAATATCACAGGATTCAGGGGCGGCCTGCCAACTCATTATGTATGCTCCTACACCTGGGCCGCGCCCCACGACGCAGGCTCCTGCTGTCCCGACCACGGGGCGTGCGCGGTTCCTCGCCGCACTCGCCTGCGGCCTGATCGTCCTCATTGCCGTCTCCGCGGCGGCGTTGGTCAACAATTTGCATCAGCGCGCCATCGCCGCGAAATCGCGCGAATTGACGAATCTGGCGATGGTCCTCGCCGAAGAGGTCGAGCGCACGTTCGAGGCGGTCGAGGGAGCGCAGCAAGATATCGCCGACCGCATCAAAGAGCGGGGCGGCCACACGCATGACGCCTTCGTGCAGTTGGCCGGCAGCAGCGAGATCGTCGAGTTGCTCGAAACCAAGGCCAGCAGCCTGAGCTACGTCGATGCGCTGTCGGTGGTGAGCCGCGACGGCGTGTTGCTCAATTCCTCGCGTCCCCAGTCGTCGCCGTACGTGGATCTCTCCGGTAGCGAGTTTTTCCGTTCGCTGCACCGCAATGGGCAGGCGGAGACCTTCCTGAGCCTGCCTTACCTCAGCCCGGCCTCTGGCCGATGGACGATTTATTTTGCGCGCAAGGTGCGCGATGCCGAGGGTGCGCTGCTGGGCATGGCGGTGGGCAGCATGCCGACGGCGTACTTCGAGGAGTTCTACGAACAGATCAAGGCCGGTGAGCAGACCGAGATCGCCATGTATCGTTCGGACGGCCATCTGCTGGCGGGTCATCCGCTGCCGCGGCAAGTGATCGGCAAGCGCCTGATGGCGCTGCACGAGGGCGATCACGGCTTGCCGGTCATGCGCGAAGGCAAGGCGGTGGAGATGACGAGCACGGTGGACGGCGTGCGACGCCTGGCTGCGGTCGCCGTGCCCTCGGCGTATCCGGTCGTGCTGCAGGTTAGCGTGCCCGTGTCCACCGTCGTGGCGAGCTGGCGGGAAGATGCGTGGGTCATCGTCGGCGGCGCGACCTTGCTGTGCATCATCATCGGCGTCTGCTTCATGCTGAGCAGCCGGCAGCTGAGGAACCAATACGAAATCGCGCGCGCCGCCTACGACATGGCCCGCTGCGACACGCTAACCGGGCTGCCGAATCGCTTGAGTTTCATCGAAACCCTGTCGCGCAGGCCCGAGCCACCTGATGGCGCGCAGACGGCGCTGTTGTTGATCGACCTCGACGTTTTCAAGGACGTGAACGAGGAGCTGGGGCAGGACGTGGGCGACCTCGCGCTGAAGAAAGTCGCCCAGCGCATCCAGGCAGCGACCCGGCCTGAGGATTTCGTCGCGCGCGTGGCGGGCGACGAGTTCGCGGTGGTGCGCCATGCTTCCGATCCGGAGTCCATCGGGGTGCTGGCGGCATCCCTCATCGCCGCCATCGCCGAGCCCTGGTACGTGCGCAATTACCGGATCGTCCTGAGCGCAAGCGTCGGGGTTGCCTTGTCCAGGCCGGGCGATGATGCCGACGCGCTGTTGAACCACGCCGAAACGGCGCTGCTGTGCGCGCGCGGGGAAGGGCGGCGCCGGTGGCGCATGTTCGAGAAGAGCATGGATGCGGCGCAGGCGACGCGCCGCGTGGCCGAGACGGCGCTGCGCGAGGCGCTGGAGCGGCATGGGTTCGAACTGTATTACCAGCCGCTCGTGAACACCCAAACGGCCCGGTTGGAAGGCTTCGAGGCCCTGCTGCGCTGGCGTGAGCCACGCCTTGCCGAGCTGGGCGCCCCGCAGGTGATCGCGGTGGCGGAGGAAACCGGCCTGATCGTGCCGCTGGGCAAGTGGGTGCTCGACATGGCGTGCGCCGAGGCCGCCAAGTGGCCAGGCAACGTGCGCGTGGCCGTCAACGTTTCGGCATGGCAGTTTCGCAGCGGAAAATTGCTGGACCACGTGCGCGGCGCGCTGAAGGCCGCGAATTTGCCTGCCGAGCGCCTCGAGCTCGAGATCACCGAGACTGTGCTGCTCCAGAACACGGCCTACGTGCACAGCACGCTGGACGAACTGCGCAGCATGGGCGTGCGGATCGCGCTCGACGATTTCGGCACCGGCTACTCCTCACTGCTGTACCTGCGCCGGTTCCCCGCCGACCGCATCAAGATAGACATGGCTTTCGTGGCAGGCATTTGTACGAATCCGGAGTCCGCGCGCATCGTGCAGGCCATCGTCAACCTGGGCCACAGCCTGGGCATGCAGACCACGGGCGAAGGGGTGGAATCGCAGGCGCAGTGGGACCAATTGCGCATGGCCGGGTGCACCGAGATCCAGGGGTATTTCGTGGGGAGGCCGTGTCCGGCCGAAGAGGTGCGGGTGTTCTTCGAAAAGTACGGCGTCGAAGAGAAACTCGCCTAGGGGCAGGCGCGCGCCGCGGCGCGGCCTTGGCCCCCGTAAGGCTTGGCCTCAGAAGGGGTTGGCGACTGTGGTGGTGTGGCACACCACTGGCGGCTTGGCGAAATACTCGCCCACCAAGGCCCGCCAGGCCTTGAAGTCTTCCGAGCCGCGAAAGTGCACGGTGTGGTCTTCCAGCGTTTCCCATTGCACCACGAGCAAATAGGTATTGGCGTCTTCCAGCGTCTGCTGGAGCTGCATGCCGTGGCAGCCCTTGGCCCGCTGGAACAGCGGCGCTGCCGTCTGGACGCCGGCTTCGAATGCTTCTTGCGTGCCCGGTCGGATTTCGATCTGCGCGATTTCGTAAATCATGGCGAGCCTCTTGCAGGGAGGGCGGTTGCAGGGAGAGCGGGCCCTTATGTTACCCGCCTTCGCGCACGGCGGGCGCCGGGCAAGCTTCGTGCAAACGGCTCATGCCGCCCCGCCCCGGACGGACGGACGGCACACTATACTTGGCGGCATCAGCCGCCGTGAGGCGGCGTCGTCCATTTGCACGAGGTTTTCATGTCAGCCGCTAAACCCATTCCCAAGGCACTTACTATCGCGGGCGTCGATCCGTCCGGCGGCGCAGGGGTGCTGGCCGACATCAAGGCGATGAGCGCACTCGGCGCCTACGGGTGCGGCGTCATCGCGGCACTGACCGCGCAGAATACCCACGGCGTGACGGGCGTGCGGCCCGTCGAGCCCGCGTTCGTGGCGCAGCAGATCGATACCTTGTTCGCCGACGTGCCGGCCGATGCCGTCAAGATCGGCATGCTGGGCAGCCGGCCGGTGACCGAAATCGTCGCCGAACGCCTTGCGCACTGGAAGCCGCCCTACGTCGTGCTCGACCCGGTCATGGTCGCGAAAAGCGGCGACTCGCTGCTGACCCGCGATGCGGTCGGCGCGCTGCGCGAGGCCTTGCTGCCGCAAGTCACCATGATTACCCCGAACCTGCCCGAGGCCGGCGTCTTGCTCGAGCAACGCCCCGTGGACACGGTCAAGGAAATGCGCCGCGTGGCCGAGCGCCTGCGCGAGCAGCTCGCCCATAGCGGCGAGCGCTGGGTGTTCCTCAAGGGCGGCCATTTGCCCGGCGACATGGCCATCGATTTGCTGCACGACGGCGATCGCATGATCGAACTGGCTGCGCCGCGCATCCACACCCGCAACACGCATGGCACGGGTTGCACCCTTTCGGCTGCCTTGGCCGCGTTGCTGCCGCAGTGCCAAGACGTGCCGGAAGCTGCCAAGCGCGCCAAGCATTACCTGACCGAGGCCATTCGGCACGCGGACAGCCTGGGCGTGGGCTCGGGCAACGGGCCGGTGCATCATTTCCATCAGTGGTGGTAGGAGCTGGCTTGCCCGGGACGATCGGAAACGCCATGGCCGGGTTTCTCGATCTTCCGATGCGCCACTTCTGCGGTAACCAAGCCGAGGAAGATCAAGACCGCGCCGACGAGCCCCAGGCCGTACGGCGTGACGATCCGGATCATGGCGGCCCCGAGCACGCCCGACGCGGCGACGGCGAGGTAGATCGTCGAGGCGTTCAACGCGATCAGGATGGGCGCGCGCGTCGGGGCGATGCCGATCAGCCGGTGCTGTTGGGGAACGATCAGGCCCCAGCCGCACAGCCCCCATGCGACGAGGGCCGCGATGGAGGTCGGCAGTGCGGCGCTGGATAGCGGCATGAGTGCGAAGTCGATGCCCACGGCGATGATCGCCATGTTGATGATCCAGCGGCTGCCGAACCGGTCGGTCAACGCGCCTGCGACGAGATTGCCAAGCGTGGCCGCCACGCCCCAGATTGCGATCAGCATGGCGAGGATGTCGCTGCGGCCGTCCGTCGCGCGCTCGAATGCCACGCTGGCGTAGCTATAGACGGTGTACAGCCCTGCCAATACGAGCAGGGTCGTTCCCAGGGTCCAGGCCACGCGGGGGTCGAGTAGCGGGGCAAGGCGTTCGCCCAGGGTCAGCTTAGCGGTTCCCACGAGCCGGGGAAGTGCGAGGGCGATGCCCGTGCCCGCGAGGAGGCCTAGGCCGGTGACCCACCACATGGTCATGCGCCAATCGCCCAGCCCACTCACGAGCGTCCCGATGGGGGCGCCTAGCGCGGTAGCGCCGCTCAAGCCAGCCATGACGACGGCGAGCGCGCGCCCCCGCTGTTCGGGGGCGACCAGGGCGGCCGCCGCGGCGCTGGCTGCGGGCGTGTAGAGCGCGCCACCGGCGCCTGCCAGGATCCGGCCCGCCAACCCCATTTCGAAACTGGCTGCCAGCGCAGTCAGCGCATTGCCGAGCGTGAACACGAGGAGCCCGCTTCCCAATACGAAGCGGCGCGGCCAGTGCGACGTCCAGGCGGCCATGACGGGCGTCATGATGGCGTAGGACAGTGCATACGCCGTGATCATTTGCCCCGCGGCGTCGATGCCGACACCGAAATCCTGCGCAATCTCGCGCAGGATGCCGGCCATCACGAAGCTGTCGGTGCCGATGGCGAAGGTGCCCAAGGCGAGGGTGAGAAGTCGGAGGTTCATGGCAGTTCCGTTATGTCGTAACAATAATGGTTACATCAAGGGGCGCAAAAAAACCTTGCCTGGCGGGGTGTTCGTTCCTTTATTTCCGCCTGCTTGGGGACTCCTTGGAACGCTTCAGTATCTGGGCGAGCATGTCTTCGATGGTGATGCGCGCCATGTGCTCGTGAAGTACCTCGCCGAGCGATGCATAGACGCGGCTCAGCGCCGGTTGTATTCCGCAGCCAACGGGGCAGGCCGGATTGGGGCGGGACGCATGCAGGGCGAACAACGGCGCGTCTTCCACCGTGCGATATACGTCGAGCAGGGAAATGGCCTGCGGGGCACGCGCCAAGGTCCATCCTGCATGGGCCCCGCGATGGCTCTTGACGAGGCCCGCCTTCGACAATCGCCCGAGGATGCGCCGGATGACGACGGGATTGGTGTTGACGCTTGCGGCGATGCGGTCGGACGTGACCGGGTCGGGGTTGTTTCTCGCCACGAGGGACATCCACGCCAAAATGTGTATTGCGATCGTCAGCCGGCTGTTGGAACTCATGAAAAGGCCCGCGGGGTGTTTTGTCGTAACTATATTGGTTACGTCTAGGCTGGGTCAAGCCCTTGCATGTGAGGGCAGGGCCCGATTGGCACGCCGCGGCGCCTTGGCCGAGGCGCGCCGGAAGTGGTATGGCGGTTCGGGTCCGGATGGACGCGCCGTCGATAGGCGGTTAGGATTCGGCAGTCCCGGAGTTCGTCGTTCCTCTTTTCCCTGCATGCATCTTTCTGAGCTTCTTGCCGAGGTCCGTCCGCACGTCGAAGCGAACTTCCGTTCACCGGGGGGCGACTGGCCGGCGTGCACCCTGTTTTTCTCGGTTTCCGATGGCACGTCCCGCGCGCGCGTGCGCCACGCCAGCGCATCGGATTTCGCCAGCGCGTGGCTTGCCGGCACCGAGAAGCTCGAACAGTTGGTGCGGCGGCGCGGCATGCAAGTGCGCTGGCTGCGCATCGATTGGGTGGAGGGGGTGCGGGAGACGACCATGAAGGCATGGTCGGAAGAGCTCGCCAAGACCAAGCGGAACTATTACCGCTATGGCGTGGCGCTGGACCGCGGGCTCAAGATCGCCTTCCTGGAGCAAGAGCTCAACGGCAACGCCATGCTCTATGGCGGCAACGAGGTCGCGCACGCCACGGTCAACCTGCATAACTTCAATGTGTATGCTGCCAATCGCTATGGCGCTGGAACCGAACTCGACCCCGGCAGGGACAGGGCGGTCTATGTGCTGTCGACGCGGGGGGTTTTTCGCGATGCGCTCGAGGCCCGAACCCATCTCTTGTACGGCCCGGGGCGCAACGCCGGGCGCAGGGTGCGTGACCGCCTGACTGACCAAGACGTATTCGAGCTGATCGAGCGCGGCGCCCTGTACCTCGCTTCGCAGGTCCAGGAGAGTGGCAAGTTCCATTACGGATGGCATCCTTGTTTCGACCGCCCCATCAACGCCTATAACAGCCTGCGACACGCGAGCACGACCTACGCCATGATCGAGGCGTGGGAAGTGACGCGCGATGAAACACTCAAGCAGGCCATCGATCGCTCGCTGTCTTATCTCACCACCAAGCTGATCGCACAGGCCGAGCTCCCGGACGGGCGCCGCGGCGCGTTCCTGGTCGATGGCTCTGAGGTCAAGCTGGGCGGCAATGCCGTATGCCTCCTGGCGCTGAGCAAGTATGCGCAGGTCACGGGCACCGATCGCCATCATGCGCTGATGGCGGCGCTGGCGGAGGGCGTCCTGTTCATGCAGGACCCGGCGACGGGCCGCTTCGTGCACGTGCTGAACTATCCGGACCTCTCGGTCAAGGAGCCGTTCCGCATCATCTATTACGACGGCGAGGCGGCGTTCGGGCTGATGCGCCTATACGGCCTGACGCGCGAGCCGCGCTGGCTCGAGGCCGTGGTCCGCGCGTTCGACTATTTCCTTTCCGCCGAGCATTGGAAGGCGCACGATCACTGGCTGAGCTATTGCGTCAACGAGTTGACGACTTACCGGCCGCAGGCGAAGTATTTCGAGTTCGGCATCAAGAACTTCGCCGATTACCTGGACTTCGTCCGGGATCGCATTACGACTTTCCCGACTCTGCTCGAATTGATGATGGCCGCCGAGACCATGTTGCAGCGGCTTGTCATGTACCCGGAGATGCGGCCGCTATTGAATGCGGTGGACCTCGATGCCTTCTACGAGGCCTTGGAGCGGCGCGCCCACTATCTGCAGAACGGGCATTTCTGGCCGGAGTATGCGATGTATTTCCGCAACCCGGCGCGCATCGTCGGCAGTTTCTTCATCCGGCACCATGCCTTCCGCGTGCGCATCGACGACGTCGAGCACTATTTGTCGGGGCTGGTGGCGTATCTGCGTTATCTGCAGGCCGGCGGGCGGGTGCGGGCGCTGCGCCTGCAGGCGGCGGCATAGGCGCCGCCTGCATTCTTCTCTCTTCTTCTAGCGAGGTTCAACGGCCCTGGGGCGCGGTGCCGGGGATGCTGCGGATGTTCAACGTCACGCGGCGGTTGGGCGCCAGGCATTCACGCAGCGCGGCGCCGCCGCGTACGCCCTGGCATTGCACGACGGGTTCCGATGCGCCGCGACCTTCGACGCTCACGCGGGAAGGCGAAAGCCCCTTCGAGACGAGGTAATCGCGGACGGCCTGTGCGCGCTCCAGGGAAATCCGCTGGTTGGCGGCAGCCGACCCTATCCGGTCCGCGTGCCCGACGATATGCACTTCATACGGCGCCGACTCCCCGCGCAGCGGCGCGATGGCACGGTCTAGCTCGGCCTGCCCCGCAGGCGTGAGGCGGGCGCTGTTGAAATCGAACAGCACGTCCGCCGCGATGGAAATGGTGCGCACGGGCGCGGGCGCAGGAACCGGGGCCGGCGCGGGCTTCATCGCGTCGGCGATCGCCTGGCATTGCGGACGGCGCCACATCGTGGACGTCACCGTATCCCGCGCGTCGAAATTCACCCGGTATTGGCAGACCAGGACGTTCTGGCCTTGCAGCGGCAGGGTCAGGTCGTAGTCGAACGCACGTCCGTTGGCGCCGGCTTGCACGGGCTGGCCCAGCGCATTGATCACGGTTTGCTTGGTCGCGCCCGGCCTGACTTGGGCGAAGCGATTCATGTCGAGTGGCTTGCCATTGCGCAGGAACTGAGAGGGCAGCTTGCCGACCTGGGCCTCGATGTTCTGGAAGCCTGAAGGGTCTTGCGTGATCTGTATCGGATCCTTGGGCTCTTCGCGCTTCTGGGGAGCAGAGCAGGCGGCAAGTGCCAGGGTGCCGACTAGGGCGGCTGCAACGGTAGTGATTCTCATGTGGTGTCCTTGTTCGAAGCCGGATGGAACAGTCAAGCAAGTGCCCGGGGGCATCGGCGGAATAAATCGAAACCGGCCTGCAGGAAGAAAACCGACGTGAGGTTATTCCACAAAACCGGGGTCCGATTAAATATTCGCAAGTTTTCGATTAATTGAAAAATGGGCGCATCTATTTTTTGTGAATATCACACTTGATGTTGGTCAGTTTACGGTTCGGTCCAATTTTATTTTCGTCATCATAATATTAGGCGCAAGGTTGGATTATGGTAAGCATCCGTAAGGATCATGCCGAAAATACGGGAAAACCATGATTCGCGCGCATTTGGCGTCGAGTAAGGTGGCGCGAAATAATTTTCCTCGGGCGAAGCTGGCGATTGTTTTTCGAAAATAGATATTCGCAATGCTT
>NZ_JADGHH010000116.1 GCF_019689535.1 Pigmentiphaga sp.
GATCGCTTGCGTACTCAAAGAAATCACCGGTAAATTGGATTTACCTACTGATTTCCTTTGCGAGCACTTGATTCATTTTGCGTCGACCAGCCAAGTCAGTTTTACCCAACTCAGCCGTCTCGCGCCCAAAACCAAGCGCCCACACTTATCGGCTGTTAACTTGTTAAAGAACGGTACTGCCTACTTCTCTTCCCCCCGCCGGCGCTGCGCCTTTCGTTTAGCGCTGCGTCATCAGCGAAGAAGCGAGATTATGAAGAAGTTTTTTTCGTCTGTCAAATCGTTCAGTTCGCTACGCTCACTTCCCGATTCGATCAAGCCGCCGTGCCCATCCGGCACCGCAAACTTCCTCTCTCGATGACAACCCCACCGCATCCGCCTCCTGGCGTAACTGCTGGCACAAGGCCGTCATCTCACTCGCCGCAACCGCCGCTTCGCTCTTGCGTTGCGTCGTTCGCATCGAGAACGAAACTATAGCACGGTTTTTCCGGTGGGTGCAAACCGGGCCCGACAATCCCAAGGAACGGCTCCGGCGGGTAACCGCGTGAGCCGTTCGGGCCCGCGCCTGCATCAAGAAGGTGCGTGATCCAGGCCGATGTCCAGCACGCCCACGCTGTGGGTCAGCCACCCTATCGAGATCAGGTCCACGCCCGTCTTGGCCACCGCCGGCGCCGTCTGCGGCGTAATGCGGCCGGACGCCTCCGTCACCGCCCGGCCATCCACTCGGCGAACGGCTTCGGCCATGGCCTCCACGCTCATGTTATCGAGCAGAATGGCGTCGACTTTCAGCTCGAGCGCTTCGTCCAACTGCTCCAGCGTGTCGACTTCCAGTTCTATTTTCACCAAATGGCCCACGCCTGCACGGGCGCGCCGCACCGCCTGCGCCACGCCGCCCGCAATCGCCACATGGTTATCTTTGATCAACACCGCATCGTCCAGGCCGAACCGGTGATTGGAGCCGCCGCCCACACGCACGGCGTACTTCTGCACGATGCGCAGGCCCGGCATGGTCTTGCGCGTGCACACCACCCGCGCGCGCGCATCGCCGATGGCGTCCACCACTGCCGCGGTAGACGAGGCGATGCCGCTCATATGACAAAGGAAATTGAGCGCGGTGCGTTCTGCCATCAGCATGGCGCGGGAGTTGCCCTCCACCATGGCGATCACGTCGCCCGGCCGGATACGGCTGCCGTCGGGCTTGCGTATGTCGACCCGGATTTCCGGGTCGACCAACTGGAACGCCAAGCGCGCCACATCCATGCCGGCCACCACGCCCGGTTGGCGCGCCACCAGCGCCGTCCTGCCGCGATGGTTGGCCGGCACGATGGCGTTCGTCGTCAGATCTCCCGCGCGCCCCAGGTCTTCCAACAAGGCAGTTCGAACCAGCGGCTCAATCATGACTTGCGGAAGCGGGGCGACATCCCACTGCTCGGTCTCGCCCCTGCCGGAGGCGCCCATAATATTTATGCTCATTTTGAGTATTTTCCGTGGAAAAAAATGGCGGCTTTAGCCTCGTCCTTTATGCTAGATATGAGCATAAAGACTGTCAATAGGGATAGCCGCGCCCAAGGAAGAAGAACGTCTCAATTGCTCCGCGCGAGTGGAAGCTTGGTACCACTCAGGGCGCGCTCCAGCAGTACGTCTCCGCGGAAGCGGAACAATTTGGCCGGACGACCCGGCGTTTCGGTCGACAAGGCACCGGTCTCCTCGACCAACTGCTGCTGTTCGATGAAGCGGCGGAAGTTCTGTTTGTGCAGGTAGCGCCCCGACAACGCCTCCACCACTTGTTGCAGCTGCAGCAGGGTGAAGGCTGGGGGCATCAATTCGAACACGACGGGCCGGTATTTAATCTTGGCGCGCAGGCGCGCGATGCCAGTGGCGAGAATGCGCCGGTGATCGTGACGCATGGGCTGACCGAGCGGGGAAAGCCCCGGCCGTCCCGTCCTGCGGGCGGCCTCCTCGACGAGGCCAGCTTCGAATAGCAGCTCATAGCGCTGCAGGACGAGCTCTTCGTTCCACGAGCGGGATCCGAGTCCAAAGCACAGGTCGACACGCTGTTGGCGTGCGCGTTTCAGGGCCGGTTCCGATGCCGAGGACACCCACTCGCACAATGCACCCGCGATCAAAGCATCCAACTCTGCAGACGGCGAACGCCGGTCTTCCCACGGGAAATAGCGATACCAGCCATGCCATGCCGCGTCCGCACCGGAAACAGGTCCTTGCCGGGTCAAAGCCAGGTAACTGATGGAGATGACCCGCTGCTCAGTCTTCTGCTCGGTACGGTCGCGATCGGCAAAGGTATAAAGCTGCTCGACGTACCCCAGCGGATGATGTGTCTGCTCTTCGACCCAAGCCCGCAGCCCGGCTTGCAGCGAACGGTGGCCCGACTCAAAAGGCCCGGACGGCAGCATGCTCCCATCGTGCGTCGTCAAGACCAGCGGCTCGGAGTCGGTTGCAGCCACGAGCACGGCGACCAACTCGGCGGTCAGGGGATGTTGAACAGCGGCAGTCAAGGATAGGAAAAGCGAGAAAGAGTGGAAAAATGACCAAGCGGATGGGTAGGCTCAATGATACCTATCTGGGGCCGCCAATATAGACGCCGGGCGCGACCCGGGCCGCCCCGCCAGGGCCGGCGGCATGATACTTGCGGCGCTTGGCGGTTGCCGCCGGACCCTACGGATTGGGGAGACCGTCATGACGACCGCTTCGAAAACACCTGCCGCACGGGCCACCGCAGGAACGACCTTGCTGCCACCCGCCAACCAGCGCAACCTTCCGACCTCCGCCCACGGCACGCCGAGCCGTGTCACCACAAAGGATAAAAAGCCGCCCTCCGCCGCTGCTCCCTTGCGCCCCCAGCGCCGCGACTAAGGCTTGGGGGCCGGCACGCGCCGGCGGCGTGCAAGGGTCATTTCTTGCGTAAATCGCTCCAATCCGCCGACGTGACCGACAAAATGGCTGCCAGCCAGAGCACCATCATGGCCATCCAGCCCGTGGAACTCGGATAACCCCGGGACAGCATATAGGCCGTGCAGCCAATGGCGACGAGCACCAGCCACGGGGCACGGCGGCGGTTATAGCTGCCGCGCGTATCATCCGGCCGCCGCCGCGGGTCCATGAAAAGTCCCATAGCATCCTCCATCAAAACCAGCGCCGCATTGTAGAAGATAGAAGATCGCTCATGAAAACCAGCGGGCGACGCCGATCCGCTAGCCCGCCAGCAAAGACATCCCCAGCTGGGCCCTGCGTTGCAGCCACAGGCTGGGCCGATAACGCATGTCGCCGGTCACCCGGACCAGGTTGCGCAGGATCTCGACGATGCGGGCGGCACCCAGGGCATCCCCCATGGCCAGCGGCCCCTGGGGATAGCCCAAGCCTAGCCTGACTGCCTGGTCGATGTCCGCCGGAGTTGCGATGCGCTGCTGCGCGATCTCGCAGGCAATGTTGACGATCGTGGCAACGATGCGCTGCGCCACGAACCCGGGGGAATCCTGGATCACCGTGACCGGCGCACCGTCGGCGGAAAATTGGGCGGCAGCCGCATCGAGCCACCTCGACTCCGTCAGGGGAGTCGCCATCAGCGTACGCCTGCGCCCCACCGGCAGCCCGTGCAAGGTGTCCACGGCGACCGTCCGGCGCGCATCCAGCCCCTGGTCGCATGCCGCGGTGGTGGCGTCCTCCCCGTACGGCGTCACCACGATCAGTGCATCATCCCCCGGGTGCGGCCCATCCTGGACCCGGGCCTCCATCCCCAGCAACAGCTCGACCACCGCCGCCCGCGCATCTGGCCTCACCGGCGACACCCAAACTTCGGGTAGGGGCGTGACGGATGGTCGAGGCGTTTCGGGCTGCACCTGTTTCTTGCCGTCGACATAGGTATAAAACCCCTGCCCGGTCTTGCGCCCGAGCAAGCCTCCGGCCAAGCGCACCGTCGTCACGGGCGAAGGACGGAACCGCGGCTCGTCGAAAAACTGGGTGTAGATCGACTCCATGACGGGGTGCGAGACGTCCAGGCCGGTCAGGTCCATCAACTCGAAGGGCCCCATCTTGAAGCCGGCCTGTTCGGTCATGATGGCATCGACCTGCGCGCAGGTCGCCACGCCTTCCTGCAGCACGCGCAGCCCTTCGGTATTCAACCCTCGCCCCGCATGGTTGACGATGAAGCCGGGCATGTCTTTCGCGCGCACGGGCGTGTGCCCCATGCGACGTGCCAGTTCCGCCAGGGCATCGCCGACGGCCGGGTCGCTGCGCAAGCCGTCCACGACCTCCACGACTTTCATCAGCGGCACGGGATTGAAGAAGTGGTAGCCCGCGACGCGGGAAGGACGCGCGCAGGCGGAAGCGATCGCAGTAATGGACAACGACGACGTGTTCGACGCCAGGATGCATTCGCTGCTGACGATGTCCTCGAGCTGCCGGAAGAGGTTCTGCTTGGCATCGAGCCGCTCGACGATGGCCTCGATCACCAAGTCGCACTCCCGCAACGCTGAAAGATCCTCGCACGGCTCGATCGCCTCGAGGGCGGCCGCGGCCTGGGCGGCATCCAGCTTGCCACGCTGGACCAGCTTTTCCCAGGTCTGCTGCAAGAACTCGCGCGCGGAGGCAAGCGCGGTCGGCGCAGCGTCGTACATGGACACCCTGAGGCCCGCCTGGGCGGCGATCTGCGCAATGCCGCGCCCCATGGCGCCGGCGCCGACGATGCCCACGTGCTGGATCTGCTTCATCGATATTTTCTCCTCCCGGCCTTCAGGCCGCATATGCCTTGATCGTCTCCCGGGCGATGACGAGCTGCTGGATCTGCGAAGTGCCTTCGTACAGCCGGAACAGGCGCACGTCTCGGTAAAACCGCTCGACTGCGTATTCCGCGATGTAACCCGACCCACCGTGGATTTGCACGGCGCGATCTGCCACCCGCCCCACCATCTCCGTGGCAAACAGCTTGCAACACGAGGCTTCCAGCGTAGTCGGCTCGCCGCGGTCCCGCTTGCGCGCCGCGTCGAGCACCATCGTGCGCGCAGCATACGCCTCGGTCTGGCTGTCGGCGATCATGGCCTGGATAAGCTGGAAGTCGGCAATGGCTTTTCCAAACTGCTTGCGTTCCGTAGCATAACGGACGGATTCGGCGATGAGGCGCTCGGCCATGCCCACGCACACGGCAGCAATGTGCAGCCGGCCCTTGTCCAGCACGCGCATGGCGGTCCGAAAACCGTTGCCCTCCTCACCGCCGAGCAAGGCGCTGGCCGGCACACGGCAATCCTCAAAAATGATGTCGCAGGTCAGAGAGCCCGCCTGTCCCATCTTGCGATCGGGCTTGCCAAGCGTAATACCCGGCGTCCCGGCTTCCACCAGGAAGCAGGAAATCGCATCGGCCCGGCGCCCTTCCGCGGTACGCGCCATCACCGTGTAGAGCCCTGCTATCGGAGCATTGGTGATGAACCGCTTCGTGCCGTTGAGCACGTAATGGTCGCCGTCACGCCGGGCCGTCGTGCGCAAGGAGAGCGCATCGGATCCCGCCTCCGGCTCGGTGAGCGCGAACGACCCGATCAATTCCCCGCTCGCCAATTTGGGCAAGTATTTCTTGCGCTGCTCATCCGTACCCGCCAGCACGATCGCCTGTGAGCCGATCCCGATGTTGGTGCCGGCCAGCGACCGGAACGCCGGCGACGTCCGCCCCAGCTCCATCGCGATCAGGGCCTCTTCCTCCATGTTGAGGCCGAGCCCCCCATACTCCGGCGCAATGGACAAGCCGAACAAGCCGAGCGCCTGCATTTCCTCCCGCACTTGCGGCGGAATCGAACCGCTTTCCGCCACCTCGGCCTCGAGCGGCATTAGGCGTTCCGTGACGAAGGTGCGCGTGGCCTCGACCAGCATGCGCAAAGTGTCCGCGTCTAATGACATGATGATCCCCTTCAAGAAGCCGGTCGCACGCACAGGCCGGCGTACAAAAGCTCGAAATACTCGAGCGCGATGTGTTCGGCCTTACTGCCATGGCCGGGTTTGAACCAGCGCGACATCCAGTTCAGCAGTGACAAGACGGCGCGCCCCGAAACGGCCACCTGGCCGGCGCGGAACACGCCCTCCTTCACGCCCTGCTCGAGGATGCGGCGCAAGAAACGCTCGTACTCATCGCGCAACCGCGCCGCATCCTCGCGATAATGCGGGCTCATGCCGCTGAACCCCACCAGCATGGCGACGAAGCTCCAATAATTGCGCTCGAGATACGCGGCGTGAACAGTCATGAATACCCGCAGTTTGTCCACGGCGGAGGTTTCCGCCTGTACCGCGGGAAAGACTTCTGCGATCAAGCCCTCCAGCGTACGCAGGATGATGGCGTCGTAGATGTCCTGCTTGGTTGCGAAATAGTGGTAGATGGCCGGTTTGGTCATCCCGATGGCGGCAGCGAGCTCATGAATGGAGCTGTTCTCATACCCGCTTTGCGCGAAGAGCTTGGAAGCCTCGAGCAAGATGCGCTCGCGCGCGTCGGCCACCACCGGCGGGCGTCCGGGGCGGCGCTTTTTGGGAGAGGATGCCGTCGTCATCATGGCTGGGCCCGCGCTATTTATTTACCGATCGTTCGGTAAATAATAACCGCAGCATGCGCCCATGCCAAGCCCGCGCTCCCGGTTCCGCCCCGCTCGCATGGCGGGACGGCAGGCGGCTCAATCCGAAGCCTTGGGCGCTGGCAGGAAATCCTCCAGCGTCATCCCCTTCTCTTTCAACAGTGCCTCGAGCACCGGCACGAGACGCCCGAGGCTTTCCTGGACCGTTTCGCGTACCGTGTCCACCACGACCTGCGTGCTGCGCTCGATTTCGACGTTCAGCCGGTCCCCGACCGTCTTCTCTTCAAAGGTGGTGACGCGACGCGTTTCGGGAATCAGCCAGACCTCGAACCAGCCCTCGGCCCGATTGACCTCGGAAACCGTCAGGCTGGCGCCATTGATGGCGATGTACCCCTTGGCAAAAACGTACTTGCGGAAAGGCTCGGGAATCGCGATGCGCAGGACACGGTTGGTGTCGGAGGAGCGGCTCTCCAGGATGGAAGTGGAAAAATCGATGTGACCGGACAGCGGGTGCCCTCCGATCTCGGCGCCATCCTTGGCCGCCCGCTCCACGTTGACCCGCGCGCCCACGCCATATTCCGACAAGGTGGTGACGTTCAGGCTCTGGAGGATGACGTCGAACGAAGCGACGGTGGGGCTGGCAATGCCGGTTACCGTCAGGCACACACCATCCACCGACACGCTGGCGCCAATGGCCAGGTCCTCGCAGAACCCCGGGGGAAATTCGAGCGTGAACGTGCGCAAGCCCTCACGGTCTTCAATGGCGATGATCTTGGCGGTGCCCTGGACGATTCCGGTAAACACGATATCCCTCTAGCGCTCGAGGACGGCGACCCCATCCTCGCGATTAATCACAGACGAGACTTTAACGCGCCGCCGCGCCGTCCACGAGTGGCCGCCCCGCGGGAGACGCCGTTCCCGATGCGGGGGCACCAAATGTGAACAACTATCCGTCAGGCATTTGCCGACATGGCCGGCGTACCTATGATGACGCCATGGTCCCAGAAGAGCCCCTCGCACCAGGGCTCAGGAGTGCGAAGATGAAATTACCCGCTCCGTTCACCGTCGATCAACTCATAGTATTCGGTCATGCGGCGGCCGCGTTGCTGTTCGCCGGCTTTGCGCTTTGCATCTGGAATCACGCGCGCTCGCGCCGCTACCTCCTACTGTACGCCCTGGCGTTCGGCCTGTATGCCGGCGCGGCATTGCTGGCAGCACCCCAGGCGCCTGTTTTTCCGCTGCGCCTCGCCGCGGCCACCCTCTACGTGGCAAGCGTGCTCGCGCTCACCCGGGGCATGTTGGCGCGCGGCGAGGCGCAAACCGACGCCGCGCCGCTGACCGCGCTCGGCATCGGCTTGTTTGCGCTCCTGGCCTATTTCGACCTCGTCGAACGAGACGCCGCGGCCCTTGCCTACACGCTGGGCATGGGCACCGGTTCGCTGTTGCTCCTGGCCTGGATGCGGTTGAGCGCGACGCGCCCTGCCGGCCTGGAAGACCGTATCGCCCATTGGGGCCTTTTGGTCCTTATCGCGGGACACCTGCTCGGGACCGCCCTGACCGCGCGGACGGCGGGAGGCGTATTCCCCGGCGCCGGCCTCGCCCAATCCCCCGACACGATGTTGGCATCACTGGGCATGCTGGTCTTGCTCGGCGGCACGCAGCTGGCCGCGGCATGGGCTGACGTGGTGACCTCGCTCAAGCGTGAACGGATCACCGACCCCCAGACGCTGTTGCTGAACCGCCGCAACTTCGAGGAGTCCGGCTATAGCGACGTACAGCGCGATGCGGCCCGGCCCTCGGCGCTCATCCTGCTCGACCTGGATCATTTCAAGCAGATCAACGACTCATACGGGCACATGGCCGGCGACGCCGCGCTGGCCGAGGTGGGACGCATCATTCGCCAGTGCGTCCGTCACGGCGACCTGGCCTGGCGCCTCGGGGGAGACGAGTTCGCGGTCTTGATGTCGGGCGCCTCCAACACCAGCGCCGCCCAGGCTGCCGACCGGATGCGCATGCTTCTTGCGCAGACGCGGGTGATGACTCCCCGCGGCACGTTCACCCTGACGGCGAGCTTCGGCATCGCCCAGTCCCGCATGAAGGAACCGCTCTACGACCTGTTCGCCCGCGCCGACAGGAAGCTTTACGAAGCCAAACGGCAGGGAAAGAACCGGATCGCGGCGGAAAGCACACCGGAAAAAACCTGCAGCGCGCTCGCGGAGGACGAGCGATCCCCCGAAGCCCTCACCTTGTAACGCCCAGGCAAATATCGATTGTTCACCAAAACAAGAAAGTCATTTCAAGTTTTGGAGTATTTAAAGGAATTCTTGCGCACCTATCTTCAAAGCACGGCGGTTGACCCCCAATCGCCCCGTTTCAAACACTTTGGAGAGAATGCCATGAAGACCATTGCCTACACCGCGTTGATTTCGTCTTTCCTGCTGGGTGCCGTCGCGCATGCGGACCAGAACGAGATCGGGAACGACTTTCCGCCCCCGCCCATCTCCACGACGTACGAACTGACGCGCGATCAAGTCCGTGCCGAACTGGAGCAAGCCCGGGCCAATGGCGGAATCGTCTACGCCGACGACGGCTACCCCGAGCGGGTCATCCAGTCCTCGGGGGCGCCCGTCAGCCGCGCGCAAGTACTACGCGAACTCGAGGAATACCGCACCGCCCATCGCGTCGACGGCCCGCTCGAGTATCCCCACAACCTGTAAGACTATCGTGCGAGTTTCGTCGCCGCGGCCGATACGTCCCGCAACCGGGCCGGAAAGTGGCGGCGGCGCTCGCGCGCTTTGCCGCTAGCCGGCCCAACGCTCCGCAGGCGCCCCGAGCAACCTCGACAATTCGCGTCCCTTCTCCCGCAGCGCGCGGATCTGGGCGCTGCCTGGACTCGTGTCCAGCATCGACATCGGGGCCGTAATGGTCAACCCGTACGCCACCTCGCCGTGCGTGTTCCATATCGGCACGCTCACCGCAACATAGGTAGGCAAAGTACGCAGCTCGACCACCGAATATCCTCTATCGATCACCGCCCGGCGTATGCGCCCCAGCCTGGCCTGGGCCTCGGCCTGCGTCACGGCTAGGCCGTCGGTTTCCAGCTCCCGGACCAGGACCGGCAATACCGCCGATGCAGGCAGGTACGCCGCGAAGACATGGCCGGCAGCCGTGTGCAACATTTCTACCGGCCCGTTGCGCAGGTCGAAAATGCGCCCCCTCACCGCCGCTTGATTGATCAGGATGACGGGCCCGTTACTCCAAATGACCACGGCCACGCCCAGCCCGGTTTCTTCGGCCAACTCCACGGCCGCCACGCGGACTAGCTCGAAATGGTCGACATCTCGCGCTGCCGTCATGCCAAGCGCCGCCAGGCTGGGTCCCAGCCTGTACAAGCCTCGGCCATCGCTCTTGACCATCCCGGTTCGCACGAAGCTGACGAGATAGTTATGGGCTGCGCTAGGCGCCACACCGGCCCGGGCGGCGATGTCCTTCAGCGCCACCGCCCCGGGGCCCATCTGGATCGCCACCAGGATCCGGTAACCGATCTCGATGGACTGGATGCCGCGCGGGCCCGAGGCGGGCGGAGTGAGAATGCCTGCCTGATTGGATGCCATGAATTCAAGAACCGATAAGAGGCCGACACAGAAAACGCCCAGCGTATTGCATAGCCGGTTTGACAAGCCTTTGCGGGCCCACCTATCATCAATTAAACATTATCAAATGATTCAATTATATTGAATTCTGGAGACAAGGCATGCCGCCCAGCGCGAACACGTTCAAGGCCGCCATGCGCCGCATCCCGTCCGCCGTCGCCATCGCCAGCACCTCATATGACAGAGAACGCCGGGGGTTGACCGCCACGGCAGTGTGCAGCGTGAGCGCAGAGCCGCCGCAGTTACTCGCCTGCGTCAACAAGCAAGTCCGCGCCCATGGCCACATCTAGCTGGCGGGCGGTTTCGGCGTAAATGACTTGCGTCACGACCGCTGCCCCCGCGCGCGGCCATCACCAAGGGAAATGCATGAAATTCGCAGTGTTCGATCACATGGACCGCAGCACGGTCACGCTGGCCCA
>NZ_JADGHH010000117.1 GCF_019689535.1 Pigmentiphaga sp.
GGGCGCGAGCGCGAACATGGCCAAGTACCTGGCGGCCAAGGCTTCCTGGGAGGCGGCCAACGTCTGCCTGCAGACGCATGGGGGCTTCGGCTTTGCTTGCGAATACGACGTGGAGCGGAAATTCCGGGAAACGCGGCTCTACCAGGTCGCGCCAATTTCCACCAATCTGATTCTTTCCTACGTGGCCGAGCACCTGCTCGGCCTGCCGCGTTCGTTCTGACGCCGCGGCCGCCCACATGCGAGTGGAATCCTCCATGAATGCTGAGCCATCGCCCCAGCCTCCCCGTCCGCTGGACGGCGTCACCGTCCTGAGCTTGGAGCACGCGATTGCCGCGCCCTTCTGCACGCGCCAGCTGGCCGAGCTCGGTGCGCGGGTGATCAAGATCGAACGGCCGGGGACGGGGGATTTCGCACGCCGTTACGACGAACGCGTGCGCGGCCTCTCGTCCCATTTCGTATGGACCAATCGATCGAAGGAGAGCCTTGCACTGGACGTCAAGCAGCAAGGCGCGCGCGACGTGCTCGAGCGCCTGCTGGAGAAGGCCGATGTCCTGGTGCAGAACCTTGCCCCCGGCCCGGGCGGGCGCCGCGCACGCCACGATTTACCCCTATGGCCCCTTCCCGACGGGGGACGGGACCATCATGCTCGGCCTGCAAAACGAGCGCGAATGGAGGATCTTCTGCGAGCGCGTGCTGCATCGTCCCGAACTCGCAGACGACCCGCGCTTCGACGTTAATTCGCACCGCACCGCCCATCGCGCCGAATTGCGCGAGATCATCGTGGCGGCGTTTGCGCGCATGGGCACGGATGACGTCGTCCGGGCCTTGGACGAGGCGCAGATTGCCAATGCGCGCGTCAATGACATGGCCGGCCTTTGGGCCCATCCCCAATTGCAGGCACGCGCGCGGTGGGCGACGGTCGACAGCCCGGCCGGCGAGCTGCGGGCGCTGCTTCCCCCAGGGGTGAGCACGGCGTTCGCGCCGCGCCTGGGGCCGATCCCGGCACTGGGCCAGCATACGGCGGCGATCCTGGCCGAGCTCGGTTACGACGAAGCACAAGTGGAGGCCTTGCGCGCCGGCGGCGTGATCGGATGACGGGCGCCGCGGTACGCGGCTGCCGTTGGCATGGGCCGCGCCGCGGAGGATGGTAGCGGGGAGCGGCCGGGCTCGGGGCCGAGTAGCGGGCGGACTGCTGGCCGGCGCCTTTCTTGACACCGCTTTAAAGGCGCATATAGTATGCGTCTTTAAAGCGGTGGAGACAGGAGACGCAAGAACATGAGAACCCATGATGAAGCCGTCGCGCGGCTGCGGCGGCTGGACGCCTGCGCAGTGTCCGACGCCATGGACCAGCTCGGCCTGGCCGGCGCCGCCCGGGGCCTGGGCGCGGTATCCATCCGGGCCAAGGTCTGCGGGAAGGTCCGCACCGTCCGGTTGGGGGTAGGCCGGCCCGCGGCGGAAAAACCCAGGCACCTGGGCACGACGGCCATCACGGCATCCGGGCCCGGTGAAGTCATCGTCATCGAGCAGTCGTCCGGCGTCGAAGCCGGAAGCTGGGGCGGCATCCTGACGCTCGCCGCCAAGCTCAAGGGGGTGGAAGGCGTCATTTCGGAAGGCCTGGTGCGGGACGTCGACGAAGCCGTGCAACATCAATTCCCGATCTATGCGCGCGGCGCGACGGTCAGAACGGCCCGCGGCCGCATCGTCGAATTGGCCAACCAGGTCGAGATCGTCGTGGGCGGGGTGCACGTGCAGCCCGGCGACTACGTGATCGCGGACGGCAGCGGCGTGGTGTTCATCCCCGGGGCCCATGCCGCGGCGGTGCTGGAGGCGGCCGAAAACATCGCGCAGAAAGAGGCCTTGATGGCCAAGGATTTGCTTGCCGGCGCCGCCGTCACCGAAGTGATGGGCGCCAACTACGAACACATGCTCGCAGCGAAAGCCAAGGAGGGGACGAAGTGAGCGATCGCAATGTTGAGCGAGCCTCCGTGCTCGATACCGCCACGCTAAGCGATGCACTGGACCGGCTCGGCATCGCCGGACAGTGCCTGGGCATCAAGCCGCTGGACCCAGAGTTTCGCCTGACCGGACGCGCCATGACCTTCCAATACGTGCCGGCGGGCAATCCCCCTGGCACCGTGGGTGACTACATCGACGACGTGCCGCCCGGCGCGGTCATCGTATTGGACAACGGCGGGCGGGAGGACGCCACGGTATGGGGCGACATCCTGACCGAGGTGGCGGCCAGGAAAGGGATAGCGGGCACTGTCATCGACGGTGCCTGCCGCGATACGGCGCTGTGCCGCAAGCTGAACTATCCGGTGTTCAGCCGCAGCCATTCCATGCGCACTGGCAAGGACCGCGTGCAGCTGGACGTGAGCGGCCAGCCGGTCAACATCGGCGATGCGCGCGTCGCGCAGGGTGACCTGCTACGTGGCGACGCCGACGGCGTCGTGGTGATTCCCCAGGCGCACGAAGAGCGCGTGCTGCAATTGGCCGAGGCCATCCAGGCGGCGGAAGACAAAATCCGTGAAGCGGTACGCGGCGGCATGCGCCTGGACGAGGCGCGCCGGCTGCATCGCTACCACCAGCTGCAGAGCAAGGAGGCGTCATGAGCACCGGGAGCCGGGATTATTCCGCTTGGGTGGGGCCCAAGCCCGCGCGCATCGACGCGTCCCTGCTCGAGCGCTGCCTGGCGTTCGACTCGGCCACCTTGCATGAAGCGGCGGGCAAGATCGGCGACCTTCCGCCCCAGATCAAGCCCGTGGACCCGTCTTTCCGCGTCTGCGGCCCCGCCGTGACCGTGCACTCGCCGCCCGGCGACAACCTGTGGCTGCACCGCGCCATTTATGAAGCCGAGCCCGGCGACGTCCTGGTGGTCTACGTCGAGGAGCGCTTCGAGCACGGGTACTGGGGAGAGATCATGGCCCGCGCGGCGCTGGCCAGGAAACTCGGCGGCCTCGTCATCGATGGCTGTGTGCGCGACGTGCCGCTCCTGCGCGAGGCGGGGTTTCCGGTTTTTGCGCGCGGCGCCTGCATACGCGGGACGGGCAAGGATTTCGGCGCACGCGGCTGGATCAATGCGCCCATCCGCATCGGCGGCCGCACCATTCATCCCGGAGACTTGGTGTTCGGCGACGAGGACGGCGTCGTGGTGCTGCCCGCCGCGCAGGTCGCCACTGTGCTCGATGCCGCTCAGCGGCGGGTGGAAGACGAGCAGGCCCTGATGGAGGCGCTCGCCAAAGGGCAACGCACGCTCGATTGGTACGGCTGGAGCTAGCCCCACTCGACAGGAGGAGAGGAGACCATGCTGACGAAAGAGAAAAACATGAGGTTGACGCAGGTCGGTCCCGACACGCCGGGAGGCAAGTTGCTCAGGCGCTATTGGCATCCGGTCGCCGCCGTCGACGAGCTGATGCGCGAACCGACCAAGTCCGTGCGCCTGCTGGGCGAAGACCTGGTGCTGTACCGGGACGCATCCGGTCGCTACGGCATGCTGGAGCGGCATTGCTCGCATCGCAGCGCGGACCTGAGCTACGGCTTCGTGGAAGAGGAGGGGCTGCGTTGCAATTATCACGGCTGGCTGTTCGACGCCACCGGCGCGTGCATCGAGCAGCCCTATGAGGACACGGTCAATCCCGCCAAGTCCCTGCGCAAGAACGGTCGCCTGAAGGCGTATCCGGTGCGGGAGAAGGCCGGCTTGCTCTGGGCGTACATGGGGCCGGAGCCGGCGCCCGAGCTGCCCGATTGGGAGGCCTTCTCCTGGCCCAACGGCTTCGTCCAGATCGTCTTCGCCGACGTGCCCTGCAATTGGGTGCAGGCCCAGGAGAATTCCATCGACCCGGTGCATTTCGAATGGATGCATTCGAATTGGAGCCGGCGCATGAAGGGCGCCAAGCGCAACGAGGCGCCCAGGCACTTGAAGCTGCAGTTCGACGAATTCGAATACGGCTTCGTCTACCGGCGCATCCGGGAAGACACCTCGGAGCAGCATCCCTTGTGGACCGTGGGGCGGGTGTGCTTGTGGCCCAACGCCTTTTATCTCGGCGACCACTTCGAGTGGCGCGTGCCGGTGGACGACGAGAACACCCTGAGCGTGACCTGGTCTTACATCCGGGTGCCCCGGGAGTCGGAGCCCTTCCGGCAGGAGGTGATTCCGTCGTGGGTGAGCCCCATCAAGGATCCGGTCTCGGGACGCTGGATCTCCAGCCACGTCATCAACCAGGACATCATCGCCTGGGTCGGCCAGGGGCGCATCACCGACCGTTCACGCGAAAACCTCGGCGCCAGCGATCGCGGCGTCAGTTTGTTCAGGAAGCGCCTGTTCGACGACATCGAGCGGGTCGAAAAAGGACTGGATCCGAGCGCGCTGATCCGTGACCCGGCGAAGAACCACCGCATCAAGCTGCCGACCATAGACGAGGTGCTGATCGAGAAAGGGCTGCCGCTCGCCGAGTATGCCCAGCACCCGGTTTGGAAGCATCACTTGAAGCACTTCCCCTTCCACTACGGCCAGCCCGAGGAGGTCAAGCGCGCCTACGAGGCTGCCATGGGCATCAAGACCGAGGCCGTGGACGTGGTGAACATTTGATAGGAGCCAGGATGGCCAGGATTGTGTTGGGAATGGCGTGCTCTCATGGGCCCATGCTCGCGACTCCTCCCGAGCTGTGGTCTTTGCGGGCGGGTGCCGACAGGCAGAACAAGCAGCATTGGTATCGGGGGCGGACGTGGGATTACGAGTCCCTGCTTGCCGAACGCGCGCCGGGGTTTGGCGAGCACCTCACGCCCGAGGTCAAGAACGCCTATTACCAGCGCTGCCAGCTGGCCTTGAAAGAAATGGCGGACATCTTCGCGGCGCATCGCCCGGACCTGGTCGTGATTCTGGGCAATGACCAGAGCGAAGTGTTCCTCGACTGCCTGGTCCCGGGCTTTACGGTCTATACCGGCGACACGATACACAACGTGCCCCTGACCCCGGAGCAGATGGCGGCGCTGCCGCCCGGCATCGCCATCGCCGAGCCGAGCCATTGCCCGGAGGATGGAGCGCAATACCCAGGCGCGCCCGAGAGCGCCGCCACGCTCGTGCGCAGCCTAGTGGACCAGCATTTCGACGTGGCCACGTCGGCCCGCATGCCGGGCGGGGAGGCGCAGGCAGGCATCCCGCATGCCTTCGGGTTCATCTACAGGCAGATCATGCGCGACGATCCGCCTCCTTCGATTCCCATCTTCACCAACGTGGGCGTGGGCCTGAACCGTCCTCGGCTGGCTCGCTGCATGGCGTTCGGCCATGCCCTGAAAAAAGCGATCGACGACTTGCCCGAGTCCATGACGGTGGCCGTGATCGCCTCGGGGGGCATGACGCACTTCTGCATAGACGAAGCACTGGACAGGCAGGTGCTGGATGCGCTGGCGGCAGGCGACGAACAGCGGCTGGTCGAGATCCCGGAGGCCATGCTCAATGGGAATACGGCCGAACTCAAGAGCTGGTATCCCCTGTTGGCGATCATGAACGACGTCGGCTTTTCCATGCGGCTGCTCGATTACGTGCCGTGCTACCGCACCGAAGCGGGGACCGGCAACGCCATGGGCTTTGTGGTCTGGAAGGCCTGAAGGAGAGTGAAAACGGACTGAAGTCCTTTGATATGGGAGGCTCCATGCGCGCTTTCAAAGTCGCATAAGGTATGAGAGTTGGAGGGTGACGCGCCCGGCTCGCGTGCGGGCGTGCTTCGTCTGCAGGTCCTGACCTGTGCAAGGAGACAAAACATGAAAACATGGAAACTCGGCTGCCTGGCGGCGGCTTGTCTTTGCGTCCCGTTCGTTGCCGCCGCGGCGGATGACAACTATCCCGAACGTCCGATTCGCCTTGTCGTTCCGTATACGCCGGGCACCTCGCCCGACACCATGGCCCGCCTGATCGTCGACAGGCTCGGGGCGGAGCTGGGGCAGAGCGCCTTCGTCGAGAACCGTCCCGGCGCGGCGACCGCCATCGGCACGAATTCGGTGGCCAAGGCTGAGCCCGACGGCTACACCCTCATGGTGTCGATCAATTCGCATGTCATCACGCCAGCCACGCGCAAGACGCCCTACGATCCGATCAAGGATTTCGCCTTCATCGGCCAGATCGCTTTTGGTCAATTGGCGATCTTGACGGGGCCTTCCACCAAGGCGAAGAACTTCCCGGAGCTCGTGGAGGAGCTCAAGCAGCTGGGTGACAACGCCACCTACAGCTCGCCCGGCATGGGCTCGACCACGCAGCTGTATTCCATCGTCCTGCAAGACATGCTCGGAACGAACATGCGCCACATCCCGGGCAGCGGCATGGGCTCGGCGATGATGGATGTCATGCAAGGGCACACCAACATGGTGATCGGCGGCCTGGACCAGGCAATGGCCAATATTCAATCCGGCAAGCTCAAGCCCATGGCGCAGACCGGCAAGCAGCCGAGCAAACTCCTGCCCGGTGTCAAGAGCGTGGCGCAGTACGGTTATCCCGAGTTCGACTTCGGCGTCTGGGTCGGCATGTATGCGCCGGCCAAGACCTCGCCCGCCATCATCCGGAAAGTGCATGCGGCCCTGCAAAAGGTCATGGCCTCGCCCGAGCTGCGCGCAGCGGTGGAAAACAAGGGTTATGACGTGATCACCAGCACGCCCGAGGAGTTTGCCGAGCTCAATCGCAAAGAGTTCGAATACTGGAAGTCCGTGGTGCAAAAGCACGGCCTGATGCTGGACAAGTAAGGGCAGCCCGCCGGCGCAAACGGCCCGCACGCCGCGTTGCGGCGCGCCGGGCCGTCTCGCTTGCCATCATGCGCGCTGGGGTTTGGTCAGCCAAAGGGCGGGGCCAGCAGGCTTGCGTCGAGCTGTTCCGTGATGAAGACGATGCTCGAGCGGCGCGGCAGGCCGTTCCAGGACGCGAGGGTTTCGGCGGGATACAAGGTCCGGTGGACGCCATGAATGACGACCGGCCGTGTTTCGTCCTGCAGCTGCAGGATGCCCTTCATGCGCAGGATGCGTTCGCCGTGGAAGAAGCATAGGCTGGCGATCCAATCGCTGACTTCCTCCCAAGAGAGAGGTCGGTCGAAGCTGAACTGGGTGCTCCGGTAGCGCCGCCCGTGGGCGAAGTGGCCATGTCGTTCATCGCCGCAGTTCGGGTCGGTGCAATACGAGCCGCTGAGGCGTCGCGCCCAGGTCGCCGCGCGAGTAGCGGCCACTGAGTGCGGTTCGCCTTCCGCCGTGCAGATGGCGAGCGCATCGGCCAACGTCGCGCCGTCCTGCTTGCACAGCAGCGGAGCGTTCGGCTGCAGGGCCGCCAGCTCGTGGACGAGGCGTGCTTTTTCGGCTTCGGTGATGCAGTCGGCCTTGGTCAGCAGCAAGACGTCTGCCAGCATGAGCTGCTGTTCGGTCTCCGGATGGCGGGCGAGTTGCTGCTCGATTTGCGTGGCGTCGACCGTCGAAACCAGCTGGTCGAAGCGGAAGAGGCGCGCCGTTTGCGGGTCGAGGAGCAGGCCTTGGATCACCGGGGCCGGGTCGGCCAGTCCGGTGGTTTCGATCAGCACGCGCTTAAAGGGCGGAATCCGGCCCGCCTGCGCCGATTCGCGCAGCCGCTGCAGCGTCGCAGGGAGGTCCCCGTTGATGCTGCAGCAGATGCAGCCTCCCGAGAGCACCACCATGTCATCGGAAATGGCTTCGACGAGGTGATGGTCCAGCCCGACTTCGCCGAATTCGTTGATGATGACGGCAGTGTCGCGGTTCGCGGCATCCGCGAGGTATTCCTTGAGCAGCGTGGTCTTGCCGCTGCCCAGGAAACCCGTCAGGACGGTTACGGGAAAGCCCGGCGAAGCGTCCGGAGATTGCGCCATGGCCCGTGCCGCGCGTTACTGCTTGAGCTTGAAGACTTTCCTGGCGTTGCCCTCGTAGATCTTCCGGCGGTCTTCTTCGGTCAGGAAATCCAGGTTGTCGATCATGGACTTGACGTCGTCGAACGAGCGGCCCGTTTCCGGATCGACGGCCGATCCGACGCCCGGGCACTCGGTGCCGAACAGGCAGCGGTCGACGCCGGCCGTCTTGATCAACAGGCGCAGCGCTTCTTCCGTGTAGAGCACGGTGTCGAAGTACAGCTTGCGGAACCCGTCGGAGAACAATTTGCCGGTACCACGGCGCACGGTGGGGGCCTGGAAGCGGCCGAACTGATAGGGCGCGGCGCCGCCGCCATGGCTGACCACGATCTTCAAGTCGGGGAAATCGGTGAACACCGATGAGTTAACCAGGCCGACGACGGCGATCGTTTCCTCATTGACGAAGTGCAGGGAGTACGGCACGCGCTCGGAGCGGGAGCCCGTGGCGTGGATGTGGGCCGGGACGTCGAGCTCGCACAGCTTCTCGTAGAGCGGGTACCAGTAACGGTCGCCCAGCGGAGGCGCTTCGCCCGCCCCGTTTTCGTAAGGATCCGGATTCAAGAGGCAGCCGGCAAAGCCGAGCTCCTTGATGCAGCGCTCGAGTTCGGGCAGGACGCGTTCGATCTTCTCGCCTGCGACCTGGGGCAGACCCGCCACGCCGACGAACGTGTCCGGAAAGAGCTGGGTCTGCCGGTAGATGATGTTGTTGCACTCTTCGGTGTACCAATCGATGATGCGCGCCGGCGACTCCGAGTGCATGGAGTGGAAGGGCCGGGGAGAGACCAGCTGGAGATTGGTGCCGTGATCGCGGATGTAATCCAGGTGCCCCTTGGGCCAGGTTTCGGCTTTGTTGGCAGCGGCACGGATTTCGTCGTCCGTGACTTTGACGCCGCCCCTTCCGTGCGTGCCCCGGGAGGCAAGGAGAGTCGCTTTGTACGCCCAGAGTTCGGCTGGGGCGCTGACGTGGGCATGGCAGTCGATGATCATGGTGTCTCCTTCGTTATTCGCGCATACAGTATGCGTAAATACGAAGGTTGTCAACGCACCTCGAAGGACGCTTTCGCGATCCGTGGCGGGCGGTTCAGCCTTCGCTGCGGAGCAGCTCGTTGGTGTGGCGGCGGACGCGCTCGAGGTGCGGAATGACGGCCTGCCGGACGGCTTCGGGATCGCGCTGCCGCAGGGCTTGCAGGACTTGCCGGTGGTATTTGACGACGCCCCGCGCGGTCTGCTCGTTCGTGCCCTTGACCAGGGCGCGGTACAGGATGGCCGTGACGGCCTGCATCACGGCGGACAGCACGTGGTTGTGCGCGGCATCGACCATCAGCTGGTGGACGTTGAGCGAGGCGCGGGTGAATCGCTCTCCGCCTTTCACCGCCGCCTCTGCGCGGTCGATGGCTGCCTCGATTTCGTCGAGCTCTTCGTTGGTGGCGAGGGTGGCCGCCAGCGGGATGGCGGCGGTTTCCAGCGTGTATTGCGCGACGAAGACCTCGTCGACCGTTACGCCGGCCAGTTGAAACTGCAGCGCCAGCGCCTCGATGGCGGCGCTCGGGTCCGCCGCCTCGGCGATGCGTGCACCGCCGCCCGCGCCGGTGCGGATCTCGATGATGCCGAGGGCCGAAAGCCGGTTCAGCGCTTCGCGTATGGGCAGGCGGCTGACGCCGAATTGCGCTGCCAGTTCATTTTCCGATCCGAGCACCTCGCCGGGCTTGAGCTTGCCGTTGAGCACGGCTTCCTTAATCTGGCGTTCGATGCGTGCGGCAGTCGATTCCGGTTTTTCTGGGGTCCAGGTGGCTTTTCTTGTGCTGGCTTTGGTGGTCATCGAGGTCTGCGAAAAGGAAACCAGGGGGCAGGGGGCGAACGGCGCGCTGCCGCAAGTCCAAGAGCTTAAACGCAATGCCTGCATTGTGCACGAGTGCAGCCATGCCGGCGCGGGCGCGCCAGGCCGGCTGCCGCGTTGCGGTCCCGCCACAGCGCTGCATGCGGGCGATCGCTGCGAGTCGGTCTCTTGATCTAAGGCAAGAGGCAGGGGAGGGGCGGGTGCTTCAATGCAATGACGGGATGTCCCGGTTTTGATTGAAGTACCGCTATGAGAAAGATTCTGCTGGCTGTAGCCGCCTTGTGTGTCATGACTTCTGGTCCTGCGATGGCGCAGCACCAGGATGGCAAGTGGCAATTCCGCGCGCGCGCCGTCCACTTGGACAGCGAGAACAAAGGCGTTGCCCCCGGCCTGGACGTCGGCATCAACGACAAGTGGATGCCGGAAGTCGACGTTAGCTATTACTTCACGCCCAACATCGCGGCGGAGTTGGTCCTGACCTACCCGCAAAAACATACGGTGAGGCTGAATGGCGACAAGATCGGCACGTTGAAACACCTCCCGCCCACGCTGCTGCTCCAGTATCACTTCACGGACTTCGGCGCCTTCAAGCCCTACGTCGGCGCCGGGGTGAACTACACGCGCTTTTCCAGCGTGGACCTCGCGATTCCGGGGGCAGCGCTGGATGTCAAGCGCAGCAGCTTTGGCGCCGCCCTGCAAGTCGGCTTCGATTATGCGCTGGACAAAAATTGGTCGTTGAACGTCGACGTCAAGAAGGTGTACATCGACACCGACGTGAAGGTGAAAAACGGCGCGTCGCTCGGCAACTTCAAGGTGAATCCTTGGTTGATCGGCATCGGGCTGGGATACCGCTTCTAGGGAAGCGCCCCGCCTGCCCGGGGGCAGGCTGCCAGATGGGCC
>NZ_JADGHH010000118.1 GCF_019689535.1 Pigmentiphaga sp.
GTCATGGCGCGCCTCGGCTATACCCGCTCCACGGCCTATCGCTACGTCAAGGAGTTGTGCGACGCCGGACTGCTGGCACCTTCTTCGGGTGGGATGTACGCGCTTGGGCCGCGCATCGTCGAACTCGAGCGGCTGTTGGTGATGACCGACCCGCTCTACCTTGCCGGATGCCAGGTGCTGCCTGCCATGCGCCGGCCCGACAGCGTACTGCTCTTGCACAACCTCTACCGGGACAAGGTGCTGTGCATTTACAAGGAAGGGCCGGACACGCTCGAACACAAAGGTGAGCGCATCCCCGTGCGCCGCTCGCGCGGAACGGCATTCCCGCTCTTTCGCGGTGCCGCTTCGCTGGCGATGCTGGCCTTCTTTACGCCGCATCGCATACGCCAGACGTACCTGCGCAGCGCCGAGGAGATCGCCAAGGCCGGCTTGGGCCGCACCTGGGATGAGTTCCGCCACACCATGGCGGCGATACGGCGCAGCGGTTACGCGACCAGCCGGAGCCAGATCTCCCCCAACCTGGCGGGCGTCGCGGTACCCATCTTCCTGCCCGGGGAAAAGAAAGTGATCGGCAGCCTGGCGCGTGCGTTTCCCGGCGAGCTGCTGGGCTCCGAAATCGAGCGCGAGTGCCTGCATGACCTATCCGCGGCCGCAGACTCGATCGCACAGGCGTTCGTCGAGGCCGGGCGGGACGGCGCGGGGAGCGGTCGCTAGAACAACCCACCCCGTCGGTACAAGCCTTGCAGCAGTTTCTTGACTGGCGCCGGCAGCGCCGCGCCGGCCAGGTCGGACGTCGGCAGCCAGATCCGGGGAGGCTCACCGGCGTCATCCTTCAGCCTCACCGGGCCCGCCTTGACGTGCCAAGGCACGACGTGCAGCTTGAAATGCGTGAAGGCGTGCGAGAAGGCTGGCAGGCGCACGATCTCGATCGGGCCGACGCCGAGCGCACGGCACGCGGTGTCGGCATCGCCGTCGTCGAACTCGGGCAGGCTCCACAGGCCGCCCCAGATTCCGGGGGCGGGGCGGCGCTGTACCAAGACTTCGCCGGCCTTTTCGATCACCAGCATCTGGGTGTACCGCTCCGGCGAGGCTTTGCGCACCCTAGGGGTGGGTAATTCGTGTTGCCGCGCCTCACGAAGCGCGACGCAGGTATCTCGCACGGGGCACTGGCCGCAATTCGGGTCGCCGCGGGTACAGACGGTGGCGCCGAGGTCCATCAGGCCTTGGGTGTAGCGGCGCATTTCGTCCGCTGCATCGGGGCCGTCGGGCGGCAGCTCGCCCTGGGCGATGCCCCACATCCGCTGTTCCACGGCGCGCGTGGTTGGGTCGCCTTCGATCCCGAAGTGCCGGGCGAATACGCGTTTGACGTTGCCGTCGAGGATGGGGCTGCGTTCCCCGTAGGCGAAGGCTGCGATGGCTGCGGCGGTAGACCGGCCGATGCCGGGCAGTGTCTCGATCTGCGCCGCCGTGGGCGGAAAACGTCCGTTCCAGTCTGCCATGATGCGACGCGCGCAGGCGTGCAGGTTGCGCGCCCGCGTGTAGTAGCCGAGGCCAGCCCACAGTGCCATGACCGTCCCTTCGTCCGCGGCGGCGAGGTCCGCGACGGTGGGGAACCGGGCCAGGAAGCGTTCGTAATAGGGAATGACGGTGGCGACCTGGGTTTGTTGGAGCATGATCTCCGACAGCCAGATTCGGTAAGGGTCGTGCGTGTTCTGCCAGGGAAGGGTATTGCGCCCGTGGGCGCGCTGCCATTCGGCTACCCGTCGCGCAAAGGGCGGGATCGTTTTCATGCTTCGGTTCGCGGGGTCGGGCTAGCGCTGGCACCGGGGGCAGTAATAGGTGGCCCGTTGCCCTTGCACCAGCCGTCGGATGGGGGTTGTGCACGCGCGGCAGGGTTGTCCGGCGCGGTCGTAGACGCGAGCATCGATCTGGAAGTAGCCCGATTCCCCTTGGGCGCCCACGTAATCGCGCAGCGAACTGCCGCCAGCTCGCAGGGCGTCTTCCAGCGTTGCCCGCACGGCGGCCGCCAGTTTCTCATAACGGGCGGCCGAGATGCGTCGCGCGGGGGTGTTGGGATGGATGCCAGCCCGGAACAGGCTCTCGGAGGCGTAGATGTTGCCCACCCCCACGACGATGTCTCCCATGAGCAGGGCTTGCTTGATGGAGGCACTGCGGCGCCGCGTGTGGCGGAATAGCCAGCTCCCGTCGAAGCGTGGGTCGAATGGTTCTATTCCCAGGTTTGCCAGCAGGGGATGTTCTTCGACGGGACCGGACTCGGCGGGATGCCACAGCACGGCGCCGAAGCGCCGCGGGTCGTGCAGGCGCAGGACTGCATGATCGAACACCCAGTCGACGTGATCGTGCTTGCGCGGCGGCTCGGCCGGGGGCACGTGTCGCAACGAGCCTGACATGCCCAGGTGGACGATGAGCCAGCCGTGCTCGAATTGCACCAGGAGATATTTGCCGCGGCGCCCCGTGGATAGAATCGTGCGTCCTTCCAGCAGCGCCGGGAGGTGGTCGGGAATCGGCCAGCGCAGCCGGGGCTCTCGTACGACGAGCCGGCGCAGCACGTGGCCTTCTACCGTGGGCGCGATGCCCCGGCGGGTGGTTTCGACTTCGGGAAGCTCGGGCATGGTGGTTGCTGCAACGCGCGGTGAACTGTCGGCGCGGCCGGCAGTCCGATGAATAAAGCCTATGAACCGGCGTATCCGCGCCGCCCGCCGCCAGGGCCGCGTAACGTGTGGCGACAATCGCAGTGCTAACATCTCCAAATATGGACGGCGTCGGCGATACGCCAAGGAATTGTGCCATGTTGTTTAACGCTCATCGTTTGAAGCTGGCGGCTGCATGCATGGGGCTCGCGGCGGCAGCCTCGGTCGCGGTGGCGCAGACCGACGCTCCCGCTTCGAACGAGCTGTTGGTTCCGGGCTTGCACATCTCGCCGCTCAGTGCCCGCTCCATCGGGCCCAAGGCACTGCCCGACGTCGATCTGTCGGCCGAAATCCTATTCCAGGTCCTGGCCTCGGAAATCGCCGCGCAGCGCGGCGCGTTCGGCCCTGCCACGAGTACCTCCCTCGAACTGGCGCGCAATACCCGCGACCCCCGGCTCGCCCGGCGGGCGGTGGAGTTCGCGCTGGCCGGCGGTGACCTCATGCGCGCGCTCGAGGCCGCCCAAACCTGGGCGGAGCTGGACCCTGCCGATGTCGAGGCGCGCCAGACCGCGCTCTCGCTCGCGGCGGCGGCCGGCCGCGTGGAAGGGATGGGTTCGGCGCTGCGCGCACGGATATCCGACGCGCAGGACAAGGCGACAGCCATCGCCGAGGCCCGCCGCGTGGTCGCCCGCTTGGAAGACAAGCGCCGTGCTTTGGAGATTCTCGAGGAAGCGCTGGTCGACGTGCGCAACCTGCCGGAGGCCCATATTGCCCTGGCGCGCGTTGCGGCCGCTGCCGGGGACAACGCCCGCGCATTGCGCGAGGCCCTGGCTGCCCTCGAGGCCCGGCCTGATTCCGAGGCGGCCGCCATGCTGGCGCTCCAAATGGGCATAGAAAGCGAGCCCGAGCGGGCCGTCGCACGCGCCCGCGCGTTCATCGCCACGCACGGCGAGTCGCGCAACCTGCGCATCATGCTGGCGCGCGCGCTCGCGTCGCTGAAGGACTACGACGGCGCCCGCTCGGAGCTGCAGGCGCTTGCCCGCGCCAACCCCGAGGACTTCGAAGTCCTGTACATGCAGGGCGTGCTGGCCTACCAGACCCAGCGCCTTTCGGAGGCCGACGAATACCTTAGGCAGTATCTCGACATCCATGAACAGCGAGTGAGTGGCGGCAGGAGGCGGGCGCCCCTGCCCGAAGCCGACAATGCGCTCTTCCTGCGGGTGCAGATCGCCGAGGATGAGAAGCGCTACGACGATGCGTTCAACCTGCTGGACAAGATCGACGATCCCGAGGCCGCCATCCCGGCGCGCTTGCGCCAAGCGGTGCTGCGGGGCAAGCAGGGCAGGGTGGACGAGGCGCGCAAGATCCTGGCCTTGATCGATCCGCGCAGCGTGCGGGAAGGCACGCAGGTGGCCCTGACCGAGGCCCAGATCCTGCGGTCGGCCGGCCAGCGGGACGAGGCGGTCAGGGTCCTGGAGGCGGCCAACGAGCGCTACCCCGATACGCCGGACCTGCTCTACGACCTCGCCATGCTGTACGAGCAGCAGAACCGGATCGACGAAATGGAGAGCCGGCTGCGCCGCGTCATTGCCATCAAGCCCGACCACGCCCATGCCTATAACGCGCTCGGCTATTCGCTCGCGGACCGCAACATCCGCCTGGCCGAGGCCAAGCGGCTGATCGAGCGGGCGCTGAACCTGGCGCCCGACGATCCTTTCATCATGGACAGCATGGGCTGGGTCTATTACCGGCTGGGCGACAACGCGCGGGCCTTGTCTTACCTCGAGCGTGCTTACCGGCTGCGTCCGGACGCCGAGATTGCCGTGCACCTGGGCGAGGTGCTCTGGGCAACGGGCGAGCAGGAGCGGGCCAGGCAGCTGTGGCGCGAAGCCCAGGCCAAGGATCCGTCCAATGCCGTGCTGAAAGGCACGCTCGTGCGTCTCGACGTAACGCTGTGATCCGTTGCGTACGCCTCGGCCGGGCTGTGGCCGCCGCCGGTTTCGTTGCCTTGCTGGCCGCGTGCGCCGCGCCGGCCCCGATCCAGGCCCCGCCGGGCGCGGAAACGCGCGAGGCGCTGTCGCGCGTGGGTCGATTTGCGCTGCGCGTCGAGGAAGCTGGGGGCAAGCAGCATGCCGTCCAAGGCGGCTTCGCGTGGCGCGACGACGGCAGCCGCCTTGCCCTTGACCTGGTGTCTCCGCTCGGCGCGACGCTCGCGCGGGTCGAAGCCGGTCCCGGCGAAGCGGTGCTGCGCGAATCCAATGGGAGAGAGACGCGGGCCGGGGATCCGGATGCGCTCGTCGGCATCGTGCTCGGCAACGACATACCCGTCTCGGGGCTGCGCGATTGGCTGCGCGGCCGGGTGGCGCCGCGGGTGGCGGCCAATGTGGCCCGCCGCGACGAGCTGGGCCGTCCGTTGGTTTTCGAGCAGGCCGGTTGGCACGTCACCGCGCAGCAATACGATGCGCTTGGGCCCACGCGGTTGCACATGGCGCGCCAGGAAGGCGGCCAGGAGGTCGACCTGCGCCTCGTCATCAGCCCTGACCCATGATCACTGAACTGCGCAACATTCCTGCTCCCGCGAAACTCAACCTGTTCCTGCACGTGGTCGGCCGGCGCGCCGACGGATATCACCTCCTGCAGACTGTGTTCCGTTTCATCGACTTGCAAGACACCCTGCACCTGCGCGTCCGGAGCGACGGCCGCATCGTTCGCGTGCGGGACTTGCCCGGCGTGCCGCCTGAGGCCGACCTGACGGTGCGGGCGGCGCGGGCGCTTCAGCAGGCCACTGGCTGCGCGCTCGGCGTCGACATCGAACTAGAAAAACGCATTCCGGCGGGTGGTGGCCTGGGCGGGGGGTCGAGCGATGCGGCCTCGGTGCTGCTCGGCCTGAACCGATTGTGGAATACCGGCCTGAGTCGCCAGCAACTGATGCGGCTCGCGCTACCGTTGGGCGCCGATGTGCCGGTGTTCGTGTTCGGCCGCAACGCTTTTGCCGAGGGCATAGGCGAGGAGTTGACCCCCATCGAGCTGCCGCCTCGCTGGTATGTAGTGGTCCAGCCCGATGCGAGTGTGCCGACTGCCGACGTTTTTCGTGCACCCGAATTGACAAGAAATTCTCCACGCGTCAAAATAGCGGACTTTCCTCGGGGCACATTTGATGGTGCCTTCAGGAACGATCTGGAACCCGTCGTTTTTGCGCGATTTTCGGAAGTCGGGCGAGTCGCGACGGAGCTTTCCCAGGCGCTCGAAGGTGCTCGGGTCAGGATGTCCGGGTCGGGCTCGTGCCTATTTGTCGAATGCGACACGCAGGCGCAGGCCGATAGCGCTGCGTGTAAAATCGCCGCTAAAATGCAGAGTCAGCCCAGCGGGCTGCCGGCGTTGAGAGTCAACCAGGCGTGTGCCGGGCTCGATGCGCATCCGCTGCTGGACTGGGCCTGAACGGCCATCCGCGAGAACGTTCTTGCAGCAGAGCGTTCCAAAGTTTCGATGCTCACGCAGTTCCTGCGGGAGTAACGAGTTGGGGAGTCGCCAAGTTGGTTAAGGCACCGGATTTTGATTCCGGCATTCGAGGGTTCGAATCCTTCCTCCCCAGCCAACGTCTTTGACCTAAAGCTGTTGATGCCTGTCAGCGAGTTTGCAGGATCAACAGCTTTGTTGTTTTGTCGATCGGCTCCGGTTACAGGTCACCCGGGCCACAGCCACGGGCACATGCGTCATGGCGCAAGAAAGCTTCATGATATTCACGGGGACTGCCAACCCCAAGCTGGCGGCGGACGTCGCCAGCCATCTCGGCATACCACTGGGCAAAATGAGCGTCGGCCGGTTCTCCGACGGCGAGGTCATGGTGGAAATCAACGAGAACGTCCGTGGCAAGGATGTCTTCGTGCTCCAGCCCACCTGTGCGCCCACCAATGACAACCTGATGGAAATCATGGTCATGGTCGACGCCCTGCGGCGGGCTTCCGCCGGCCGCATCACCGCCGCCATGCCGTATTTCGGCTATGCCCGCCAGGATCGCCGCCCCCGTTCGGCGCGCGTGGCGATTTCCGCCAAGGTCGTGGCCAACATGCTGCAGGTCGTCGGCGTGGACCGCATCCTGACCATGGACCTGCACGCCGACCAGATCCAGGGCTTCTTCGACATCCCGGTCGACAACATCTACGCCGCGCCCATCCTCCTTAGCGACATCTGGAAGCGCAACCTATCGAACCTGATGGTGGTTTCGCCCGACGTGGGCGGCGTGGTCCGCGCCCGCGCGCTGGCCAAGCGCCTCGAGGTGGACCTGGCCATCATCGACAAGCGCCGTCCGCGCGCCAACGTGTCTGAAGTGATGAACATCATCGGCGACGTCGAAGGCCGCACCTGCATCATCATGGACGACATGGTCGACACCGCCGGCACCCTGTGCAAGGCGGCGCAGGTCTTGAAGCAGCGCGGTGCCGTGGCCGTATACGCGTACTGCACGCACGCCGTGTTGTCGGGCGGCGCAGTGGGGCGCATCGCCGAGTCTGACCTCGATGAACTGGTGGTGACCGACACCATTCCCGCCAGCGAGGAAGTCAAGGCGTGCAGCCGCATCCGCCAGCTGTCGTGTGCCGCGCTGATCGGCGAAACGATGCTGCGCATTTCGCGGGCCGACTCGGTCAGCTCGCTGTTCGTGGAATAAATTCTGCTTTCGCGCCTTGCCGGGTGCAAGGCGCGTAGGCGAGCCGGCAGCGCTGGTCGCGGCGCTGCCGGACGGAGCGCGATGGTCGCGTTCCGTACATCGAGCGGGGGCATGTCGCCCGCCGCATTTTGGAGAAAACCATGCAATTCAACGCCACTTCGCGTAGCGTCCAGGGTTCGAGTGCGAGCCGCCGCCTGCGCCGCGCTGGCCGTGTTCCCGCCATCGTTTACGGCGGCGACGCAGCCCCCCAGTCGATCGAACTTGACCATAACGAGATCTTCCATGCCCTGCGCAAGGAAGAGTTCCACTCTTCCATCCTGAACATGCAGCTCGACGGCAAGAGCACCCAGGTGCTGCTGCGCGCCGTTCAATGGCACCCCTACAAGCCCCAGGTGCTGCATGTGGACTTCCAGCGCGTCGCCGCCGGCCAGGCCCTGCACACCAAGGTACCGCTGCACTTCATCAACGCTGAGGTTTCGCCTGCCGTCAAGCTGAGCGGCGCGATCGTCAACCACGTGTTGACTGAAATCGAAGTCAACTGCCTGCCGAACGACCTGCCCCAGTTCATCGAAGTCGACCTGGGCAACCTCGTCGCCGGCGGTTCGGTCCACGTGTCCGACCTCAAGGCGCCCAAGGGCGTGACGTTCGCCGTCGCGGGCGATGTGGTGGTTGCCACTGCCATCGCCAAGGGTGGTGCAGCGGAAGACGCGGCAGCCGCCGAAGAGAAGTAAAGACGCCAGGCGCGGGTGCCGGGGCCCCCGGTGCGCCCACGCGCCCAGTTCGTTGGAACAGAACCCCGATCCGTATCACGGTCGGGGTTTTTTCATGGGCCACGCTTCCTACGGGCCTCGACGCGCGGTCACGGGCTAAGATATCAGGCGCTTTGCGTCGCGCATCGCGCCCTGCCCTTGGGTGGCCGAGGCCAGCCGTTAATCCAAGTCGTTCTTCCATGTCCGAACCCATACGTCTCATCGTCGGCCTGGGCAACCCCGGTCCTGATTACGAACGCACCCGGCACAATGCGGGATTCTGGCTGTTGGACCAGATTGCAGACGATCTGCGCGTCTCGTTCGCAAACGAAAAGCCGTTCTTCGGCCATGTGGCCAAGGCGCGCGTCAATGGAGACATGGTGCTGCTGCTCAAGCCCATGACCTACATGAACCGTTCGGGGCAGGCTGTCGGCGCACTGGCGCGTTTCTACAAGCTGGCGCCGGAGCAAATCTTGGTCGCGCATGACGAACTCGACCTGCTTCCGGGCCAGGCCAAGCTCAAGCAGGGAGGCAGCCACGCGGGCCACAATGGCCTGAAAGACATCCAGGCCGCATTGGGCTCGCCGGCCTTTTGGCGGTTGAGGATAGGCATCGGGCACCCTCGCTCGCTGGGGCTGGCACAGCAGGTGGCGGACTTCGTGCTGCACCCGCCCCGCAAGGACGAACAGGTCCGCATCGAAGAAACCGTCGACCGTGCCCGCGCCGTCGTTCCCGACATTCTCCAAGGGCGGTTCGAGTCGGCGATGAAGCAGCTGCACAGCGGCAATGCCTGACATGCGCGGGCCCCGTTCCTCGCTGAATGCCGCCTCGGCGGGGGAACGGCCGCGCTTTCGGGAAGAGTTCGCCGACTTCCTGGCTTTCGTCAAGCGACCCCGGCTTGCGCCGCGCATGCGGCGAGGCGCCTACAGCTACCGCCGCCTCTGCCAGGGCAAGCCGCGTTACGCATCGCTGGAGTGGCTGGGTGGCGCGGCAGCCCCACGTTTTTTCTGCTGGCTGCTGGTGCTTTGGGGGATCAACCTCTTGCTGTTGGGACCGTTGGCGGCGTCGGTCGCTACCGCCTCGGGTGCGCAGCGCCGGCTCGACGTCTTGCACTTGTCGTGGTTCCACGTCGTGGTGTGGGCGCCGGTGATCGAAGAAATGGTGTTTCGCTTCGGTTTGCGACGCCCCGCGGCGGCGGTTTGGCTCCTCCCGGTCATGATAGCCGCCATGCTGATGCGGCCCAGCTTTGCCGCAGCCGTGAGCGTTGCATTGGCCTGCGGGGGGATCGCCGGCGTGCTGGCGTGGCGTCGATACCGCTGGCCGCGGCGTTGGCTGCGCCGTTACCGGAACGCGTTCCCCGTCATCTTCCATGTCGCCACGCTGGCGTTCGCGTTGCTCCACCTTTTCAATTTCCGGCTCGGCAGCACTGCTTGGGCATGGCTGCCGCTGCTCGTGCTGCCCCAATGGGCGACCGGCCTGGTACTGGGGTGGATGCGCGTTCGCTTTGGTATCGGTGCGTCCATCATCCTCCATGCCTGTTTCAATGCGGGACCGATGGCGCTGCTCTGGTTCTTGCAAACCTACGCGCCCGGCGCGCTGGACGGATAATGAGATGCCCCCCAACTTTCGAGGACCCCAATGAAGTCTGCTCCCGTGCTCACGTTCGACGGCGCCATCGTGATGGTGACCGGTGCCAGCAAAGGCATAGGATTCGCTTGCGCGCGTGCATTCGCCCGGTCTGGCGCGACGGTCGCCGGCGTCTCCCGTAGCCACGAAAACCTGGAGGCCGCCCGGGCCGCGCTGCAGTCCGAAGGCCTGGACATGCACACCATCGCGGCCGACCTGGGCGACGAAGCGGCCGCCTTGGAAGCCGTGCGGCGGGTGGAGGATGAGGTCGGCGCCATCTCCGTCCTGGTCAACTCCGCCGGTGCCGCGCGACGTTACGCGCTCGATCAACTCGGCGGTGCCGCCTTTCGGGCGGCCATGGACGCCAAGTACTTCAGCTACATGCATGTCATCGATGCGGTGGCGCGCAGGATGGCAATGCGTCAACGGGGCAGCATCGTCAATGTGATCGGCCAGGGCGGCAAGTCTCCCAGCCCGTTCCACATCGCTGGCGGCGCCGCCAATGCCGCGCTGATGTTGGCAACCGTCGGATACGCACGCGCCTATGCGCGACAAGGGGTGCGCTTCAATGCGATCAACCCCGGCCTGACGCGCACGGGACGCGTTGAGAGCGGCATCGCCGTCGAGGCGGAGTCGAGCGGGCGTTCCAGGGAAGAAGTCCTTGCCGACCACATTGCGGGGATTCCCATGGGCCGGCTGGCCGAACCCGAAGAGGTGGCCAACGTGGCCTTGTTCCTCGCGTCTGACCTTGCCAGCTATGTGTCGGGCGCGGTCATTCCGATGGACGGCTGCGCGGCGGCGTTCATTTGATCGGTTACGGCTTGGGGGTGACCCGGACCGCACGGTCGGGGGGGCTTACGCGGGCAAGCGCGGCGGGCACGCCATGGGGGCGCCG
>NZ_JADGHH010000119.1 GCF_019689535.1 Pigmentiphaga sp.
CGCCAGCAGCAGGAACCCACCGAAGCGACTCAGGGGCGGCTCAATGCCGCTCCTGAGCGCCGTAGGAATCTCCGGCCTTCAGGCCGGGGAGGATGTCAAGAGAAAACGTTCCGCAATCTCGACCTGTGCGTCGGTCATGAACGTCGGCGCATGGCCCACGCCCGGGATCTCGACGCGCCGCGCATGGGAATTGCGTTCCAACATTTGCTGGACCGTGTCGACGGAAAGCAGGTCGGACTGTTCGCCCCGGACGATGAGAATCGGACATTCGATATTGGCGTAGGCCTGCCATAGCGCCGCTTCGGCCGTGATCGCCGCCGCGGGATCCATGGCCGCAAACGCTTCGGCAATGGCGGGATCGTAGTGCATCACCCAGCGGCCGCCCGGCTCGTCGGGCTGGCGGACCACGTGGCGCGTCAGGGCGTCCCACTGTTCGTCGGTATGATCGCCGAATGAGGCGGACACCGTCCGAACGTATGCCTTGGCCTCGTCGAAGCTGGCGAACGCCGGTGCCTTGCCCACGTATTGACCGATGCGCGCTAACGCCTGGGGCTCGAGGTGGGGGCCGACGTCGTTGAGCACGAGTTTGTCGATGGGCGAAGCGTGGAGCCCGGCCAAGGCCATGCCTATCAGCCCGCCCATCGAGGTGCCGAACCAGTGCAGGGTTTCCGCTTGCACGCGGGCCAGCAGCGGCATCATGTCGGCCACGTATTGCGGGATCGTGTAATACGCGGAATTGCTCAGCCAGTCCGACTGCCCCCGGCCGACCACGTCGGGGCATACGACGCGGTAACGATCGGCCATGCGCCGCGCAAGTACGTCGAAATCTCGCCCGTTGCGCGTCAGCCCATGCGCGCAGACCAGGACCCGATCATTCTCGGGATCGCCCCATTCCCAATACGCCATGCGATGCAGCCCAGCCGGACTCAGACAGGTGACGTACTTCAGGCGTGGCTCGCCCGCATCGGGCACATTGCCTCGTTTCATGGAACAGGACCCTCGGGGAAAAACCGAAAGCGGGATTGTAACGAGAGATGTCTCCGGGCCGCGGCGCGCAGCCGCGCACTTCAAGGGGGCCTCGCATGCCAATACCGTGCCCGGCGCTCCCGCTCTCGCATCGCACGCAGCCCCGAGGCCGCAGAGACGAATACGACCGCGCCGTGGACGTCGGTACGGTGAAACACCGCTCCCGACGACTCCCAGCGCCGTATCGCCAGCGGATGCGGATGCCGGTAGCGGTTCAGGTACCCCGCCTGCGCCACCACGTGCGCTGCGCCGGCCGCGGCGACCAGTGCACGGCTCGATGAGTTCCGCGACCCGTGGTGCGGCGCCGAGACCACGTCGGCGGCAAGATCTGCGCGGCCCGCCAGCACGGCCTCTTGGGCCGCGGCGATATCGCCCGTCAGTAGCGCCGTATGGTGCGCGCCGCGCACCCGCAGGACGCAACTGTGCGCATTGCGTTCGCGCGCGGGGACGCGGTCGGGCAAGGCCTGCGGATGAAGGAAAGAAAACTCCACGCCGTCCAGCGTCCATTGCTGCCCGGCCGCGCAGCGCGAAAACTCTGCCCCCTTGCGCGCCGCCGGGGCGAGCTCGTACGACGCATGCAGCCGCGTCACCGGAAGCACGTCCTGGATCGAAGCCAGGCCACCAGCATGGTCGTCGTCCGCATGCGACACGATGAGGTGGTCCAACTTGCGCACGCCGCGGGCACGCAGGTACGGGACGATGACCCGCGACCCGGCATCGGCCGAATCACCATAGCGGGGGCCGGTATCGAAGAGTAGCGTCGCGCCATGGGTTTCAATCACGATGGCGCTTCCCTGCCCGACATCGAGCAGGGTAAGGCGCCAGCCACCGACCTCCGGCCGCGCCGGCCGGTAAAGCAGCATGGGCAGGAGCAGCGCCAAAGCCAGCCCGCGCCCTGGCAGCCCGCGCGGCTGGAGGGTCCACAGGGCCCCGGCAATCGCCAGCGCGGCGAGCGACCACGGCGGCGCCGCCACCGCATGCGTGGCGAAGGACGCCTCACCCAGCCACTGCACCGCCTCCATCAACCATGCGAACGCAAAGTGAGCCACCTCAGCCAACAGCGTTCCGGCGCCTTCGAGCCCGGGCACCATGCACAGAGCCAGCGCCCCGAGCGCAAGCGGCGTCACCACGGCGCTGACGACGGGAATGGCGAGGGCATTGGCCAGCGGCGATACCAGCGATATCTGGTGGAATAACAGGGCAAGCGCAGGAAGCATCCCTATCGTGAGCACCGCCTGCGCCCGGGCGCCTTCGCGCACGACCTCCGGTAGCCGCTTACGCCATGCGGGCCGCGCCGCCCCTTCGCGCCGACGCCGCCAGCGCCCACTGCCCGCCACCACCAGCAAGGCCACCGCGCCGAAGGACAACCAAAACCCAGGGGCGAGCGGCGCCCACGGATCGAGCGCACATACGAGCGCCGCGGCGACGGACAACACGCGGGATCCGGATAGCGGCAAACGCAAGACGGCGGCGATCGCCACCGTCGCCAGCATGAAGAAGGTCCGCCGGGCCGGTACGCCCCATCCCGCCAGCAGACAATAGAACCAGGCGACAAGCAGCGCGGCCGCGGCGGCCGTCACCTGCGCGGGCATGCGCTCGGCCAGCCGCACCCCGCGCCAGCGGCAGGACTTCCAGGTCTGCAATACCAGCCCACCGGCCAGCGCGGCGAGCATGGTCACGTGCAATCCGCTGATCGAGACGAGATGCGTGATGCCGGTGCGGCCGAAGGTGTCCCAATCGTGCCGGTCCACCCCCGCCTGGTCGCCGATGGCAAGCGCGACCAGCACCGGACCATAGCGCAGGCTGCCCAGCGCACCCCGCAACGCCTCCCGGCTCGCATGCCGCATGCGCTGTACGAGCACCCCAAAATCCGCGGCGGGGCTATCTTCCAGTAAGCGCGGCTGCCCGCGCAGGGTTCCCGTGGCGCGGAAGCCATGCTCGAACAAGTACGCTTCATAGTCGAAACCGTGAGGATTGAGGTTGCCGTGAGGTTGCTTGAGCACGGCCGCTGCCCGCCAGACCTGCCCGGGCACGACTTGGGCCGGCGCGCCATGCCAGGCTAATTGCACGCGCTCGGGCACGCCGGGGGGCGCCCGCAATACTCGCGCATCGAAGCGCTGCCCGCGGGCCGTGCCGGTCGCCAGGCCGGTTACCAGGAAGTCCAGCCTCAGCGGCACGTTTTCGAGTTCGGGCGCAAGGCAATCCTGCAGGCGAAGGTCAATGCGAACCAGCGCCAGGGCCGCCCCGGCAACCCATCCCGCCACCGCCAAGGCGAGCAAGCAGTGCCCGGCGCGCCGGGCACCCCGCGCCCATCGCAGCCAACCGGCACAAGCCGCGCATGACGCGACGCCGCCGACCGCCGCGGCCCACGCGGGCGGCACCGAAGGCAAGACGTGCGTACTCGCGGTGCCTGCCACGAACGCCACCAACGCGATGCGGAACATGCCCCCTCCCTGGCCCAAGGCAGCAATGGTAGGCGGGCGAAGGTGGAGGAACAGCTCGCGCTAGGACCTTAGCGACCTAGGCGACCTGGCACGGTCGGCTCAACCGGCCCCGAGCAGCGCCCCCAGGCGCGGCAGCACGCGGCAGGCGTTGGCGGTGGTCGCCGCGGCGATGGCGTCGACGGACACGCCCCGCAGCCCGGCCAGCACCTGCGCCATGCGAGGCAGTTCGGCGGGGGCGTTGCGCCTATCGTCGCGGGGCAGCCATGCCGGCGGGATGTCCGGCGCGTCGGTTTCGAGCACCAAGGCGGACAATTCCATCTCGCCGGCGAGGCGCCGGATGTTGCGCGATCGTTCGTACGTCATTTCGCCCCCCATGCCCAGGGCGAAACCACGCTGCACGAACAAGTCGGCCTGCTGGCGGCTGCCGTTGAACGCGTGGGCGATGCCGCCTGGCACGTCGATGCGGCGCAGATACTTCAGCAACACATCCTGCGAACGGCGCACGTGCAGCAACACCGGCAAACCGAACTCGGCGGCAAGCTTGAGCTGCACTTGATAGAAATGCTCCTGCCGCTCCCGCTCGAGGCCGCTGGCGATCTCCGCCACGAAGAAATCCAATCCGATTTCGCCGACGGCGACAAAGCGCGGATCATCGAACGCGCGCATCACGGCCTCGCGCAAGCGGTCGAGGTCGCCCTCCTGCGCATGCTGCACATACATGGGGTGTATCCCCAGCGCATAGGCGCCGTCGATTTCGTGTGCAAGTTCGCGCACCGCCTCGAAGTTCTCCCGTGCAACGGCCGGAATGACGATGGCCCGCACGCCCGCCTCCCGGGCCTGGCGTGCGACCTCCCGGCGATCCGCATCGAACTCCGCGGCATCGAGATGGCAATGGGTGTCGATCAGCATAAGCGCACTTTACCGCCCAAACCGAACGCACCGGTATCCCCGGCGCATGGACGGCCAGTCAGCCGGCCAACACGCCGTCAGCCATGCGTAACTGGCGGTCTGCCAAGGCAGCGAGCTCGGCGTCGTGGGTGACGATGACGAACGCCATGTCGAGCTGCTCGTTCAAGCGCTTGAGCAAGCCGAAGACTTCGCGCGCGGTGTGGCGATCGAGATTGCCCGTGGGTTCATCGGCGAGCACGCATAGCGGGCGCGTCACCAAAGCGCGCGCCAGTGCAACGCGCTGGCGCTCGCCGCCCGAAAGTTGCCCGGGATGATGCGAGGCGCGGGCGGCCAAACCCACCTGCTCGAGCATTTCCGCCGCCGCCTTGCGCGCCTGGGCACGGTCCATCCGGCGCACGACGAGAGGCATGGCGACGTTGTCCAAGGCCGAAAACTCGGGCAGCAGGTGGTGGAACTGATAGACGAACCCCAGGCTGCGGTTGCGCGCCAGGCTGCGCTGTTTTTCGTTGAAGCCGGCCACGGCCTGCCCGTCGAGCAAGACTTCGCCCGACGTAGGGTGGTCGAGCAATCCCAGGACGTGCAGCAGCGTGCTCTTGCCGGACCCCGACGCGCCCACCAAGGCCACCATTTCCCCCTGGCGAACTGTCAGGTCCACGCCACGCAGCACGGTCACCTGGGCCTCGCCCTCGACGTAGGTCTTGGAGATTCCCCGCCCTTCCAGCACCACGCGTGGCTCAGTCATGGCGCAGCACCTCCGCCGGTTGCAGGCGCGAAGCGCGCCAGCTGGGATACAGCGTGGCCAGGAACGACAACACCAGCGACGTCACCCCGATGGAAAGGATGTCAGACAAACGGGGATCGGAGGGCAGCTCGGTAATGAGATAAATGTCGCGCGGCAGGAATTCGATGTCGAGCGCCCGCTCGATGGCGGGCACGATGAAATCGATGTTGTACGCCACCAGGGCGCCGCCCGCCACGCCGAGCAGCGTGCCGATGACCCCGATCAGCGCGCCTTGCACTACGAAAATGCGCGCGATCTCGCCGGGCGTCGTTCCCAGGGTGCGCAAGATCGCGATATCGGCCTGTTTGTCATTCACCGCCATGACCAGCGAAGACAGCAGATTAAAGGCCGCCACCGCGATGATCAGCGTCAGGATGAGGAACATCATGCGTTTTTCCGTCTGCACCGCGGCAAACCAGGTGCGGTTGTTGCGCGACCAGTCGGCGGCCGCGAGGTTCGGCGGCAGCGTCTTCCCCAGCTCGCGCGCAACCTGCGGCGCCTTTTGCATGTCGGCGATGCGCAGCCGCACCCCGCCGATGCCACTGTCGCGGAACAGCCGCGCGGCATCGTCCACGTTCAGGAACACGAGGCTGGAGTCGTATTCGTAATGGCCGGCCTCGAACATGCCAACCACCGTGAACTGGCGCATGCGAGGCGTAAAGCCGGCGGGCGTCACGGACCCTTGGGGCGCCAGCATGAGGATGGGGTCGCCCAGGCCTACGCCCAGGGATTGCGCCAGCGCGCGGCCCAACACCGCGCCGTAGGCGCCAGACTGCAAAGCGTCGAGCGAGCCTGCCACCATCTGCCGTGCCGCGTCCGAGACCTCGCGCTCGGAGTGTGGGTCGATGCCGCGCACTTGCACGCCACGCAGCATCTGGTCGCGGGCGATCATCGCCTGCGCCGCCACATAGGGGGCACCTGCCAGGACTTCGTCGTTCTTCTTGGCGAGCGCGGTGAGCTCTTGCCAGTTGGCCAACGCCGCGCCGCGTTCCCCGCTCACCGGAAAGATTTCGATGTGGGGCAGCACTGACAGCATGCGGTCCCGCACTTCTTTCTGGAAGCCGTTCATGACGGAAAGCACGATGATCAGCGCGGCCACGCCCAAGCCTATGCCGGCCATCGAACTGGCGGCAATGAAGGAAATGAAGCGATCTCGACGCCGCCCGCGGCCGGCGCGCGTATAGCGCCAGCCTATCCAGAGTTCGTAGGGTATTTTGAGCACGCGCGTATTATGGCAGATGGCGGGGCCCGCCATGCGTTGCGCGCCAACCCCTACAATACCGGCCGTCATCCCGCCCGCAAGGGCGCCTTCCAACCCTTGGCCGAGCCGTGACTGCAAAAACCGCTACGCTGACCCTGCTGCTCCCCGGCTTGCTGACCGAAGCTCGCATCGCGCCAGAACTGGCACCGCAGCTGGCCGGATCGGCGCCCACCCTCAGTGCCTGGCTATCGGCCGCGCGACCGTCCGAAGAAGAATTCGACCCTTTCGAGCACGGCTGCACCGCGCTCGAATACTGGTGGCTGCGGCGGGCCGGCCACGAGCCTCGCGATGGCAAGTTCGGCGCCGGGCTCGCCGCGCTGCTGGCCGAAGATGCCCCGGCGGACGAACCCGTCTGGCTTGCCGAGCTCGCTTACGTCCAGGTTGGCCGCGACGGGCCCGTCCTGACCGACCCGGCGCACCTCGACACGACGCCGGAAGAAGGCCGGGCGCTGCTGGCGGCCGCCCAGCCCGCACTCGAGGCCCACGGTGCCCGCGCCGCCATGCTCGACGAACGACGTTGGCGGCTTGAGCTGCCGGCGGGCGGCGCCCAGCACAGCGGCACGCCGGACGCCGTCGCCGGCTCGCCCCTCGACGCCTGGTGGCCGAGGACGATCGAGACCCGACCCTGGCGCAAGCTCGCCAATGAAATCCAGATGGCCTGGCATGAGTCGCCGGTGAACCAAGCCCGCGAGGCCCGCGGACTGCCGCCAGTCAACACGTTGTGGCTGCACGGCGGCTCCCGGCCATGGCAGCCCACTTGGCCGGACGGACGTCCCGACCTACTAATGGGGGGCCAGGCGTGGGTGCGCGCCCTGGCGCAACGCGCCGGACTGCCTTGGCGCCGCGCGGAAGCGCCACAGCCCGGGGCGCTGGCCGAGCTGTCCGATTTCGCCGCGCCCGAGCGCAACGACGACTGGCGCGCCTGGCTCGATGCCGCCGCGCGCCTGGAGCGGGACTGGTTCGACCCCACGGCGCGCATGCTCCGCAGCGGGGCCCTGCAGCGCCTGACGCTGGTGCTGCCCGGCCGCACCCGGCTGGTAACGCTGGACCTGGACCGGCGGCCGGCGCTGCTGCGTTGGCTGCCGTCACATCGACACGATTGGAAAAGCTGGTGGCTGCCCCGAGAATCCTGACCCGCCGGCCCGACCTGGACGCCTTGCGGCGGCTGGAACGGGCTGGCATCCATCCCCTGTTGGCCCGGCTCTGGGCATCCCGCGGCGTAAGCGCGCCGACGGAAACCGCGCCGGACTGGTCCGCCATGCTCGCCCCGACCTTGCTGACGCATGCCGGGCGGGCGGCGGCGCTGCTGGCCGACGCCATCGCCGCGCGCAAACGGTTGCTGATCGTGGCTGACTACGATTGCGACGGCGCCACGGCCTGCGCCGTGGGCTTGCGCGGGCTGCGCGCCATGGGAGCCCGGGTCGACTTTCTCGTTCCCAACCGGTTCGAGACCGGCTACGGCCTGTCGCCCGCCGTCGTCGAGCTAGCTTGCTCCCACCCTGCCGGCAAGCCCGACATCCTGATTACGGTGGATAACGGCATAGCCAGCATCGACGGCGTGGCTGCCGCGCGCAGCGTGGGCATCGAGGTGATCATCACCGACCACCACCTCCCCGGCCAAGCCCTGCCCGAGGCCCTGGCCATCGTCAACCCCAACCAGCCCGGCTGCGGCTTTCCGTCCAAACACTTGGCGGGCGTGGGCGTCATCTTCTATTTGCTGCTTGCCCTGCGCGCCGAGCTCAGGCAACGTGGTGCGTTCGGGCCCGAGAACGGCCCGCGCCTCGATGCGCTCACGGATCTCGTCGCGCTCGGCACCGTGGCCGATGTGGTCCGTCTCGACGCCAACAACCGCCTCCTGGTGGCCCAAGGGCTCAAGCGCATACGGGCGGGTCGGATGCAGCCTGGCGTGCGTGCCCTATTCGCGGTCGCGGGGCGCAACCCTCGCGAAGCGAGCACCTTCGACCTTGGCTTTGCGCTGGGTCCGCGCATCAACGCTGCCGGGCGCCTGGCGGACATGAGCCTAGGCATACGCTGCCTGACTACCGACGACGAAGAGGAAGCCCTCAAGCTGGCGCGCGAGCTCGATGCCATGAACCGCGAGCGGCGCGAGATCGAGGCCGGCATGCGCGAGCAGGCCTTGGCATCCCTCGACGTGGTTCCCGCAGCTTCGCAGGCCAGCTTGTGTGTATTCGACCCCTCGTGGCACCAAGGCGTCGTCGGCTTGGTAGCGTCCCGGCTGAAGGACCGCTTCTGGTGCCCCACCCTCGCTTTTGCGCCCGCAGGCAACGGCGAGCTACGCGGCTCGGGCCGGTCGGTGCCCGACGTGCATTTGCGCGACGCGCTGGACTTGGTCTCGAAACGTTACCCCTCCCTCATCCGCAAATTCGGCGGCCACGCCATGGCCGCCGGGCTCACCCTGCATGAAGGGGACTTCCCCGCTTTCGTGCCGGCGTTCGATGCCGCCGTGCGCGAGCTGACCGGCCGGACACGGTTCGAACCGGAACTCGAAACCGACGGTTCCCTCGAAACCGAGTACGCCAATGCGGAGGTCGCCGCCCTGCTGGAACAGCAGGTATGGGGGGCGGGCTTTCCCGCACCGGTCTTCGTGGACTCGTTCATCGTGCGCAACCAGCGCCTGGTAGGCGAGAAACATCTCAAGCTGGCGCTGGAGCGCGGTCACCAGCGCTTCGACGCCATTTGGTTCGGTCACGCAGACGCCCTGCCTCCGGCGGTGGACCTGGCCTACCGCCTCACCCTGAACTCCTGGAACGGCATGGTCTCCGTGCAGCTGGTGGTCGAGCACGCGGTTGGCGCCGCTGCCTGACCGTCGTGCGGAGCCGGGCCGCGCGGCATTACTAGGCTAAAATTTCGGGTTACGCGAAAAATCACCGGGATTCAGCATGGAAGCAGAACGCCTCAACCAACTCGAAGCGCAACTCAAGGATCTTTCCGAGAGGACGCAGGCCTTACGGAGGTATCTTTGACTACGACGCCAAAGATCAACGCCTGCAAGTCGTCAACGCGGAACTAGAAAGCCCCGACGTCTGGAACGACCCCAAGCATGCCCAGGAGCTCGGGCGCGAGAAAAAGGCACTCGAGGGCGTCGTCCTGACCATCAACGAAATCGAGTCGAGCCTGCGCGATGCGTCGGAACTGTTCGAGATGGCCGCCGCCGACAATGACGACGCCACGCTCGAATCCATCATCGCCGATGCCCAACGCATCGAAGAGCAGGTGAACGGCCTGGAGTTCCGCCGCATGTTCTCCAATCCGGCCGACCCGCTCAACTGCTTCCTGGACATCCAGGCCGGCGCGGGCGGGACCGAGGCGCAGGATTGGGCCTCCATGCTGCTTCGCCAATACCTCAAGTACGCGGAACGCAAAGGCTTCAAGGCCGAAGTGCTGGAAGAGTCCGAAGGCGAAGTGGCCGGCATCAAGTCCGCCACCATCAAGATCGAGGGCGAGTACGCGTTCGGCTACCTGCGCACCGAAACCGGCGTGCACCGCTTGGTGCGCAAGAGCCCGTTCGATTCCTCCGGTGGCCGCCACACTTCCTTCGCGAGCGTATTCGTTTACCCCGAGGTGGACGATTCGTTCGAGGTCGAGGTCAACCCGGCCGACCTGCGCATCGACACCTTCCGCGCGTCGGGAGCCGGTGGCCAGCACATCAACAAGACGGACTCGGCGGTGCGGATCACCCACATCCCGACCGGAATCGTCGTGCAATGCCAGAACGACCGCTCGCAGCATCGCAACCGCGCCGAAGCGATGCAGATGCTCAAGTCCAAGCTGTTCGAGCTGGAAATGCGCAAGCGCATGGCCGAGCAGCAAAAGCTCGAGGACTCCAAGACGGACGTGGGCTGGGGCCACCAAATCCGCTCCTACGTGCTGGACCAGAGCCGTATCAAAGACTTGCGCACCAACGTTGAAATCTCCAACACCCAGAAGGTGCTGGACGGCGATCTTGACGCTTTCATCGAGGCGAGTCTGAAACAAGGCGTCTAGCGACGCCCGGGGATCCACATGAGCGACGCCATCGTGATACTAAGCGGTGCCTCGCGCGGCCGTGGGGGCCCCCGGGGGGGGGGGGCGGGGGGGGCCCGCCCGGGGGGGTTTAAAAAACAGGGGCGGGCGG
>NZ_JADGHH010000120.1 GCF_019689535.1 Pigmentiphaga sp.
ACCAGGACCTGTGCGCACGAGAATTTCCGACATTTCTTTGTTCATGACTCCACTACCTTCCTTAACATTGTTCGCTAGATGATAATAAAGTCCATTGTACGGACACAAATCAAGTTGTCAACCGCCCATTCCTGAGCGCTTGCTCAGCTACGATGTGCATTCAGCCGATTTGTTTGAGAGGAAAGGTGTGGCGGAAATAGAAAAGCTCGGGGATAGCGTCCGAGCGGTGGACAGGGCCCTAGAAATCCTGCAGGCCTTTACAGCGACGGATTGCGAATTGACAGTGGGGCAGTTGCTCAAACGGGTCGACCTAAGCCGACCGACGCTTTACCGCTTGCTCTATACGTTGGAGCAGCGTGGTTTTGTCGTTTCCGAGGGAGACCCGCAGAAATTTCGCCTCGGACCGGCGGTTGGGCAGCTAGCACACGCGTGGAGCTCGAGCCAGGATCTCGCTGCGCTCGCTGCACCACTCATGCAAAAACTGCGGGAAGAGACCGGAGAAACGGTGGCCCTTTTCGTGCTGGAGGGCGGCGATCGCCTATGCATCGCGGAGTTACCAAGCACGCAGCCCTTGAGCTTCAAGCGAGGTATTGGTTATCGAGAAAAAATTTCTGTTGGCGCGAGCGGACGCGCGATTCTGGCCAACATCGGGGAAACAGCAGAAGACCGCCTTGACTACGCTCGCACGCAAGGCCTGGACGTCAGTCGCCCGGTCGAAGACCTCGATATGGTCAAGCGACGCGGCTATGCCATAAGCAAGGACGAACTAATACAAGGTGCGGTCGCCATCGCTGCGCCGTTCTTCAACCATAGCGGCAGAGTTGCTGGCTCGCTGGGAGTCTTCGGACCTAGTGCAAGACTTCCAGAGCAACGCATCCGCGAGATCGGAGAAATGCTGGTCCGAGAAGCTGCCGAGCTCTCCCGTACCTTAGGCCTGCGTTCATAATAGTCCGTCACCGCTCATCGTCGCGGCAAAATGGGCGTGCCCTAGCGCGCAATCTGCCCCTCCTCACTCCCCCAACGCCACTGCCGCGCGGACGGCGGCAAGGCGTTCGGGGTCCTGGGCCCGCAAGCGCACGTCGGCGCCGACGCGCGCGACGTCGTTGAATGCGAAGCGGCGCGCCTGGGCGAGATCCTCGAGCACGGGCAGCTTGGCCATGCCTGCCCCCTCACCCACGAGCATGGGGGCAAGGTAGACCAACCACTCATCGACGCAGCCGGCCTCGAGCAGTGCGCCGGTCAGCTGCGCACCTGCCTCGGCGTGCACTTCATTGATTTCATGCTGGCCTAGCCATTGCATCATGGCGGGCAGGTCGACCCGGCCGTTGCCGTCCGGGAGGCAGATGACGCGGGCATTCCGGTGTGCGAGTTGCGCTGCCTTGCCGGCGTCTTCGACGGCGGTGAAAATCCACGTTTCGGCACCATCGAGCAGCCGGGCGCCGGGCGAGATGCGCAAGCGGGAGTCCAGCACGATTTTCCGTGGCTGGCGGCCTGTTTCCACATGGCGCACGTCCAAGCGTGGATCATCGGCCAGTACCGTCCCGATGCCGGTCAACACGGCGCAGCTGCGCGCGCGCCAATGATGGCCGTCCGCGCGCGCCGCCTCGCCGGTGATCCATTGCGAGCGGCCATTGGGCAATGCGGAACGCCCGTCGAGCGTGGCAGCCATCTTGGCCCACAACCATGGCGTTCCCCGGCTCATGCGCGCCGCGAAGCCGAGGTTCAGCGCCAGTGCGTCGTCCAAGCACACGCCAGTCGTCACGGCGATCCCCGCGGCGCGCAGCTTGGCGAGCCCCTGGCCGTCGACGCGGGGGTTGGGATCCCCCATGGCCACCACGACGCGTGCGGGCGCGGCCTCTATCAACGCATCGACGCAAGGCGGCGTGCGGCCGTAATGGCTGCATGGCTCCAGCGTCACGTACACGGTGGCGCCCTGTACCGACTCACCCCGCGACCTCGCATCACGCAAGGCGCACACTTCGGCATGTGGCCCACCTACGGGCTGGGTGGCACCTTCGCCGAGCACCTTGCCGTCCCGCACGATCACGCACCCGACGCGGGGATTGGGCGAAGTGGCGTAGAGCGCGCCCTCTGCCAAGGCCAACGCGCGCCGCATCCAAGCGGCGTCCTCTGGGCGTTCGGCGTCGGCGGGCATCATGGGCATCGCATCAGGGATCAAGATTTCGTGACGGGAGGAACGGGGCCCTGGAATTCGCGGACCACGTCGGTGAATTCGTCTACGTCCTCGAAACTTTTGTAGACGGACGCAAAGCGGATGTAGGCGATCTTGTCGAGCTTCTTGAGCTCCTGCATGACCAGCTCGCCTACTCGTTCCGAATGCACCTCGCGCAGCCCGCTCGTCATCAAGGCTTCCTCGATGCGGGCAACCGCCGCGTCCACCGCATCGGCGCTGACTGCCCGCTTGCGCAGCGCAAGCATGAGGCTGCCACGCAGCTTGCGCTGGTCGTACTCGGTCCGGCTGCCGTTGCGCTTGACCACGGTCGGCAACGACAGCTCCACGCGCTCGTAAGTGGTAAACCGCCGGTCGCAGCTCGTGCAGCGGCGACGGCGGCGAATGGCGCTTCCCTCTTCGAGTACGCGGGTGTCGATCACTTGGGTGTCATCGTGACGACAGAAAGGACACTTCATGCGCAGCTCCCCCTCAAGACGAGGTGCATGCCAGTCTCCATGGCCCAGCCGATCACTATCCCTGGAACGCGATGCGGCGCCCACTTCCCGGCGCGGCAGGACCGGCCTCTCCGGTACGCCGGTGCCTCCCCTCAAGAAAGGCTCCGGGACACGGGAAGTGGGTGGCTATCATGATGCGCCGCGCTTAGCGATAGACCGGGAACTTGGCGGTCAAGGCGTTGACGCGCTCGCGGACGGCCGCGATATTGGCTTCGTCGCGCGGATTGTCCAGCACGTCGGCGATCAGGTTGGCGGTCAGGCGTGCCTCTTCTTCCTTGAAGCCCCGGGTGGTCATGGCAGGCGAACCGACGCGGATGCCGCTCGTGACGAAAGGCTTCTCCGGATCGTTGGGGATGGCGTTCTTGTTCACCGTGATGTGGGCCTGCCCCAGCGCATGCTCGGCCTCTTTCCCGGTAATGCCCTTGGCGCGCAGGTCGACCAGCATGACGTGGCTTTCGGTCCGGCCCGAGACGATGCGCAAACCGCGCTCGACCAGGGTCTCGGCCATCACCTTTGCGTTGGCCACGACCTGCGCGGCGTATTCCTTGAACGAGGGGTCCAGTGCTTCCTTGAACGCCACGGCCTTGGCAGCAATCACGTGCTCCAGCGGGCCGCCTTGGATGCCGGGGAAGATGGCCGAGTTGACGGCTTTCTCGAATTCCGCCTTGCACATGATCAGCCCGCCGCGGGGGCCACGCAGCGACTTGTGGGTAGTCGACGTGACGAAGTCGGCGTACGGCACGGGGTTCGGATACACGCCGCCCGCGACTAGGCCGGCGTAGTGGGCGATGTCCACCATGAACAGCGCCCCGTTCGCCTTGGCGATTTCGGCAAACCGGGCGAAGTCGATGCGCAGGGAATAAGCCGACGCGCCGGCCACGATGAGCTTGGGCTTGTGCTGCTCCGCCAGGCGCGCAACCTGGTCGTAATCGATTTCTTCCTGGGCGTTCAGGCCATAGGAAATGAAGTTATACAGCTTGCCCGAGGCGTTGACCGGCGAGCCGTGGGTCAGGTGGCCACCTTCGGCCAGGCTCATGCCCAGCACCGTGTCGCCGGGCTTGAGCACGGCCATGTAGACACCCTGGTTGGCCTGCGAGCCGGAGTTCGGCTGGACGTTGACGGCGTCGGCCCCGAAGATTTGCTTGGCGCGATCAATGGCGAGCTGCTCGACGATGTCGACGAACTCGCAGCCGCCGTAGTAGCGCTTGCCCGGGTAGCCCTCGGCGTATTTGTTGGTAAGCTGCGTGCCCTGGGCCTGCATGACGGCCGGGCTGGCGTAGTTTTCCGAGGCGATCAGCTCGATGTGCTGTTCCTGGCGCTGGTTTTCCAGCTCGATGGCGGACCAGAGCTCGGGATCGGTCTGGGCGAGAGTGCGGCTGCGGTCGAACATGACGGGTTTCCTTTTCCTGTGCAGAGCGGGCCAACCGGCATGTCGTGACGAGACCGGCCAGCCGAATTTGCGAAAACCGCGCATTTTCCGGATCGAACGACGACACGGGGATGCGCGATCTGCGAACCTGCCTAACGGCTGCCCAGGCGAACGGCGGGGGAGAAGCCCCAACCCGCGGGAGCGGGGCCAGGACCTCGCCCAAACCCTGCGCTTCCTTGTGGTAGCCCACTCAGCGACCGGCTGCCGCCGGGTCGCTCGAATCGCCAGTCACGCAGGGCGAAGGCAATGTTTCACATTTTAGCGCAGAGTGGATAAGTGCAAAGGAAACCGCGCCCGCAAGCATCACACGCTGGCGACCGCCTCCCGGATGCCCACAGCGGGGCGCCCAGCCGCCCCCTCCTCCCCGTCCGGGGGATCGAGGACGGGGCAGCTGTCATCGAGGATGACTTCGACACCGTTCAGGTGCCTGGCCTGGCGCACCGTGTCGATCAGCACCTCGAGGATCCGCCGGGTATTGACCGAGAATGAGCGCAGATGGCGGGTAATGAGGCAGATTTCCCGGGTGATGCGCGGTTCACACAATTCGCGGAACTTGAATTCATTCAGCGGGCTGGCCTGCGCGGCCAGGGAGGGGACGACCGAGATTTTGCCGCCCAGGCCCAACATGGCGTAAAGGGAATTGGTGCTGGAGACGTGGTCGTAGAGCTTCGTTTTCTCGTGCAGGCCGAGCTCCGGATGGGTTTCCAGGAAAGCGCCTATGCCGGTATCTCCGGTCAAGCCGATGTAGTCGTAGCCGGCCAAGTCCGACCACTTGATGGGGCCGTTGGTGAGGGCGAGCGGGTGGTCGTTGGGGAAAATGACGCCGAACGGATCGGCCAGGATGGGCACGTAATCCAGCTCGGGATAATTATTGAGCCGGCTGCACAGGCCGAAATCGACCTCGCCTTCGAGCACTGCCCGCTCGATCTTGTCGGAGCCACCGTCGCGCACCGACACGGTGATGGACGGATAGGCCCGGCGGAACTCGGCCAGCGCCGGCGTCAATATTTGGATGATCATCGAGGGCGCCGCGGCGATGCGGACATGCCCGCGCTGGCTCTTGGCAATCGCCTGCAGATCGCCGATGGCGTTGTCGAAATCGCGCAGGATGCGCTCGGCCACGGGCTTGAACCGCGCCGCGTCCTCCGTCATCACGACGCGGCGCGTGGTGCGGTCGAAGAGCTTGAGCCCGACCGCCTCCTCGAACTGCTGGATGGTGGCGGTCAGCGACGATTGCGTATGGAAAAGCCGCGCCGCCGCCAACGTGAACGAGCCGGTGTCGGCAATGGCGACGAAACATCGCAGGTGACGCAGAGACAGCTTTCTCATGACGGCGAACTCCCGGAAGACACCGCATGCCGGCCTGGACTCGTAAACGCAAGGCGGGGCCAAGCCCCCGCCTGGCGGCGTGGGCGGGTCAGGTCTACCTTGCCGTGACGACCGCCTCGAAACGGTCGAAAAACTCACCCGCGAGCTTCCTCGCCACGCCTTCGATAAGCCGGGCGCCCACCTGGGCGAGCTTACCGGCGACCTGGGCCTGGGCATCATAGGTTAAGCGGGTCCCGCCGTCAGCCTGCTCCAGCGCGACATCGGCGCTCCCCTTGGCCAACCCCGCCGCGCCGCCGCTGCCTTCGAACAGCAAGCGGCAGCGCGCGGGCGCCTGCGCATCCGCAATGGATACAGAGCCGGAAAACCGCGCCTTGACCGGCCCGATGGACATGACTACCACCGCTTTATAGCAGGCCTCGCCTGCGCGCTCCACGGACTCGCAACCCGGTATGCACTGCTGCAGAACGGATGGATCGAAAAGGCTGTCCCAGACGATCCGCTCCTCGACCGCCAATAAACGTTCCCCCGTGATATTCATGGCAACGACGCTTCCTTCTGTTGGGAAGAAGGCGCCGGAGCGCCCGCGGCGTTCAGACGATCTCGTGCCAGGAGCGCGGCCTTGACGATTCCGGCATATCCAGTACAGCGGCACAAATTGCCCGCCAGTTCCTGGCGGACCTGGCTTTCCGATTCGCACCTGCCCCGGGCGAGTGCATCGCGCACCATGATGACCATGCCGGGCGTGCAGAAACCGCACTGGAGTCCATGCGCCTCAGAAAAACACTCACGGATGACAGCCATTGACGCATCGTCGTCGAGCCCCTCGATCGTGGTTACTTCCCGCCCATCGACCGCAGCCGCCAACGTGATGCATGCCCGCACCGGCTCGCCGTCCAGCAATACCGAGCACGCGCCGCATACGCCGTGCTCGCATCCCAGGTGCGTGCCCGTCAGCCCGCAGTGGTCGCGCAGGAAATCCGCCAGCGACAGCCGATCTTCGACTTCTGCTGTCACTGGCGCCCTGTTGACTGTCAAAGCAAGTTTCATGCGAGCTCCTTTAACCGCGCCCACGCGCGCAAGATCATGGTCCGATGCAAATGGAAGGGGTAGGAAGCGCGCTCCAGGCCGGTGACCTCCTGCACGTCATCGTCCGCCGCCTGGGTGAGCTCGGTGCCTCCCGGGCGTTCGCCGGCCGCAAGCAGCGCCGAGAGCCGCGGTAGCCGGCGCGGTTTGTCGGCGGCGGCGCCCAATACCGCCTCTCCCAGGCCACGCTCGGGATCGCACACCATGGCGGCGATGGAATGGGCGAACTCGCCCGATTTGCGGCAAAACTTCAGGTAGCTCCAGCGAGCGCGGCTCGACAGCACCGGCACCGATACCCCCGTCAAGATCTCTCCTTCCTCGAGCGCCGTCTCCATCAGCCCCCGCTGGAACTCCGCCAGCGGCATGCGGCGCTCGCCGCCGGCCCCCTTTACTGCCACCTCCGCGCCAAGCGCCAGCAGCGCCGTGGGCCAGTCGGCAGCGGGATCGGCATGGACGAGGCTTCCCCCGAGCGTCCCGCGGTTGCGCACCGACCGATAGGCGATGCCCGCCGCCACGTGCGGCAGATAGCCGCGCGACGGATCGTCGATCCGGACGTCTTCGATCATGGCGTGCGTCACGCCTGCGCCGATGAACGCCCGGTCGCCTTCACGCCTGCAGCGCCTGAGCTCCTCCAGCGTAGACAAGTCGACGACGGTATCGGCCCAGGTGACGCGCAGGTTCATCATCGGCAGCAGGGACTGCCCCCCGGCGAGGAACCGGGCGTTCTCTCCGCCGGCGAGCAAGGCTTCCTCCAGCGTCTGTGCCCGCCGATAAGAAAATGGCGCCGCTTTCATTGCACCACCTCCTGCGCGCTCGGAACCCCGGCCGCCTGCGCTGCGCGCGCACGTGCCGCGACGACTGCGGCGCGCACCCGTTGAGGCGTCATGGGGGTTTCGTTCAGCTCGGCGCCGATGCCGCGCAGCGCGTCGCGCACGGCGTTGGCGATGGCAGCGGGAGGCGGAATGGCGCCTCCCTCCCCCATCCCCTTCATGCCGTACTCCGTGTGGGGGGTGGGCGTCACCATGTGGCCGATCCGGATGGACGGTGCCTCGGGTGCCCCAGGCATCAGGTAATCGGCCAGGGTGGTGGCCAAGGGCTGGCCGTTTTCGTCGAACGGAATCTCTTCATAGAGCGCCGTGCCGATGCCTTGCACGATGCCCCCGATGATCTGGCCGTCGACGATCATGGGATTGACCACGGTGCCGCAATCTTCGACGCAGGCGTAATCCAGGACGTCGACTTTTCCGGTGTCCGGATCCACGGCCACCACGGCGGCATGTGTGGCATAGGTGAACACGCCCGTGTCGATTTGCGGCTCGTAGGTCGTCGTCACCTCGAGCAATGGCTCCATGCCCGGAGGCAACGCTTCCTGCCGCAGGTGGGCGATGCGCCCGATCTCTTCGAACCCCATGGAGCCGTTCGGGCCGTGGACGCGCCCATCCTCGAAGCGAAGCGACTCGACCTCGCACTTGAGGGCATGGGCGGCGATCGCCGCCATCTTGGCGCGCAGCAGCCGGCATGCGCGTGCGACGGCCCCGCCCGACATGACCATGCTGCGCGAAGCGAAAGTTCCCATGCCGAAGGCCGAGATCTGGGTGTCGCCGTGCCGCACGGACACCCGCTCGGGATCAATGCCCAGCTCCTCATGGGCGACCTGGGACAATGCCGTCTCCAGCCCCTGCCCGTGCGACACGATGCCCACCATGAGCATGAGGGAGCCGTCTGGCATCATCCGTGCGGTGGCGGTTTCATAGCCCGGGATCACCGGCGTACCGCGCGACACCCACTCGCCACAGCCATGCGCCGTCTGCTCGGTGAACGAGGCCAGCCCCACGCCGACGAGGCGGCCGTCGGGCTCGCCCTGCTTCTGGCGCGCGCGGATGCCGGGCAAATCGATGAGTTCGACCACGCGCCGCACCGACTCACCGTAATTGCCACTGTCGAAGAGCAGCTGGGTGATGGTGCGGTAGGGCATGGCCTCGGCAGGAACCATGTTCTCCATCCTCACCTCCCACGGCTCGCGCCCGACCGCATGGGCGATCTCATCGATGGTCCGCTCGATGGTGAAGCAGGCGGCGGGCCGGGCCACGCCCCGATAGGCACCGATGGGCGACTTGTTGGTAGCCACGGTATAGCTGCGACAGCGGTAGCTCGGCACGACGTAGGGACCGGGAATGTTCTTGACCACCATGCCCGTTTCCATGAACGGACTGTTGGGCCAATGGGAGTACGCGCCTGCGTCCACGTACACTTCGACGTCGAGGCCCAGGATGCGCCCACGCTCGTCGGCATAGGCCTTGACCTTGTGGTGGTGTTCCCGGCAATGGATGGCGCTCAGCAGATGTTCGCGCTTGTCCTCGAGCCAGCGCACCGGCCGCTTGAGCTTGAGCGCCAGCGCCGCCACCATCAGCTCCTCGGGATAAAGGACTCGCTTGGCGCCGAACCCACCGCCCATGTCGGGCGCGATCAGGTGCAGCTGGCGCTCGTCGATGCCCAGCGTCTGCGCCATGCCGACGCGCAGCTGGTGCGGCGACTGGCTGCCCGTATAGATGCACAGCTCGTCCAGGCGATGGTCCCACGCGGCCAGGATCGCCCGGCCTTCGAGCGGGACGGCCGACTGGCGGTTCATTCGGTACTCTCGTTCGATGACCACCGCGGCCTTGCGCCGGGCCTCTTCCAGATCGCCGACTTCCGTGCTGCGGGCAACATAGACGTTATCGCCCCACGCTTCCCAGATCAGTGGCGCGCCCGGCCGGGTGGCCGCTTCGGCATCGACCACGGCAGGCAGCTCCTCGATGTCGAGCATGACCGAATCGGCGATGTCCTCGGCCATCGCCCGGGTCGGCGCCACCACCATCGCGACAGGCTCTCCGGCAAAGCGCACGCGGTCTGTCGCCAGCGGCGGATGCTCGGAATACTTGAAGCCGTCGATCTTGGGCACTGCGACGATAGGCTTGACCGAGGGAAAATCCCGCGCGGTGAAGACTTGGTCGCGATATTCATCCGGCACGACGATCTCGCGCAACTTGCCATGGGCGCATGGACTGCGCACAAAGGCCACCTCGAGCATCCCCGGCATGCGGATGTCCCCTACAAACCGCCCGCGCCCACGCAAGTGCCGCCAGTCCTCTTTGCGTCGCAGGCGCGCACCTACGCCCTTCTTCGTCGCGGCAAGCCCGCTGTTATCTGTATGGCCCATCACTCGCGCTCCAATCCCATTTCACGGACGAGTTTTCGGTAGCGTTCGGCATCCTTCTTCCGCAGTTCCGTGAACTCGGCCGAACTGATCAGGAACGGTTCCGCGCCCACCGAGGTGAAGTGCTTGCGCAGCTCTGGCGACTCAACCGCTTTGCGGATGGCCGCGTTGAGCTTTTCGACGATCCGGGGCGGCATATTGGCGGGGCCTTCGATGCCCATCCAAAAATTCATGGTCGCAGCCGGATAGCCGGCTTCGATCGCAGTCGGCACGTCGGGCAATACTGACGAGCGCTCGCTGGACATCACCACCACCGGACGCACCTGGCCGGCGCGCACATAGCCGATCGTAGAAGGCAGCGAATCGAACACCATGGAAACCCGTCCCGAGATCACATCCGGGAACGCCAGGCCCGACGACTTATACGGCACGTGCGTCATGACGAATCCCATCGCATTCTGGAGTATCTGGCCCGACAGGTGGCCCGTGCTTCCCGGGCCGGCGGAAGCGAAGCTCAATTTGTTCCTGCCTTCCCCCTTGGCATAGGTTCCGAGCTCGGCCAGCGTCTTGACGGGAATGTCATTGTTGACGACGAGGATGTTCGGCGTCGTGACCAAGGTACCGATCGCGGTGAAGTCATTGATCGCGTGATAGGGCAGGTTCTTGAGCAGCAGCGGCGCGACCGTGACCATGGGCGGGCTCGTCAGGAGAATGGTGTAGCCGTCCGGGGGCGAAGCCGCCACCACCGCTGCGCCTATGGTGCCCCCGGCCCCCCCCCCGGTGGGCCCCCCCCCCGGGGGG
>NZ_JADGHH010000121.1 GCF_019689535.1 Pigmentiphaga sp.
TTTTTGTTTTAACCACACCCCCCCCCACGGGGGGGGGGGGGGGGGGGCGGCGGGGACGGGGCCAGCAGGATGGCACCCCACACGCCCACGCCCGCCGCGAAGAGCAACATCGCAACGATGGCGACCACCTTGGGAAGATTAGGGGTTACCCGCATCGGACACTCCGGCTGAAACCGTGAAAACACGGCAAATCATGACTTTCACGCGGTGCCCCGCTTACGACAGGGATACCCACACCATGAATTGTCACGCAAAGCGGCGATAATAGTGCCGCCAAATTACGATACGGAGTTTACGCTGTGACACGGTCACACTCTATTCGGCCCCGACGCCAAGCGGGTTTCACCCTCATCGAAATCATGGTCGTCGTGGTCATCCTGGGGATTCTCGCGGCGCTGGTGGTTCCGCGGGTGCTGGACCGCCCCGACCAAGCACGCGCAGTGGCCGCCAAACAAGACATCTCCGGCATCATGCAGGCGCTCAAGCTCTATCGCCTGGACAACGGCCGTTACCCCACCACGGAACAAGGCCTGCGGGCACTGGTGGAACGCCCCACTACCGGCCAGGTGCCCCCGAACTGGAGGCAGTACCTCGATCGCCTGCCCACCGACCCCTGGGGCAATCCGTACCAATACCTCAATCCCGGCGTACATGGTGCCGACGTAGACGTATTCTCGCTGGGCGCCGACGGGCAGCCCGGCGGCGAAAACGCCGATGCGGACATTGGATCCTGGGATCTCTGAACTCGCCGCCGAGGGCCGGGCGGGGGAAAGCCGCGCGCCCGCCCGACGTGCGCGCGGATTCACGCTGATCGAGCTGATGGTAGTGGTCGTGATCATCGGCATCGCCGCAGCGGCCGTCACCATCCGCGCCTTTCCCGACCGCCGCAAACTGCTGCGCGACGACGCGGAACGCCTGGCGCAGCTGTTTTCCGTGGCGCAAGGCGAAGTGCGCGCCGACGGCCGGCGCATCACCTGGGAAGCCAACGAAGAAGGCTACCGCTTCGTGCGCCGAGCACGCGTACTGACTCCCGGCTCCCTGCTGGCCCGGCGCACATCGGTCTATACCCTCGAGACGTTCGAGCACGACGAACTGCTCAAGCCGCGACGCTGGACCGACGGCCCCGTGACCGTCCAGGTGGACCCTCCGGGCCCGCCCGTATTCACTTCCGAATGGATCCCCGGCCCCATGGTCGTCCAACTGCGCAACGCCGATGCCATCGTGACCATCCTGCGCGACGAGGCGGGACGCTATGCGGTCCGATGAAGCCGGCTTCACCCTGGTGGAGGTGCTCGTGGCGCTCGCCATCGTGGGCGTGGCGCTGGCTGCCTCGGTACGGGCCGTCGGCATGATAGGCCAGAACAACGCGGCGCTGCGGGCCAAGTCGCTGGCCTTGGTCGAAGCCGAAAACCAGCTGGCCGAGCTGCGCCTCGCCCGCGTCATGCCGAGCCCGGGGCGGCAAACGGAAGCCTGCCCCCAGGGCCCGCTGGCGCTGCAATGCGAACGGGTCTTCACCAATTCGGAGAACAACAACATCCGCCAGGTGATGATCCGCGTCTATCCGGAGGGCGAGCCGGACAGAGTGCTTGCCCAGGTCAACGGTTTCCTGAGCGCCTTGCCATGAAGCGCGCGCAAGCCGGCTTCACCTTGATCGAGGTCCTGGTGGCGATCGCCCTGATGTCGGTGGTCGCCATTATCTCGTGGCGAGGCCTGGAGAACGTCAGTGCCTTGCAGCGGCGGCTCGCCTCGGACGCAGATGAGGTGGAAAGCACCATCCGCATGTTGGGCCAGATCGAACGGGACCTCGCCATGCGGGCGCCTGATACGCTGCTGGATGACGGCGTCCCGAGCAACGCCAAACGGCCCGGAGCCCCCACGCTGCCGCAGAGCCTGCGCATCACGTTCAAGGAAGCGGCGGATGCCTCGGCCACGCTCGAGATCATCCGCAGCGACGCCGGCGACCCCGCGGCATGGCAGCGCGTGGTGTGGTTCCTGGACGGCGCGATATTGCGCCGCGCGGCCGGCAAGTCCGCCCGCCAGTATCCGCTGCCGCCCGCCGGCGACGGCGCCGCGATTCTCGACGGCATCACGCGGTTCGCCATCCGCGCCTGGGCGCCCGGGCAAGGCTGGGTCAACCCGCCGTTTCCCGCAACGGGCACCGCATTCACCGGCCTCGAGATTTCCGCCGAGCGCCGCACCGCGGCACGCCTGGAGCGTTATCGCCGGGTGGTGGTGCTGGAATGAATGCGCGCACACACGCTCCCCGCCGCCAGCAGGGCATGGCCGTCGTCAGCGCCCTGCTGATCGTCACGGCCGTCGCGGTCTTGGTCACCGGGCTGTTCCAGCGACAGGCCGCCGCGGTACGCGCCGTGGAGAACGAACAGGCCCGCATCCAGGCGCGCTGGCTGCTCCAGGGCGGCCTCGACTGGGCGCGCCTCGTACTGAGGGAAGACGCGCGCCGCAATAGCACTACCCGCCTCGGCGAGCTGTGGGCGACCCCAGTGGCCGACACCCGGGTCACTCGCCCCGGCGACGACCGCGTCGCGCTTTTTTCGGGGCGCATCGAAGATGAACAGGGCAAATACAATCTGCGCAACCTCGCGAAAGATGGCGTGCCGCAACCGACGGAAGTCGCTGCGCTGGAGCGCCTGTGCACGATGCTTGGCCTGCCGGCAAGCCTGGCGCCCCGCATCGCTTTGCGGATCGCCAGCGCCCAGGCGGCACCGGCCACGTCGGAGACCTCCGGCGGCGCCTCGCCCACGGGCGCCGATGCCAACGGGGAGTCGGTCAGCGGCCATGGGCCCAGCGCTCCCATGATCCGGTCGGTGGACGACCTGGAAGGCCTCGCCGACATCACCGAAGAGACCATCGAGGCATTGCGGCCCTATGTCACCGTCTTGCCCGAAGCAACCGCCGTGAATGCCAACACTGCCCCCGCAGAAGTACTCGCGGCTGTCGTCCCGGGCCTGTCCCTGGGCCAGGCGAGGGCGATCACGGAACAACGCAATGCTGGCAGCTGGTTCAACGATCGTGCGGATTTCAGCAACCGTTTGGCCAATCCTGACATTACTATCACCGACTCGCAGATCGTCACGGTCAGCAAGTGGTTCCTCGTCTCGGGCTCCGTGACGCTGGAACGCGCAACCGTCACAATGCAAGCGCTGGTATCGAGAGCCAACGCCAACTCTCCGGCGGTGGTCTGGAAAAGGGAGACGAATTGAAGACAACGTTGCGGCTGGAGCTTCCCGCCCTGACCTCGCTGCATGCCGATTCGCGAGTGGCTTTTGCACTGCTCGACCGGCAGCACGCGGTCCAGCGCACGGGCGAGCTGCCCCTGGCCGAACTCGCCGCCGCGCTGCCTGCCAGCAGGGTCGAAGGCATATTGCATCCGGCCGACTGCGTCGTGGCCACGGTCACCGTGCCGCCCGTTCCCGCGCACAAGCTCCAGGCCGCTGTCGAAGGGGCGGTCGAGCCCATGCTGCTGGGCGACATCGAGACCCTGGCCGTAGCCCATGGCGCGCGGGCGAGCGACGGCACCGTCGCCGTCGCCTGGGCCGCGCGCGACCCCGTAGCCCGCGCCCTGCGCCTGTTGGCCGATTGCGGCCTGCCAGCCGACGCGCTGATACCGGCGCCGCTGGCGCTGCCGCCCACCGACATGGGGTGGACAGTACTCGTGCGGGGCGAATACGTCGTGGTCCGCACCGGCCGGCAAGACGGCCAAGCCTGGCTCATCGATCCCTTGGCCACCACCGAGACCGACCCGGCCGTCGCCGCGCTGCTCCCGGCCCTTGAGCAATCCGCGCCTGCGGTCGTGAATTGGATCGATCCGCCCCCCGCGGCCTGGCCCGACATACAAGGAACCGAAAAGCGGTCGCTGCCGGCCATGGCACGGTGGCAAGGCCCCGCGCCGGCGTGGTCGCTGGCGCTGCCCGCATTGCAGCCGAACCGCAAAGGCCGGACTCCGTGGCGCCGCCCGGCGGCCTGGGCGGCAGCGGCAGCCGCCGTCTGGATCCTGGGGCTGAACGTCCATGCCTGGCAACTGGGCCGCGAAGAGGCCGCACTGCGCCAGCGCATGGCCGCCCAGGTCAAGGCGGCATTCCCCGACATTCCGGTCGTGCTCGACCCCGTGCGCCAAGCAGAACAACGCCGCGACGCCTTGCGCGCGGCAGGCGGCGAGTTCGGTTCGTCCGATTTCCTACCCCTTGCCTTGGCGGCAGCGCAACTGTTGCCCGCCGCCTCGAACAATGTGACGGCCCTGCGCTACACGCCAGGCGAGCTGCGCCTGCGCCTCGTGGATGCCGACATCGGCATGGTCCAGAAGGCCGAGGCCGCTCAGGCGACCGCCAAGCCTCAACCATCCCAGGGCCTGAGGCGGCTCGCCACGCGCCGGGGATCGACACCGCCCGCTCCCCCTCCCGCCAATACCGTGCGCAGGGAAATCGACCCGGCCATCCTGCAGCGCGCGACAAGCCTCGGTTTGCACGTCGACCATGACGAAGGCGAATGGATCATCCGATCGACGGCGGCTGCAGAACCGGACAATGCCGCCCGCCCGCCCAGCCAAAGCGGGGTACGCATACAACAGAACTCTTCGCCGCGATGAAGTTGCCCGCCTTCAACCCCTCTCTTCCCCCGGCATTGGTCCGGCTCGCTGCCGAAGCCGAGCGGCGCTGGAACCGGCTGGCCCCACGCGAGCAGCGGCTGCTCCTCGCAGCCGGCCTCGTGGCAGGAATCGCCCTCGTGTTCCTGCTCTTCGTAGAGCCGGCCTGGACGCGCTACTCGCGCCTGGAAAGGCAACTGCCGCTGCTGCGCACGCAAGCAGCGCGGGTCGATGCGCTCACGGCCGAAGCGCGGAGCCTGCAACGCGTGCGCAGCGGCAAGATGACGGTGGAAGAAACGCGCCGCACGCTCGCGGAGAGCCTGGAGCGTGCTGGCATCGTTGCGGAAGTCACCTCTGCCCCGCCGCCAGAGGGCCAGACCAGCGAAGCCATTCAGGTTTCGTTCGACGAAGTACAAGCCAGCAATCTGATGCAATGGCTGGCTTCGGTACCGGGGCAAACCCGTTTGCAATTGGCGGAAGCCGAACTCGAGCGACCCGCCGATGAAAACGGCCGCCTGCTGACGGGCAAGGCCTCCGGCGTGTTGATATTCGTCCCGGCCGACGCCGGACAGGGCCGGTAATGCGTACCTGGCTCAAACTCCTGCTATGCGTCGCGGTGGCGGCCGCCGCCGCGCTGGCCGTGCTTCCCGCACGCTGGTTGATCGCGGTCGTCCCGCAGCAATGGCCGGTAGCCGTGGTCGATGCTTCCGGCACCCTCTGGCGGGGCAGCGCCCTGCTGGCGCTCGGCTTCCCGGAAGCGCGCAGCACGCTGCCCGCCCCCATCCAGTGGCAAACGAAGTGGTCCGGAGGGCCCGCGATCGAAATCCGCCATCCGTGGCTGGACGCACCCCTGAGCCTGCGACTGCAGACGAACGGCTTCCTGCTGTCGGCTGGCACGTTGAAACTGCCGGCTTCCACGCTCGCACAACTCGGGGCGCCCTTCAACACGCTGCGGCCCTCAGGCGAACTGCGTTTGAAATGGCCCTCGCTGCGGCTGAACGGCAACATCCCCTCCGGCGAAATCATCGTCGCCGAATGGAGCAATGCCGGGACGGCCCTGTCGTTGTTGCGTCCCATCGGACATTACCGCGCCCGGGTAACCGGAGAAGCAGGCAACGCAGTATCGCTTGCGCTCTCCACGGTGTCCGGGCCGCTGAACATGGAAGGGAACGGCCGCTGGACCGCCCGTTCCGGCTTTACCTTCAAGGGGGTAGCCCGCCCCGTACCCAATGCATCTCCCGAAGTCCGTGCCGCGCTGCAAAGCACCTTGTCCGCACTCGGCCGCCGTTCGGGCGACGACTCCATCCTGCAAATCGGCCGATAAGATCATGCCTATGCTCAACCAAGCCTTCTTCCGAAACCGCGCCGCCCGCACGCCTCTTCTGCGTAGGCTGGCGGCGGCGGTTTCTTCGGCCCTGCTGGCTCTTGCCGCACCGCCATCCTTCGCGGCTTCCGCGCCCGGCGCGAGCAATGCGGCTGCCGCAGACGGCGTCGTGCTCAACTTCGTCAACACAGAGCTGGAAGCCGTCGTGCGCGCGCTGGGCCAGTTCACCGGCAAGACTTTCCTCATCGATCCGCGGGTCAAGGGGCAGCTTACCCTCGTGTCCGAAAATCCGGTCAACCGCGACACCGCGTACCGGATGTTGCTGGGCGCGCTGCGCATGCAAGGCTTCGCGGTAGTGGAGGTCGACGGCGTCAGCCGCGTCGTCCCGGAAGCCGACGCCAAGCTGCAAGGCAGTCCCGTGACGAGCGCGACTCCGTCCGGCAGCGGCGGGCAGCTCGTTACCCGGGTCTTCAAGCTCAATTACGAGAACGCCGCCAACCTGGTGCCGGTCTTGCGCCCGATGATCGCGCCCAACAATCCGATCAATGCTTACCCGGGCAACAACACGCTGGTCATCACCGATTACGCGGACAACCTGCAACGCATCGCCAACGTCATCGCCAGCATCGATACGCCGTCGGCCATCGCTACCGACCTGATCGAGATCAAGCATGCGATCGCCACGGACGTCGCCGCCATGGTGAGCCGGCTCCTGGACCAAGGTACAAGCAGCGACGCCACCCAGCGCGTCACCGTCGTGGCCGACCCGCGTACCAACAGCGTGCTGGTACGCGCCAGCAGCCCGGCCCGCACCAAGCTCGCGCGGGACCTGATCGCCAAGCTCGACAACCCCTCCGCGCGCAACTCCAACATGCACGTGGTCTATCTGCGCAACGCCGAGGCAGTCAAGCTGGCCGAGGTGCTGCGGGGCGTACTGACCGGCCAATCGGGCACCGGCACGCTGGCGGGCACGAGCAGCCTGAGCGGAGGCCTCTCCGGCAGTTCGACCGGCCTGGGCGGGACTTCAACCGGCAGCGGCCTGAGCTCCAACTCCAGCACCACCACCGCCACGTCGACGACCTTGGGCAGCAATACGGGGCAAGCGGGTTTGTCGGGCTCGCTCGGCACGAGCACGCTGCAGTCCGGCTCCACCGTATTTTCAGGTGGCGGAGCGACCGTGCAGGCGGATGCCACCACCAATACCCTCATCATCACGGCGCCTGAACCGCTGTACCGGAGCCTGCGCGAGATCATCGACCAGTTGGACGTGCGCCGGGCCCAGATTTTCGTCGAAAGCCTGATCGTCGAAGTGTCCGCCGAAACAGCGGCCGAGTTCGGCATCCAATGGCTGACGGGCTTGGGCAACCTCAACGCGGGCAACGGCACTTCCGTGGTGGGCGGCACCAGCTTTGGAGGCACCGGCTCCAACATCATCAGCACGGCGCAAAACATCGGCTCTATCGGCAAAGGCCTGAGCATCGGCATCGCCAAAGGTTCGGTCGACATCCCAGGCATCGGGCGGGTGACCAACCTCGGCTTCCTGGCCCGGGCCCTCGAAACCCAGGCCGGCGCCAACATCCTGTCTACACCGAACCTGCTGACCTTGGACAATGAGCAGGCGAGCATCATCATCGGCCAGAATGTGCCCTTCATTACCGGCCAATACGCCCAAACGAGCGGCACGTCCACCGTCAGCCCGTTCCAGACCATCGAGCGCAAGGACGTCGGGTTGACGCTCAAGGTCAAACCGCAAGTTTCGGAAGGCGGCACGGTCAAAATGGCGATCTACCAAGAAGTCAGCAGTGTCGACGACAGCCGGAGCAACAACGCGGGCATCATCACCAACAAACGGGCGATCGAATCGCACGTCCTGGTGGACGACGGACAGATCATCGTCATCGGCGGCCTGATCCAAGACCAGGTCACCGGGGGTGTGGAAAAAGTGCCTGGCCTGGGCGATATTCCCGGCATCGGCTCGCTGTTCCGCTACGACAACCGCAAGCGGACGAAAACCAACCTGATGGTGTTCCTGCGCCCGTATGTCGTACGGGACGGCGGTTCCAACAGCAACCTCATGGTAGACCGCTACGAATACATGCGCGCGCAGCAAGCGATGGCGCAACCGGGCTCGCACTGGCTGTTGCCCGACATGCAGGCGCCACAGCTTCCGCCGCGCATACCGGGCGCGGGCGATCCCATCCCCAACGGCAACGCAGGGGCCGGCCATGTTCCCCCCACGGTCGTCCCACGCGACATCGCTGCGCTGCAGGCGGACGACCCCACGCTGGTGCTACAGGTGATCGGGGCACCGTCCGAGATCGAGGCACAACTGGCTGCGCGTCGCATTGCCGATGCGGGCATGAACGCCTATGTGGTGCAGAATGACCCGAACCGCTGGGACGTACGCATGCGCATCGCCCGCGACCGGGTCACGGTGGACACTACGCTGGCTGCGTTGAGGCATCTCGGTTACGCGGCCGAGATCGTGACTCGGTGAAGGCAACGACAAGCACGTGATATGAATCCATTGCCTTACTCCTGGGCGCGGGCACAACGAGCGCTGCTCAGCATACGGCCGGAGGGCAACCTCTTGACGGTCAGCCCGCGCACACCGGCATGGGCCATTGCGGAAATCCAGCGCCGCCACGGAGCGGTGCGGATTACGCGGATTTCCGATGCCGAACTGGAAACCCGGCTGACGGCGGCGTATGCCGATACGGGAGATGCCGCCGCCGTAGTCGGCGCCGCCGAGAACGAAATCGACCTGGCGCGGTTGATGCAGGACATTCCCGAAGTCGAGGACCTGCTCGAGACCCAGGATGACGCCCCGGTGATCCGCATGATCAATGCACTGTTCACCCAGGCGGCGCGGGACGGGGCGAGCGACATCCACATCGAGCCCTTCGAAACCCATTCGGTCGTGCGCTACCGCGTGGACGGGACGCTGCGGGATGTCGTGAGCCCGCGCAAGGCGCTGCATGCGGCGCTGATCTCCCGCATCAAGATCATGGCGAACCTCGACATCTCGGAAAAGCGCCTGCCACAGGACGGCCGCATTGCGCTGCGCGTGGGTGGGCGCCCCATCGACGTCCGGGTTTCCACGCTTCCCACGGGGCACGGCGAGCGCGCCGTCCTCCGCCTGCTGGACAAGGAGGCAGGACGACTCGAACTCTCGCGCCTGGGCATGGCCCCCACTTTGCTCGCGCAGCTGGACAAGCTCATCCACCAGCCTCACGGCATCGTGCTGGTCACCGGCCCGACCGGCAGCGGCAAGACGACCACGCTCTATGCCGCCCTGGGGCGGCTCGACGCCTCGACCACCAACATCCTGACCGTGGAAGACCCGATCGAATACGACCTGCCCGGCGTCAGCCAGACTCAGGTTAACTCGAAAATCAACATGAGCTTCGCGGTCGCGCTCCGAGCCATCCTACGGCAGGACCCGGACGTCATCATGATCGGCGAAATCCGCGATCTCGAAACCGCACAGATTGCGGTGCAAGCGTCGCTGACGGGCCACCTCGTGCTCGCCACCCTGCACACCAACGACTCGGTGTCGGCAGTCACCCGGCTCACCGACATGGGTGTGGAGCCCTTCCTGCTATCCTCGTCGCTGCTGGGAGTGCTGGCACAACGCCTGGTTCGCCGGCTCTGCCCCGACTGCAAACAGCCGCACACTGAGCCCGATGGCCGCGTCGTGTACCGCCCCGTGGGTTGCGCGACCTGCAGCCATACCGGCTACTTGGGCCGGACCGGCATCCATGAGCTCTATACGGTAGACGATACGCAGCGACAATTGATCCACTCCGGGGCGAGCGAGCACGAACTGCGCAATGCCGCCCTAGCCGCCGGCATGCGCACCATGCGCGAAGACGGCGAACGCTGGATCACCGCGGGCGAGACCTCGCCCGAAGAAGTGGTGCGCGTCACGCGGGACGTATGAATAGGAAACCGGCGCACGGGTGCCGCGGCGCAGGCTGGCGAAAACATAAGTCGTAGGGAAAAAATCTGACATGCCTTCGTATCGCTTCGAAGCCGCCGACGCGTTGGGCAAGCTCGAGCGGGGATACATCGATGCCGACAACCCCCGCGCCGCACGCGCCCAGCTTCGGACGCGAGGGCTCACGCCGCTCGTCGTCGAAGAGTCCGGGACACAGCGCGGCGGTCGCGGATCCCGCGCGTGGTTCAGCACCCGGATGTCGGACGCGGAACTGGCCTGGGCGACCCGGCAACTGGCCAGCCTGCTGGCCGCGCGGCTTCCGCTCGACGCTGCATTGACCGCCACGGCGGAACAGGCGGAGAAGAAACACGTCGCCGAAGTCATGACGAGCGTACGGGCCGACGTGCGCGCCGGCCACCGGCTCGCCGACGCCCTGTCCGCGCGGCCGCGCGACTTTCCTGAAATTTATCGGGCGCTGGTTGCAGCGGGAGAAGAGTCCGGGGATCTCGCCCACGTCATGGAGAAACTCGCCGGCTACATCGAAGAGCGCAATGCCTTGCGCACGAAAGTCCTGACCGCCTTCATCTACCCGGCCGTCGTGGCGCTGGTATCCGTAGGCATCGTCATTTTCCTGCTGGGCTACGTCGTGCCCCAAGT
>NZ_JADGHH010000122.1 GCF_019689535.1 Pigmentiphaga sp.
CCCCCCGGGACGCCAGCGGGAACTCCTCGTCATGTGCGGCACAAAGTCAGGTGTGCCCGCGAGGCCCGCCGGGGTCCAGGCAGCCATGAGCCGTCCCGGCCGCCCGCGGCAGGTCATGTGCAGAATAGGGGTCTTGAAAAACCAGAAGCCGTCCCGAGATTGGGTTCAGGGGATGCCGTAGTCGGGTCCCTCGAGTGAAACTTGCTGATAATCAGGAGGTTCCAATATGAACGCTACATTCTCTCTGGCGCCTTTGTTCCGCCATTCCGTCGGTTTCGACCGCTTCAACGATTTGTTCGAGTTCGCCCTGCGCAATGACTCGGGCAGCTCTTATCCGCCGTACAACGTCGAGAAACACGGCGATGACGACTACCGCATCGTGATCGCGGCTGCCGGCCTGCGCGAAAGCGACCTGGACGTCCAGGTGGACCGCGACGTGCTGACCGTGACGGGCGGCCGGCGCGAAAAGAACGACGAGAAAGTCACTTATCTGCACCAAGGCATCGCGCAGCGCGCGTTCAAGCTGTCGTTCCGCCTCGCCGACCACATCGAAGTACGCGGCGCCCATCTCGAGAACGGCCTGCTGCACATCGACTTGGTGCGCAACGTACCGGAAGAAGCGCGGCCCAAGCGCATCGCCATCAGCAGCGCGGGTGCGCAGCCCCAGCAACAGGCCGTCCTGGCTAACGCCGCCTGAGCGTACCGCGGCGTAAGTGCGCCGGCCCGCGAGGGCCGGCCTTCGCTGCGGCCAGGCACTCTGGCGCAACGGCTTCCCACGCCGGCATCGACCGGCCAAGGGAGGCCGTTTTCGTTCTTGCCCGCCACGGTGCGACGAGGCCAAGCCCGCCCTCATGGACTTGCCCAGACCTGGGGACCACGCGGCGTATCGATCCGATAGTCGGTGTACGGCCATTGCAGCAAATGCGCGCCCAGCCGCCTGGCCGCCGCCACCGGATCGCGCGGATCGCGGGCGACCTCGCCTCGACGGTTACCCGAACCATGCACGTAGCCGACGAAGGCCGAATGGGTGTACCGGGCAAACTCCTGCAATTGCTGCACAATGCCGAGCCCCACGCCGGGGTAGCTTTCCTCCGAAGCAAGCGTCAGCCCAAAACGCTTTCCCTGCATGCGCGCGAGCACGTCGGCATGGTGGGGATAGGTGTCTGAGTAATAGGTGAACGAACGATCGAAGAAGGCCTTGGTCTGCGCCGACATGCCGTACCAATAGATGGGCGTGCAGAACACCACGCCCGCCGCGGGCAGGAACTCCTCGAGGAAAAGCTCGGCATACCGGTCTTGGGGCGGCACCGAATGGCTCGTACGATCGCCGAGGAACCCGCCCAGATAGTCATCCAGGAAACGCAGGCGGGCCGATGCGCCCGCCTCGCGCGCCCCTTCTTCGACGGCCCGGGCGAGCAGGGCGCTATTGCCGTCCCGCCGCGGGCTGCCCACGAGTATCAAGATGTCATGAGATGAGTTCATTTCATTGCTCCCTTGGTCAAGAATTGTCCGTTTGGCCAGTTCCCGAAAATTTACGGAGCATTCCGTCCGTTGGCGAGTGAGCTTCTTTCAAATAAGATGAAATGAATTCACCCTCATCGCTGCAACCATGTTCGCCGGATTACCGCTGAACGCGCTCCGCACCTTTGAAGCAGCCGCCAGGTTGCGCAGCTTCAAGCGTGCAGCCGAGGAGCTTCACGTCACGCCTACCGCCGTGTCTCACCAAATCCGCGCGCTGGAACGTCACCTGGGGCTGCCCCTTTTCGAACGCCGCGCAGGCGGCGTTGCGCTTGCGGCGGAGGGCACGCGGCTTTTCCATGCCGTGCACGGCGCCTTGCTGAACGTCAGCCAGGCCATCGATGCCTTGAAGCCGCGGCCAAGCAGCGGTGCGGTCACGGTAACGACCACCCATTCGTTCGCCGCCCTATGGCTGGTGCCGAGGCTCGGGCGCTTCTATCAGCAATATCCGGACTACGAAGTCCGCATCGACACGACCGCCCGTGTCGTCGATCTCCTGGAAGACGCCAACGTGGACATCGCCATCCGCTACGGAACGCGCGACTATCCTGAATTGGTCACCGGCGCGATCCTGGACGAAGCCTTCGGCGTCTACGGCGCACGCAGCCTGGTTGGAGGAGGCATCCCGGAAAAACCTACGCTGATCTCCGTGCACTGGCGCGACTCCACGCTCTACGAGCAGGGCTGGAGGCGTTGGTGCGACGCGGCCGGCTTGCCGTGGATGCGAGGCCGACCCTCGATCCGGCGCTACCAGGAAGAGCACTATGCATTGCAAGCCGCCATCGCGGGGCAGGGGCTGGTGCTGGCGAGCTCGGTCATGGCCTCGGACGCCGTCGCCCAAGGCTTGCTCTTCCCTTTCCTCCCTCACGTAACGGTACCGGGCGCGCGCTACGCAGCCTTGTGCGCCCCGGGGCGCGAACGCCACCCGCCGGCGCGCGCCTTGCTCGACTGGCTCAAGCGGGAGTTCACGGCGAGTGCCGGACAGCCGCGCAAGCAAAGCACCGGCCGGCGGCCGCGCTGAATGCATGCGGAGGAGCCGCTCACGCCGCGGCCATGACACAATCCGCCCCATGCGCACATTTTTTCTCTTTGTGGTCACCGCGATCGCCGAAATCGTCGGCTGCTACTTGCCATATCTCTGGCTGCGCCAAGGGCGCTCGGCCTGGCTCCTGCTCCCTGCGGCGGCCGGCCTCACCCTGTTTGCATGGCTGCTGAGCCTGCATCCGACTGCCGCAGGGCGCACATATGCCGCCTATGGCGGCGTCTACATTGGCGCCGCGCTGCTCTGGCTGTGGGCGGTGGACGGCGTCAGGCCGACGTCGTGGGACATCGCCGGCGCGCTCGTCGCCCTGGCTGGCATGGGCATCATCATGTTCCAGCCGCGATGAATTCGTGCCACGCGCTTCCCTTCAGGTAGAATCCCCGCTGGGTGTCGTGCTCTTCCTTGCACGACAGGATTCACGCGCAGGTCGGGCCGCCGCGCGACAATTCCTGTTCGCATGGATCGACCACATGCCCCCAAGCCCCGACCTGCCACGCGCCCAGCTCATCACTGAACGCGCCCTTGCCACGCTGAACCGATTTCTCCACGTCGAAGCCGTCAGCGGCATCGTGCTCCTGATCGCCGCCGCCGTGGCATTGACCTGGGCCAACTCCCCGCTGGCCGCCGGCTACCATCACTTCTGGCACACGCCTATCTCCATCGGGTTGGGATCGTTCACCATTTCCCAGCCTCTCCACTTCTGGATCAACGATGGGCTGATGACCGTGTTCTTCCTGGTCGTCGGGATGGAGATTCGACGTGAGATGCATGAAGGCGCGCTGAGCAACCTGCGCCAGGCCAGCCTGCCTATCGCCGCAGCCCTCGGCGGCGTCATGGTGCCCGCGTTGATCTATTTGGCGCTGAATGCGGATCCGGTGCGACAGAACGGCTGGGCCGTGCCGACCGCAACGGACATCGCGTTCGCCATCGGCGTCCTCGCCCTCCTAGGCCGTTCCATACCGGGCAACCTACGCATCTTCCTGCTGGCCCTTGCCGTCATCGACGACATCATTGCGGTACTCATCATCGCGCTGTTCTATTCGGGCGGACTCGATTACGGCGGGTTCGCCTTGGCGGGCGCCGGGCTCGTGCTGGTGCTCGCCTTACAACGCATGGGCATCGGCTCGGCGTTCGCATATGTCTTGCCGGGCGCCATCGTCTGGACCGGCATCCTCATGACGGGTGCCCATCCCACGCTGGCCGGCGTCGTTCTTGGCCTTTTGACGCCGGTCGTCCCGATGCGGATGCGGGAGCGCCCGCTGGAGGTCGTTTCGCGCATCGCCAACCAACTGACCGGGCGCCACGCCGAGGCCGGCTCGCAACTGCTCGCAGGCCCGCTGCGCGAGCTGCGCCTTGCCCAGCGCGAACTGCTGCCGCCCATCGTACGGGTGCAAGCTGCGCTTCATCCGTGGGTGGCATACTGCGTGATGCCGCTCTTCGCGCTGGCGAATGCCGGCGTCACCCTGGATGGCATAGACCTGGCCGCCGGGGGCACACAGTGGGTCCTGGCCGGCGTCGTACTTGCGCTCGTGATAGGCAAGCCCGTGGGAGTCGTCACCGTAAGCTGGGCCATGGTGCGCCTCGGGTGGTGCGCGCTTCCCCCGGGCGTGACGGGAGCCGGCATTGTGCTGGTGGGGCTGCTGGCCGGAATAGGTTTCACGATGTCAATCTTCATCGCCATGCTGGCCTTCGCCGATGACGCGCTACTCGGCGCCGCGAAACTCGGGGTGCTGGCGGGGTCGTGCCTCGCGGCGCTGTTGGGACTGGGCTGGGGCGTGCTTTACGCCCGGCGGCAACGCAGGGATGCCGGCTTGCCCCGCTGAGCCGAGGCTTCGCTGGAGGCATGCACCGCGGATGCAAGGTCCGCCAGCGCAACGCTTGCATGCTCACCGGCCAAGCGGTACGGCCGGCCCGCCCCTCATCCCGCCACGAACCCGGCTCGCTGCGGCCACGTATTCACGAACGCATGAATGCTGCGTTCACCATAGACGCCGGCGCGGGTGAACGGCTCGTTCTCCAGCCAGGCCAGCGCGTCTGCCTCGCTATCGAAGTCGATCACGAGCAGGCTGCCGACGAAGTCCTCAGGCCCGCCTCCGCCGAGCAAGGGGCCGGCAAACGCGATCCGGTCGCCGACGCCCGCCAGGTACTGTTTATGTTCTGGCCGAAGGCGCGCCCTCAGGGCAGGCGTATCGGGGGTCTTCTTATCGAGCAGATGGAAAACGAACAACACGGCAGTCCTCCTTGGGGGTGATGTGGCTTGGGCTTCCAGCGAGGCCTCGTCGCAAAGCCGGCGAAGCGCTCGCCATCTTCGAGGCCACGCCCACATCCGTCAAGCGCGGCCCGCCCGCACGGCTCACAAACTCGACATCAGCGCCCGCCGCAACTCATCTTCGCTGCGGCCGCTGCGCGCCGCGTAGTCGGCCAGCTGGTCTTCGCCGATCTTGCCCACGTTGAAGTACTGGGAAGCAGGATGGCTGAAGTAAAAGCCCGATACCGCGGCGGCGGGATACATGGCGAGGCTCTCGGTCAGCTGCATCCCGATTTCCTCGCAGGCCATGACACGGAACATATCGCGTTTGACGGTGTGCTCCGGACATGCGGGATAGCCAGGCGCGGGCCGGATGCCTCGATAGGATTCCTTGATGAGTTGTTCGTTGCTCAGGTTTTCGTCCGGCGCGTAACCCCAGAGATCCTTGCGGACCCGCTCGTGCAGGGCTTCGGCGAAAGCTTCGGCCAGGCGGTCTGCGATGGCCTTGAGCATGATGCTCGAGTAGTCGTCGTGTTGCTTCTGGAACTCGGCTTCCCACTTCTCGATGCCCAGGCCGCTAGTGACGGCAAACATGCCGATGTAGTCGGCGATGCCGCTGAACTTGGGCGCGATGAAATCCGCAAGGCATTTATTGTCCACGCCTTCGCGCTTGGCGGTCTGCTGGCGCAGGTTGCGCCAGGTAAAGAGCACCTGCTCGCGCGACTCATCGGCGTAAATCTCGATGTCGTCATCATTGACGGTGTTGGCCGGGTAAAAGGCCACGACCCCGTTGGCGGTCAGCCAACGGTTTTCGATCACGCGCTTGAGCAAGGCCTGGCCATCCGCATAAACCCTGCGGGCCGAGTCGCCCACGACGGCGTCGTCCAGGATGGCGGGGAATGAGCCATGCAAATCCCAGGTCTGGAAGAACGGCTGCCAGTCGATGTAGCGCGCAATCTCAGCCAGGTCGAAGTTCTTGAAGGCCCGGCGGCCGATGAACTTGGGGCGCGGCGGCTGGTAGCCTTCCCACGCGATGGCCGGCTTGTTGGCGCGCGCCTCGGCCAGGGAAATCAGCGGCGTCGCCTTGCGGTTGGCGTACTGTTCGCGCACGCGCTCGTATTCCGCCTTGATGTCGGCCACGTACTGCGCAGCCTGGTCCGAGACCAGGCTCTGCGCCACGCCCACCGAGCGGCTGGCGTCGGTCACGTAAATAACCGGCCCCTCGTAGTGCGGCGCGATTTTTACCGCCGTATGCACCCGGCTCGTCGTGGCGCCGCCGATCAACAGCGGCACCTTGCGCTCGCGGAAATACTCGTCACGCTGCATTTCGGCGGCGACATAGGCCATCTCCTCGAGGCTGGGCGTGATCAGTCCCGAGAGCCCGATGATGTCGGCGTTCTCTTCCTTGGCCTTGGCCAGGATCTCCGCGGCCGGCACCATGACGCCCATGTTGACGACCTCGAAGTTATTGCACTGGAGCACGACGCTCACGATGTTCTTGCCGATGTCGTGCACGTCGCCCTTGACGGTGGCGATGACGATCTTGCCCTTGGAGCGCACGTCGCCGCCTGCCGCCTGGATCTGGCGCTTCTCTTCCTCGATGAAGGGGATCAGGTGGGCCACGGCTTGTTTCATCACCCGGGCCGATTTCACCACCTGCGGGAGGAACATCTTCCCCGAACCGAACAGGTCGCCGACGACGTTCATGCCGTCCATCAGCGGCCCCTCGATCACCTCGATGGGACGACCGCCGCGCGCGGCCACGGCCTGCCGCGCCTCCTCGGTATCTTCGACGATGTAGGTGCTGATGCCATGTACCAGGGCGTGCGTGAGCCGCTCGGCATAGGGTAGGCTGCGCCAGGCGAGGTCCTCTTCCTTCTTGGTGCTGGAGCCCTTGATCGTCTCGGCGAATTGCACGAGCCGTTCGGTCGGCGTGCGATCATCGTTCGGGTCCTTGCGGCCGAGCGGTTCGCGGCGGTCCAACACCACATCTTCCACGAGGTCCCGCAGTTCGGGATCCAGGTCGGCATACACGCCCAGTTGGCCGGCATTCACGATGCCCATGGTCAGCCCGGCGCGAATGGCGTGGTACAGGAAGACCGTGTGGATGGCCTCGCGCATGGGTTCGTTGCCCCGGAACGAGAAGCTGACGTTGGAAATGCCGCCGGAGACCTTGGCGTATGGGAGGTTCTCGCGGATCCAGCGCGTGCTCTCGATGAAATCGACGGCATAGTGATTGTGCTCGTCGATGCCGGTGGCGATGGCAAAAACGTTCGGGTCGAAGATGATGTCTTCCGGCGGGAAGCCCACTTCCTCCACCAGCAGCTTATAGGCGCGACTGCAAATGTCGATCCGGCGCTGCAGCGTGTCGGCCTGCCCCTGCTCGTCGAAGGCCATGACCACCACCGCCGCGCCGTAGCGCCGGCACAGCCGCGCCTGGCGCAGGAAAGGCTCGACGCCCTCCTTCATGGAGATCGAATTAACGATGGCCTTGCCCTGTACGCATTTCAGGCCCGCCTCGATTACGCTCCACTTCGAGCTATCGATCATGACCGGCACGCGCGAAATGTCGGGCTCGGAGGCAATCAGGTTCAGGAAGCGCCTCATGCTGGCTTCAGAATCCAGCATGGCCTCGTCCATGTTGACGTCGATGATCTGGGCGCCGTTCTCGACCTGCTGGCGCGCCACGGCCAGCGCCTCATCGAACTTCTCCTCGCGGATCAGGCGCGCGAACATCTTGCTGCCCGTCACATTGGTGCGCTCTCCCACGTTGACGAACAGCGAGTCATCGTCGATGTTCAGCGGCTCGAGCCCAGAAAGCCGCAACTTGACCTCGACCGCCGGCGGCTGGCGCACCGGCAGGTTCGCCACCTTTTCCGCAATGGCGCGGATATGGTCCGGCGTCGTACCGCAGCAGCCGCCCACAACGTTGACGAAACCTGCCCGGGCAAATTCTTCCAGGAGGCGCGACGTGTCTTCCGGCGTCTCGTCGAAGCCGGTCTCGCTGAGGGGATTCGGCAGGCCTGCGTTCGGATAAACGCAGACAAAGGTATCGCAGATCTTGGATAGCTCGGCGATGTACGGCCGCATCAGCGCCGCGCCCAGCGCGCAGTTCAACCCGATGGTGATGGGACGAGCATGGCGCACCGAATTCCAGAAGGCCTCGACCGTCTGGCCCGACAAAATGCGCCCCGAGGCGTCCGTGACCGTGCCGGAAATCATGACCGGCAAGCGCTCGCCGCGGGCCTCGAACACCTCTTCGACGGCGAAAATGGCCGCCTTCGCGTTCAAGGTATCGAAAATGGTTTCGATCAGGACGAGGTCGATGCCGCCATCCAGCAAGCCGTTCAGCTGCTCGGCATAGGCGGCCCGCAGTTCGTCGAAGGTCACGTTGCGCGCCGCCGGATCATTGACGTCGGGCGAAATCGACGCCGTCTTCGGCTGGGGGCCCAGCGCGCCCGCCACGAAACGCGGCCGCTCGGGCGTGCTGAACTCGTCGCAAGCCTGGCGCGCCAGCTTGGCCGCCGCCACGTTGAGCTCGTAGGCGAGGCCGGACAAATCGTAGTCAGCCTGGGCGATGGAGGTCGCGCCGAAGGTATTGGTCTCGATCACATCTGCGCCTGCCGCCAGATAGGCGCGGTGAATCTCCAGGACGACGTCCGGGCGGGTCAGGCACAGGAGCTCATTGTCGCCCTTCAGGTCTTTGCCGTGGCCGGCGAAGCGCTCCCCGCGGAAGGCCGCCTCATCCAGCTTATGGCGCTGGATCATCGTTCCCATCGCGCCGTCCAGGACCAGGATGCGCTCGGTCAACAGCCGCGCGAACTCGGCGCCGCGGGTATAGGAAGAGGGAGGATAGGGCAGGGTCGGAAACGGCATGTGCAGCGGCCTCGGAAGTCAGCCGGGAGAAAACCCGCGCGGGCGGCGCAGGTTCTCAGCCGCACAGGCGCGCCGGGTGTAGGCGAATCTGGGATTTTAGCAAGGATGCGCGCCCGGCCCAGCGGCGCGCATCAATGCAACCGCCGGCCCAAGCGCTTGAACCCGAAAGGCGTGATGCCGTCCATGTTGAAAATGGGCTCGGAGCTGGCCCGCACGCGGCGGCGGATTTGCAGGTCGGGCACGGACGGCTCAGGCTTCGTTTCGGCCGTCCCTTCGCCGCGCCAGGCCGCCGCGGCCGCTTCCACCACCTCGGCGATCTCCTGCGAACGATCGAATTGGGCGCGCAGCCATTTGACGTCTCCGCCATGCTTGAAGACATCGGCACGCAGCGCCTCCAGCATCTCGGCGGTACCGAGCTCGCGGGCCGCCGGCATCACCTTGTCGAAGGTCATTCGCACATGATCGCCCAGGCGCACGCGGCCAGCTTGGGGATCGACGTAGTGGCCGTGCAAGCCGAAGCGGGTCGCCTGGAAGCGATTGGTGCGATAGGCCATCCAAGCCTTGCGGTCAGGCATGGGCTCGTCGGCCAGCGTCGCGCCGAGCGCCTGCGCGAAGGCTGCCAACTGGCACGCCTTCTCCACGGTAAGCGGCGTGTCGCAGACCCGGATTTCCGCGGTGCCGAACTCGGGCTTGGGCCGCACGTCCCAGTACAGATCCTTGATGCTTTCGATCAAGCCACCGGCGTGCAGCTCCGCAAAATAGGCCTCGAACCCGTGCCAGTCCACGACTTCCGGCGGCAGGTGGCCGCACATGGGGAAGGCGTTCAAAGCGTTCAGGCGACTGCAGGCGAATTGGGTATCCACCCCTTCGAAATACGGCGAAGAAGCCGACAAGGCGATGAAGTGCGGAACGTAGGGCGAGAGCTTTTGGGTCAACTCAATGGCGGCATCCCCGTTCTCCACGCCCAGGTGAATATGCTGCCCGAAGACAGTGAACTGGCGGGCCAGGTAACCATACGTCTCGGACAGGTACTGGAAGCGCGGGGAGTCGAAGATTGCCCGGTCATGCCAACGCATGAAGGGGTGGGTGCCGCCTCCGGCCACCCGCACGCCCACGGCGTCGGCAGCCTCGACCAGGAGGTCCCGCATGCTGCGCATTTCGTCCAACAGGCGTTTCGGATCGGTATGGACCGAAGAGTTGAGTTCGATCATCGACCGGGTGATCTCGGGCTTAACCCGGTCGGCATAGGGATGGTTGGCGATCTGAGCCAGCAATTCTTCGGCTGCGCCCTTCAAGTCGAACGTCTGCGGATCGACGATCTGCAACTCGAGCTCGATGCCCAAGGTATTGGGACGGGATGCCGTGAATGCGATGGACTGCATCGGAGTCTCCTTTGGAATGTCGCCGGGTGATCGACCCGGCCGGGGCGACGCCGGACGCAGGATATGCGTCATAGGCCAGCATCACGAAGTGTCGGGCGAGTTTAGCAGCGAGTTTTCGCGAGATCGACGGAAATCACCGACGTTAAGTGTTTCCCCCTGCGATGCCACGAATACGGGGCGTCCTCTCGTGAGTAGCCACTAACAAAGCAGGAAAAATCAGGGGGATCCGGCCCAAACACCGGCGCACGCCCGATGAACAAAGGAGGCCGAGGGGCGGCCACAACGACGAAGCAACCCGAAAATTCCGTAATTGGCCGCGTTTTTATTGATAGTGATTACTTACAAATAAAACGCCGGCATAAAGCCGGCGGCTGGCGTCAGTGCAGCGTCAGGGGATGGTGCATGTAGGCATCGAACTGGCTCAGGAATTCGTCCACGT
>NZ_JADGHH010000123.1 GCF_019689535.1 Pigmentiphaga sp.
AAACTCGCCGGCTACATCGAAGAGCGCAATGCCTTGCGCACGAAAGTCCTGACCGCCTTCATCTACCCTGCCGTCGTGGCGCTGGTATCCGTAGGCATCGTCATTTTCCTGCTGGGCTACGTCGTGCCCCAAGTCGTCAGTGCCTTCTCCCAAGCGAGGCAAGAACTGCCAATGCTGACCCAGGTCATGCTGGGCCTGAGCGAGTTCGTGCGCGGCTGGGGATGGCTGGTCGCCCTTGTCCTTGCCGCCGCCTACGCGGGCTGGCGCATGATGCTGCGCTCACCCGCAACGCGGCTCGCCTGGCATGAGAGATTGCTGAAAATGCCGCTCGCCGGCCGGTTCATCCTGGGCCTGGATGCCGCGCGCTTCGCCTCTACCCTCGCCATCCTCACCGGAAGCGGCGTGCCATTGCTGCGCGCCCTGGACGCGTCCCGCCAGACACTGGGTAACGACAGGCTGCGCGCCAGCGTCGACGACGCCACCTCGCGCGTACGCGAAGGGGCGCCGCTCGCTTCCGCCTTGCAAGTACAGAAAACATTTCCGCCGCTGCTCGTCCACCTCGTGGCCAGCGGCGAAAAAACGGGTACGCTGCCCGAACTGCTCGAACGCGCCGCCCAAACCCTGGCGCGCGAAGTCGAGCGCCGGGCAATGGCCCTGACGGCACTGCTGGAGCCCTTGCTGATCCTGATGATGGGCGGGTTCGTGTTGCTGATCGTCTTGGCAGTGCTGATGCCGATCATCGAGATCAATCAATTGGTGCGTTAGGGCTTTGACGGAGCCGGGAGGGCATTGCCTCGACCACACCTGGCCCCGCCCCTTCACTACTCTAGCGTGCCGCAGAGTTGACGCCATGGTCTCGAGCATCGATCATCAGACTTCCATCCCAGGAGCGACCCCATGACGACCATCTACGATTTTTCCGCCACCGACATCGAAGGCAGGGAGGTGGCGTTGGAGAGTTTTCGCGGCAAGGTTTTGCTGATCGTGAACGTCGCATCCCAGTGCGGGTTCACGCCTCAATACGCCGGGCTCGAAGCGCTCTACCGCGAGTATCGCGAGCGCGGCCTGGTCGTCCTCGGATTTCCCTGCAATCAATTCGGCCACCAGGAGCCGGGCGACAACGACGCCATCCGTAGCTTCTGCAAGCTCAACTACGACGTCACCTTTCCCTTGTTCGCCAAGATCGACGTCAACGGAGATTCCGCCCACCCGCTGTACAAGTGGCTCAAGAGCGCCAAGCCCGGCGTGCTCGGCACCGAAGCCATCAAGTGGAATTTCACTAAGTTTCTCATTGGCCGGACCGGCGAGCCGATCGCCCGCTACGCGCCCACGGACAAACCCGAGACGCTCAAGGGAGACATCGAAGCCGCGCTTGGGTAGAGCGCGGTAGTGCGCAACATGGCCGTTTCGTGGGAAGATCCGCGCTTTCGTTTTCAGCGAGCGAAAGCATGAAAGAAGTCATAGACGTTGGCCTACCCGATGTCGGGCAACCCTTTTCCTGGGCCGTGCGCAGCGGGGGCATCCTCTTCACCTCTCAAGGACCGGTTCGCAAGGACGGCAGCATCGACACCGGACCGATCGAAGATCAGGCCAGGTTGACTTTCAGCAACCTGCGGGCTGCCGTCGAAGCGGCAGGCGGGACGTTGCAGGACATCACCCAGGTGCTGATCTACATGACGGACGTCAACGACATGAAGGCCATCGATGCGGTCTACCGCGAATTTTTCGCGCCGCCCTACCCCAGCCGCTCCAGCGCCGCGGTCGCCGCGCTCGTCGTGCCCGGCATGAAAGTCGAAATCGTGGCGTTCGGGGTGGTCAATAAATAGCCTGCCTAAATAGCCAACCGGATTTTTTCCCAGCCCCATGCGCCTGATCGACATCAGCCCCCCGCTTTCTCCGGAAACGCCGGTTTGGCCCGGCGACACCCCATTCCAGCAAGCCGAGGTCTGGCGCATGGAAGACGGCAGCGCCGTCAACGTGGGCCGCATCACGCTTTCGCCCCACACCGGGGCTCACGCCGATGCGCCGCTGCACTACGCCCGCGACGGCGTGGCCATAGGTGAGGTACCGCTCGACGCCTACTTGGGCCGCGCACGCGTCATCCACTGCCTCGGTGCCCGTCCACTGGTCAAAGCCAGGCACATCGAACACGCACTGGACGGCATACCGCCCCGAGTGCTCTTGCGTACTTACGCCCGCAACCCGCTCGAGCGTTGGGACAGCGGATTTTGCGCCGTCGCACCCGAAACCGTCACGCTGTTGGCGCGCCATGGCGTCAGGCTGATCGGCATCGACACCCCCTCCATCGATCCCCAAGAATCCAAGACCATGGACGCGCATCGGGCCGTCCACTCGGCCGGCATGGCCATTCTCGAAGGCCTGGTGCTGGACCATGCTCCCGAGGGGGACTATGAGCTGATCGCCCTGCCGCTCAAGTTCTCGGCGCTCGATGCGAGCCCCGTGCGTGCGGTGCTGAGGGAGCTGACCTGACGGCTAATCTCGGATCAACGACATCATCCAGGACGCACTCAAATGACCGTCCCCCGCCAAGATATCGACTCGGCACACCCCTCGTGGCACGGCGCGCAAATGGATTTCTCGCAATCCATGAGCTACGGCGACTACTTGGACTTGGATCACCTCCTGAGCGCCCAGCATCCGCTTTCCACGGAACATAACGAGATGCTGTTCATCATCCAGCACCAGACCAGCGAGCTCTGGATGAAGCTCATGCTGCATGAACTGCTCGCCGCACGGGGCTGCATTCAACGGGACCAAGTCGAACCCGCGCTGAAGATGCTGGCGCGCGTTTCCCGCATCATGGAACAACTGCTCCAATCCTGGGCAGTGCTGTCCACGCTGACGCCTTCGGAATACAGCCAGTTCCGCCATTACCTCGGCAGCTCCTCGGGGTTCCAATCCCACCAGTACCGGCAAATCGAGTTCGTCCTGGGCAATAAGAACGCCTCCCTGGTCGCGCCGCACGTGCACCATCCCGAACGCAGGAAGGCGGTAGAGGATGCCCTGAACGCGCCTTCTCTGTACGACGAGGTACTGATGCTCCTGGCCCGTCGCGGCTTCCAGATCTCGCCGCAGCGCATCGCCCGCGACTGGACCCAGCCGACGCAGTACGACGAGTCGGTCGAAGCGGCATGGCTCAGGGTCTACGCCGATCCCAACGCATGTTGGGACTTGTACGCGCTCGCGGAAAAACTCGTGGACGTAGAAGATGCCTTCCGTCAATGGCGCTTCCGCCACTTGACCACCGTCGAGCGCATCATCGGCTTCAAGCGCGGGACTGGCGGCACGGCCGGCGTCAGCTATTTGCGCAAGATGTTGGAAGTCGTCCTTTTCCCTGAGCTTTGGCGCATGCGCACAGCCCTCTGAACGCCCGCGGCGCGACGACCTGCGCCCTATAATTGGCCAATCGTTGTCAGGAAACCTCCCCATGTTCGAGCACGTTCCCCGCTACGCTGGCGACCCCATTCTTTCGCTAGTGCAGACCTTCTTGCAAGACCCCCGCGAGCGCAAGGTCAACCTGAGCATTGGCTTTTACTACGACAGCGAGGGCAAGGTTCCCGTGCTCGACAGCGTCAGCCGCGCGCGCGCACGCATCGACACCTCCGCCCCTGCCGTCTACCTGCCGATGGAAGGCGATGCGCAATACAGAAAGGCGATCCAGGAAACCGTGCTCGGCGCCGACCACCCAGCCGTGAAGGAAGGCCGGGTCGCGACCATCCATACGCTTGGCGGATCGGGAGCGCTCAAGATCGGCGCCGACTTCCTGAAGGCGCATTTTCCGGACAGCGAGATCTGGATCAGCGACCCGACCTGGGAAAATCACTACAACATCCTGGGAGGAGCCGGCTTTGCCGTGCATGCCTTCCCCTATTACGACCCGGCCACCAACGGCATACGCTTCGATGAAATGCTGGCGGCGCTCGAGCAGCTGCCCGAGCACAGCGTCGTGCTGCTCCAGCCCTGCTGCCACAACCCCACTGGCATCGATCCCACGCGCGAGCAATGGGTCAAGATCATCGACGTGCTGGTCCGGCGCAATGCCATCCCCTTCTTCGACATGGCCTACCAGGGCTTCGGCGACGGCCTGGAGGAAGACGCCTGGGTGGTCCGCGAGACCGCGGCCAAGGGCATCGCCGTGCTGGTCGGCAACTCCTTCTCCAAGAACATGTCGCTGTACGGCGAGCGCGTGGGCGGCCTGTCCGTGGTCTGCCCCACGGCCGACGAAGCGGAACGCGTGCTCGGCCAGCTGCAGGCCACGGTGCGCAAGAACTACTCCAGTCCCGCCTTGTTCGGCAGTCAGGTAGTCAGCACCTTGCTGAACGACGCCGCCCTGCGCCAGCGCTGGGAGTCGGAAGTGGGCGAGATGCGTACCCGTATCCACGCCATGCGCCGCGGCCTGCGCGACCGCTTGAAGGCGTTGCGGCCAGAACTGGACGTTGAATATTTCGTCACCCAGCGCGGCATGTTCAGCTACACGGGCCTCGCGCCCGCTCAGGTCGACCGCCTGCGCGACGAATTCGGCGTCTACGTGATCCAGTCCGGCCGGATGTGCGTGGCGGGCCTGTCCGAGGCCAATCTCGATTACGTGGCGCGGGCCATGGCGAAAGTGATGGACTGATCATCCTTCCGCCATTCCCGCGCTCCAGGCCAGCGGTCCCGGCTGAGGACCGCGCCACCGTCACCGCATTGCGGACCATCCGAACGCTATCAAAGCGCACCGGTGTCTACGGCCTGAGCGGCTACATCGACAATAACGCCCACTCCAACCTGGCCTTGAGCGGCGGGCCGACTCCGGCCGCGCTGCCCAATGGCGTGAACCAGACCGGTGTCATGCTGGGCATGTTCCACCGTTTCTGATACGCGGGATTCGGCGCCAGCCGACCGGGGCGGACTTGTCTGCCGGCTGCACGCAAGAGCGCCTGGCCGAGCATGTGCGCACTGAACTGGCTCGGTGGAAGGCAGTGGTGAAAGCTGCCAAGATAGCGACGGATTGATTTCAAACACCGAGAGCTTCAAGGAGACAACCGCATGTACGGCATCGACCAGGAAATCCTCGACCGCGTGATAGCGCGGCGCGGCCGCCTGCACGCCTATGAGACCATCGATGCGGCCAAGACCGCGCTGGTCATCATCGATCTGCAGAACTACTTCATGAAGCCGGAGTACCCGAGTTCCGTGCCGGCCGCACGGGAGATCGTTCCCAAGGTCAACGAGGCGGCCCGTGTGGTCCGCAGCCACGGCGGCACGGTAGTTTGGATATCGACCTCGTCCGCAGGTGCGGAGATTTTCTGGTCGGTCAAGCATAAGTATCTGCTGACCCCGGCCCAGGAGCGTGGACGCAAGGCCGGCCTCAAGCCTGGCAACGACGGCTTTGATCTGTGGAGCGAACTCGACATCGCGGAGCAAGATCTGAAGGTCACCAAGCGCACCTACAGCGCGCTGATTCACGGATCGTCGCCGCTGGAATCCGAGCTGCGTGGACGCGGTATCGACACGGTGCTGATAGGCGGCACCGTGACCGATGTCTGCTGCGAGTCCACCGGGCGTGACGCCATGATGCTCAACTTCAAGACCATTATGCTGGCCGATGCATTGGCCGCGAAGCAGCAATCGGCTCACATCGCCGCGTTGTCGGGATTCATCGAGAACTTCGGTGACGTGATGTTGGTGGAAGAGATGGCAGCGCGCCTCAAGTAAACATGGCGAGGCGCATCGGCTATGCCGACGCCTCATCCGGATTCGCGCGCCTTGCCATCGGCGCTTGCTTTCGAGACGGGACAGCAGCCGGGCGCGGCTGCGCCCGGCAAAGTGCTACTTCAACGACGCCAGTATGTCGGCAAACTTTTCCTCCACCTTCTGCCGCAGTTCGGGCGTGGCGCATGCCACGGGCGGATAGTCTTTGAGCATCTCGAAGGGCCGGCAGGCATCGATGATCGCGCGCGAGTTGGTGGTGGTTCCGCGCGGGATGCGCGGATCCAGCGGGCCGCTCCATGCCTTGCGGATGAACTCGATGTCTTCCACCGGATCGCAACGGGTGCACATCGCCCAGACCACGTCAAACAGGTTGGTGGGGTCGACATCTTCGTCCACGACCACGACGAAACGACCGAGGTACGAGCCGGACTGGCAGTTGGCCGCCAGCATGGCCGCCTGCCTGGCATGCCCGGCAAACGCCTGCTTGATCGAGATGATGTTGAACAGCCGGGCGGCGCCGGCTTCATGGCACCACACGCCCTTGACGCCGCTCAATCCCGCGCGCTCGACTTCGTCCCAGATCATGCCGGCCTTCATGACGCATTTGGAGAACGAAAAATCGGAGGGCGGCCGCAGCGGCGTGGCCATGGTGAGGATCGGGTCGTTTCGATAATAGACGCGCTGGATGCGCACGACCGGCTGGTTGCTCTTGCCGCCCGCGTAGTAGCCCGTAAATTCGCCGAACGGTCCTTCGGGCAGCGTGTCGTCCGGATACATTTCCCCTTCCAGCACGATTTCGCTATGGGCCGGCATCGGCAACTTGTGGACTTCGCTCAGCACCACGTCGAAAGGCAGACCCCGATGGCCGCCTGCGTAGTCATACTCCGACAGGCCGAAGCGCAATTCATTGCCGCCGGCGAGGAACAACATGGGGTCGTGCCCGCAGGAAATCAGGACAGGGCAAGGTTTCCCCTGCTTGAAGTACTTGTCCCGGATCTGCCGTCCTTGCTTGCCAGGCGAGGTCCAGAGCCCCACTTGGTTCCGGCTGTGCGCCATGGAGCGATAGGTGCCGATGTTGATCCAGTCCAGCTCCGGATCCCGCATGATGACGAGGTCATCCGTCCCGATGTAGCGGCCGCCATCGAGCTCGTGGAGAAACGGGATGGGAAACTTGAAGATGTCGACATCGTCGTCGCGATCGATGTTCTCCAGGATCGGTCCGGTTTCGACGATCCGCGGCGGGATGGGTTCGTGATGCCGCATGCGGTCGCGATAGGAACGAACCACGTCCATCGGCCCCTTGGGCACGGGAAAACCCAAGGTCAGCGCCAGCCTGGCGGACGAGTTGGTCGCTCCGGAGAGCAGCCGGAAGCCCGGCGGATAACCGGGAATGTTGTCGAACAGGAGGGCGGGAGGCTCCGATCGACCGCTGTTGACGATTTCCGCCAGCGTACCCACCTCGAGATTCCAGTCAGCCCCCGAGATACGGCGCAGTTCGCCGGCTTTCTCTATGCGCTCGAGCAGCTCGCGCAGATCTCGATGGGGCGCGTCGTAATCGTTCCAAGTCTTCTTCATGGGTCTACCTAGTCTGCCGTAATGTTCGCCGCGCGTACCACCGGTGGCCAGCGCTTGACTTCTAAAGCCAGGACGTCAGCCATGCGCCCTGGTTTTCCTCCCTCCGGGTGAATGCCCTGCTTGGCCAGGCTGGCCGTCACCTCTTCGCTCTTGAGCACCTCGTTGACTTCCTTGTTGAGCTTGTCCACCGTGGCTTGTGGCGTGCCCTTGGGCGCGAGCAGGCCGTACCAGACATCGACCTGCACGCGTTCATAGCCAGACTCGCGGAAGGTCGGAACCTCCGGCATCGACGGCGCCCGCTGCGCGCTCATGACGGCAAGAACCTTGACCTTGCCTCCGTTCACGAGCGGCTGGATCGTGTGCAGCGGCACGATCATGGCCGATACGTGGCCCCCGGCGAGATCGTTCACGGCACCGCCCGCGCCCTTGAACGGAATATGGAAGAGGTCGATGCCCGCTTCCTGCTTGAACAGCTCCATCGCCAGGTGCTGCGGCGTGCCATTGCCGGGAGAGGCGTAATTGATGCTGCCCGGGCGGGCTCTTGCCTTCTCCACGAACTCCTTGAGCGTTTCCGCCGGAAACGAAGCCGGCACCGCCAAGCCCAGCGTCCCTGTGCCAAGGAGCGCGATCGGCTCGAAATCCTTGATCGGATCGTAGGGCAGCGCGCGGTTTACCGCCGCATTGGTGGCAAAGGTCGTGGCTGCCACAAGCAAGGTCGATCCGTCGGGCCTGGATCGCGCCACATGATCGGCTCCGATGTTGCCGCTCGCTCCCGGCCGGTTGTCGACCACTGCAGTCGTACCGAAACGGGACATGAGTTGTTGACCGATGGCTCGGGCCAGGATGTCGGGTCCGGTGCCGGGTGTCGTTGCGACGACGAGTGAAACGGTGCTCTGTGCAGCCATGGCGGCCAGGGGCTGCCACAGCGCAACTCCCGCAGTCAGCGCAACCAGCGGCATCAGTCGCCGCGAACCGAAGATACCCACTTGGAAAGTCATGGTGCGTGTCTCCTCCTGAATCTATCGTTCCGGTTCGCGCATTACAGCGCCAGACAATTTATTATTCCAGCGAGTTATTCTCATCTATTGATGAGGTCTGCCAATGAATTACCACGCGTCGCTGGGTAACCTCACACTCAAGCAATTGCGCGCCTTCGCTTGCGTCGCGGAGACGCGCAGCTTCACTGCGGCTGCCTCCCTGCTCAATCTGTCGCAGTCAGCGGTCAGCCTTCTGGTGCGAGAACTGGAGTCGGAGCTCGGGCTCAGGCTGCTCGACCGGACGACCCGCTCGGTGCGCCTGACGGAGGCGGGAGCGGAGCTGCAGCCGGTTGCCGGCCGCATACTTCAGGACTTGGGCGCTGCCATCGCCGGGTCCCGCGAGCTGGCCGACCGGCGCCGCGGGCGGGTCCGGTTTGCGTGCTCGCCGCTACAGGCATCTCTGTTGATGCCGCGCATCATCGGAGCCTTCAAGCAGCGATTCCCGCACATCACCATCGTGCTGCGCGATACTCCGGGCGGAGAAATCGTCGACCTCGTGGCGAAGGGCGAGGTCGATCTCGCGGTAGGCGTGATGCCGGTCGACAGCGCGTTCGTCGCGACCGAGCATCTCCTGACAGACGACCTGCTGCTGATATACCCGCGCAGCTATGGTTGGAGCGCGCACCGCCGTGCCACGTGGAAAGACCTGACGGAACATCCGTTCATTGCGCTGGGCGAACACAATTCGACCCGCTATCTCGTGGACTCCCATGCCGCGCAGGTCAACGTACGGCTCACACCCGCCTGCGAGGTGGCGTTTGTCTGGACCGCCATCGGATTGGTGGAAGCCGGGCAAGGCGTGTCCGTCATCCCCGGTCATGCCCGGCCGGTAGTCCGGAAATTTCCCCGTGTCGGAATGTTGCCATTCGAGCCCAGGACGATCCGGCGCCCCATCGCGCTGCTATGGCACCGCCACCGGACACTCTCGCCCGCGGCCGCCACGTTCGCCGCGTTTCTTCACGAACACTTCCCGCAGGGCCGCCGGCCCGGCGGGAACTGACGGCCTGCCCGAAGACGAACGCCTGCATCGACCTGCCCGGGACAGTTGCGCGTGGGCTTGCCCGGGATGGCAGCAGGCCGCCTTGTGATCACTCCCACTCTTGCTCGGCCGGACGGCGGATGCGGTCTCGGCGCTCGGCGATGACCTCGAGCAGGGTCTGCGTAAAAGATTCCATGACATCGGGGTGCTCGCGCCCCCGCTTGCTGACCAGATGAAAGTCCAGCGAGAGCACCGGCTCGACCAGCAGCGCGATCGACACTTGGCTTTCTATCCCCACGGGCGCCGCGAACGTCGGAATGATGGTCGGCCCGACTCCCGCGGCAGCCATGCCAATGAGCGATTCGAGACGATTCATCCGTATACCGTCCGCGCGCGCCACTCCCGCGGCGGCCCGGCACTTGTTGATCTGCTGTTGCAGATCCTGGCTATGCTGCAGTTCGACGAAGGGCACGGACGGCAAGTCTTTCCAGCGAATGCGCCCGGAAGAACGGCCTTGGGTCCGGGGCCGAGCCGGCGCCTGGCGGGACTCCAGATAGACGAAATCGAACTTGAATAGTGGCCGGCGGGTCAGCTCCGGGATGCGTTTCGGAAATACCCCGAGACAGCAATCGAGCTCGCCGTTGCGCACCTGCGCCTCCACCTCGGGCTTGGGAAGATCGACGATGTGCAGATCCAGAGTGGGCTCCTGCTTGCGCAGCCGCATGTAGACGAGGGGAATGACGCTGGCCGAAAAAATCGGCGGGACGCCCACGCGCAAGGTGCGCCGCCGCTTTTCGGACAGCTGGCTGAGAACCGGCGCGATGGTCTCGACTTCGTCCACCACCTGCTGGGCGACGGGCAACAGCCGCTGGCCCGCAGCCGTCAGCTGAATCGATCGAGTCGTGCGCTCGAAAAGACGGCAGGACAACTGGCTCTCCATGTCCTGCATCATCAGGCTGAGCCCCGGTTGGCTGATGTGCATCTGCTCGGCTGCCCGGGTAAAGCTGCGGGTATGCGCGACGGCGAGAAACGCCTTGAAATGGCGGAGACCGATATTCATAAGCACTGAAAATCAATAGATATAAGACATATATTAGACAAATTAACACCCCCTCCATAGAATCGATCGCACACCAAGAGGCGAAGCGAGGTCGCCGAGGACACAAA
>NZ_JADGHH010000124.1 GCF_019689535.1 Pigmentiphaga sp.
GCGACCCCGCGGCACACGCTGCCGCACCGCAAAGCTGGGGGGTGTCGAGGGTGCATGGGGGTTCTCCTGTTCGGGGTGACGGAAAGGCAGGAGAAAGGCGCCGAAGACCGCATGGGTCTTCGGCTGGCTAGGAAGAAACCACCCGTGGGCTGTCGCAGGACGTGGCCGTCGGTAGAGCCTGTCGCTGCATCAGCGATCGCACCCGGCCCGTGTCGTGGTTGGGGCCGAAATCCTTCGGCACGCATCCGCGCACAAAAGGAGCCTGTTGTTTCGCCGGCAGGCACCGGCATCGACTACCGCTCCCCCCGGGGGTCTCCCGGCGGCGCGCGCTGCAAGCCGCCGGGAGACCGACCGGGAGAACGGAAACACGCCGAACAGAACGCCCACGGATGCGGGCGGTGACCAGTGCACCTTCTCGCCGCGCCGGCAGGAACCGCCGGTGCGGACGTGCACACGTCGCAGAAGGTTTGAGCGTGCTGGGTGCCTCGCGGGGCGCGAGGCCTGCGCATCGGTCGCGGCCGATGCGATGGGGTTGGGTGTGGCGACTACGTGGACGAGCGGCGCGTCTTGCGTGCTGTGCCGCGGGTGCCGCTGTTGGCGCGGCGTCGCGGACTGGATTCGATGGCCACCGTTCCCGTGCAATCCGGATACCGGGTGCATGACCAGAACGCACCGCTCTTGCCCGTGCGCTGACGCGTGGCGGCACCGCACAGCGGGCAGACCGGCCCCTGCGGCAGTTTGATGGACAAGGTGATGTTGCGGTACTGCTGCACGAGTTGCGCGACCCAGGCCGATTGCTTCTCGACGAAGGCGTCCAGCGTCATCTGGCCAGCTTCGATCATGTCCAGCGCCTGCTCCCAGATCGCGGTCGTACCGGGATCGGTGATGGCCGGCGGCACGGCGTCGATGAGGGTGAAGGCAGCGTCGGAGGCACGCACGGCACGGCCTTTCTTGATCAGGTAGCCACGGTCGAGCAAGCCCTTGATGATGTTGGCGCGGGTGGCTTCCGTGCCGATGCCGGTGGTGTCCTTCAGCTTCTGCTTCAGGCGCGGATCGGTGACCAGCTTGGCGACGCCTTTCATCGCCTTCACGAGTTCGCCCTGCGTGTATGGCCTGGGTGGCAGGGTCTTGAGCGCCTTCAGATCGACCAGGCCGACCTGGCAGGTCAGTCCGTCGCGCAGCGGCGGCAGCACCTGGCTGCGAGCCCCGGCGTCGCCGTCCTCGTCGGCAGGTTCCGGTGCCGCCAGCACCAGGCGCCAGCCTGGCACGACAACCTGCTTGCCGACGGCTTCCAGGTTCTGGCCGCCGCAGGCGAACCGCGCCGTGGTGCGATCGAACTCATGGTGCGGGAGGAACTGCGCCAGGTAGTGCGCACGGATCAGCGTGTAGACGGCCAGTTCCTTCTCGCTCATGGCGGACAGATTGGCCGGCTCCAGCGTCGGGATGATGCCGTGGTGCGCCGTGACCTTGGCGTCGTTCCAGGCCCGCGAGCGCTGGTTGCGATCAAGCTGGGCGACCAGTGGGCGCAGGGTAGGATCGGTCTTGATGAGGCTGTCGATGACGGTCGGCACCTCGGCGAACATGCTTTCGGGCAGGTAGCCCGAATCCGAGCGCGGGTACGTCGTCGCCTTGTGCGTTTCGTACAACGCCTGCGCGATGTCGAGTGTGTCCTGCACATCCAGGCCCAACTGCCGGGAGCAGACCTCTTGCAGCGTACCCAAGTCGAACGGCAGCGGCGGGCCTTCGCGCACACGCTCGGTCTCGACGCCGATCACCTGAGCGGTGCCGGCGGCGCGGATACGTTCGACGGCCTGCTGCGCGACGGGCTGCTGCAGGCAGCGGCCGGCATCGTCGGTGCAGCCCTGCGGCGGCAGCCAGTGGGCAATGAAGGAGGCGCCACCCGCGGACAGTGCGGCCCCGATCGCCCAGAACGGCACGGAGACGAAACGTGCGATCTCGCGGTCGCGGTCGACCACCAGCTTCAGCGTCGGGGTCTGCACACGGCCGACCGAGAGCACGCCGTCGTAGCCGGCCTGCCGACCCAGTACGGTGAACAGGCGGCTGAGGTTCATCCCGATCAACCAGTCGGCACGCGAGCGGGCGAGCGCCGAGTGGTACAGCGGCAAGGTCTCCGACGAAGGTTTGAGCGAGCCGAGCGCCTTGCGGATCGACGCATCGTTGAGCGCCGAGAGCCAGAGCCGTTGGATGGGGCCGCGGTAGCCGCAGTAGTCGATCAGTTCGCGGGCGATCATCTCGCCTTCGCGGTCGGCATCGGTGGCGATGACCAGCTCGGTGGCCTGCGCCAGCCATTGCTTGACGACCTTGAATTGCGCGGCAGTCTTGGGCTTGACCTCGACCTGCCAGCGCTGTGGAACGATGGGCAGCGGCTCCAGTGCCCATCGCTTGTATTGCTCGCCGTAGGCTTCCGGCGGTGCGGTTTCGATCAGGTGGCCGATGCCCCAGGTGACGCTGAGGCCCGTGCCGGTGTAGCAGCCATTGCCCCGCTGGTTCGCGCCCAGCACGCGGGCAATGTCTTTGCCCTGAGAGGGCTTCTCGCAGAGAACCACGCGCATTCGGCCTCCTCGGAAACGTGCTGTTCATCGGATGAGCAGCAGCGTGTCCGGGATGAGCCGGCGACACCGCAAAGAAGCCGCATGGCGCGGCCACCGATTTGTTGGGCGATGAGGCGGCGCGTGCCGCAGCAGCCGGACGGCAAAGCTGCGGTTTGTTCGGCGGGAGCGCTGTATCGGGAGAGCGCGTGGAACTCGGTGGACGTTGGTGGAGCTATCCCCCGGGGATAGCTCCACTGAGGTCTACTGGCGCATGGAGGGCGACGGCGGGTTGCCGCAGCCGCCCTCGCAGAGGCGGCGATCAGGTGGCAGGCTTGGGGCTGAGCGTCACCGCTTCGAGGCGGTACGGCAGGATGCCCACGCGGCGGGCCTCGATCTTGAAGGTGACGCGCTCGTTCTTGTCGGCATCCTCCCACTCGTCGCGCACGGTGCGCCCCTCGACCAGGATGCGCATGCCCTTCTGGTAGAGATTGGCCCAGCGCTCCGCGTCGGGATGCCAGAGTTCGACCGGCGCCCAGAAGCCGCCGCGGTCCTCGTACTCGCCATCCTTCTTCGGGATCGGGTTGTCGAAGTAGACGTTCAGGCGCAGCAGCCTGCGGGGTTCGTCGTTGCCGCTGGGGAATTCGCGGTATTCCGGCGCAGAGCCGATATTGCCCTCGCCACTGAAATGGGTGCTCATCGATGCTTCTCCTGGGAGTGGTTGGCGCGGCTGCGCCGTTGGTATACCGCTTCGGCCTGGGCGACCTTCTCGGCGGCCTCCAGCGCCTGGCGGGCGATGCTGTGGGTGAGGCTGACCTGCATGTTCAGCACGATGCGCTGGACCTCCATCGCGTAGAGGTCGCCGATCAGGTGGTCGGGCGTGGAAGGGCTGGCGATCAGCGACTGCCACAGCGCCACGCCCATCGCCGAACGGTCGGGTCTGCGCCAGCGCAGAAAGGTCGTGCCTGCGCCCGTGGTCTGCTGGGCCAGATGCACGGGCAGCAGGCGGAACGGGTAGTCGGTGGCCTGCGCCAGCACGCGCCGCTGCGCCAGGGCGATCAGGTCGTCGCGCAGCGCGTGGCATTGGCTGGCCCAGTCCTCCAGGCTCCCCTTACCCTTAAAAGGAAAAGGGCGTAAAAGGCCTTTTAGGAAGGCTGCGTGTTCCAGCGTCAGGAAGTCCGCCTGTTCCAATGGTGCGAATCGACGCGCGGGGCTGGCGCTCATTCCGGCTCACCCTCGGCATCGCCCGCTGCCGCAGTCGGCGGGATCTCATCGTCCAGAGCCGGCTCGTCCTCCTCGCGGCTGGCCCGCCCTCCGGGGGCCGAGGCCAGCGGCGAACGCCGGACGATGGGCGGCGCATAGCGGGAACGCTTCGTGCCTTCGAGCACGTCCTGCGGCAGTTCGCCGTACTTCTCGACGGCCGCCCGCGCCGCGGCGTTCTTGGCCGCGAAATCGTCGCGCGTGCAGCCGGAGTAGCGATACTGCTGGGCCAGCGAGAACAGGCTGCGCAGCGCGTGCGCGCCTTCGTTGAGCCAGCGTTCCAGCGTGCTGCGATCGATCAGCGCCGTGTGGTGGGCGAGGATGAGCTTGCGCGCCAGGTCGTCGTAGTCTGCCAAGAGGTAGACGGCCATGAAGCCCAACTGCGCGTTCACGAACAGCGGCAGCTTGACCGGCTGCACGTTCATGTTTTCGCCGAGCGACAACGCGGGCGGCACGTTCGCCAGCACCTGTTCCACCTGTTCGCGCAACGATTGCAGGCTGGTCTTGGTCTGCTCCAGCTTGTCCTCGATGCGCAGCATCCACCAGTCGCTGTACGGGTCGTCCTGCTCGGCGCCGCGCCGCAGCTTGCTCATGATCGAGAGATAGCCGTTCAGGCCGATGATGCCGGGCCGTCCTTCTGCGGCGGCGCGGCCGTGCCAGATGCGGGAGGCATGATGCGTGTGCAACGTCAGCGACATCGCGCTGCGCAGCGACCCGAGGTTCAGTTGCAGGGATTCGTTGGTAGGCATGGAGGCGACTCGCAAGGTGGTGAGCGAGTCGCCAGCATCGGGACGGGCCGGAAGGCCGTCAGTCAACAAACCGCACGGACAGGACGCCGGTTTGGGGAGAAGCGGAAGGCTGTGTGTTGCAACTATCCCCTGGGGATAGCGCTATGGAAGGCCAAGGACATCCACTCGGTCAGTGCATGGACCGATTCGGGACGTGGATCAGCGCACCCAACTGGATTGGTCGCGGGGAAGTCGCCCGTCCGGGTCGTTCACGGCCACCGAATTGCCGTCCTTGAGCTGGTCTGCATAGACCACGACGTTGGTTCCTCCCTCATGCGCCAGGCTCGGAAAGAGGATGCCGGTGTAGCCATGGGCGAGCACCATGTCGGCGAGCACCCAGGTCGGCGGCTCGATGTGCAGTTCCAGCTTCAGGTGGCGCCAGTCCTCGCGCCAGTCATGCCACAGTTCGTCCCATGGTTCGCCGTGATGGAGCTGGCGCAGATCGACCAGGTTGCTCAGCGTCGCGGTGTACGAGCACATCGTGCAGGGAGGCAGGAAGGGCGAGGTCTGCTGGTATTCGCGCAGTGCCGTCAGTTCGTCCAGCGACAGGTACAGGGCTTCCACGCCCTCGCGATTGAAGCGTCCGCCGCGGGTGGCGGCACCCGCGCCGCTGGTGGGCCGGCTGGCCCATTGCGGGGTATGCGCCCGGAACAGCGTGGCGTCGGGAGGCAGATCGACGAGGATCATCCGACGAAGCCGGAGCTGATCGATTCCAGGTAGCCGATCGCATCTTCCGTCCGGCCCTCCTGGATCAGTTGCAGCAGCGTCTTGTGGCGGAACGCGGGAATGGGCTCGTTCTTGATCAGGAAGATGGCACGCTGCTGGTCCGGCTGTATCGCCGTCGCGGCCGACAGCACTCGCACCAGGTCGCGCAACGCGGCTTGCAGACGGGGCGATTCCGGGTGCGTCCGCAGGGTGTTGCGGTGAACGCCCGCAAGCGTGGCCAGATCCTGCTGTTGCAGGTCGAGAACGGCGGCGATGCCCGATGCCGAGAACCGCGACGTACCGGGTTCACGGGTCGATTCGAGCACATCAGCGAAGACGGCGGACATGGCGCTACTCCTCAATGGAGAGTGGTTTCATGCACATTTTACGCACAGTTCGCGCATAGCTCAAGTTCGGCCCCTTTCCCGCCGGGGCCGGACTGGGAAGGCTCCCTGTTGCAACTATCCCCTGGGGATAGCGCCATGGAAAGCCAAGGACGTCTGCTGCTCAGGGCTTGTCCAGGATGGCGCGCAGGTGGGCCAGATGGGCCTGGATTTGCTCGGGACTGGCCGCCCTCGGTGCAGGTGGCGCCGGGCCGGGATTGGTCCGTGGACGGGTGCTGGCGGTGTCGGTCGGTCCGGCCCAGGCCTTGAACTCGCCGCGGATCGCCCGCTGAATGATGCCGAACAGGTAGCCGGCGGGGTTGCGCACCGTGCTGCCGCGGCAGCGGGCGGCCCACTCGTCGAGGACGGCCTGGCGTTGATCGTTCTCGACCTGTTGCAGCGCCACCAGCGCCCCGGCCTGCTGCTCGTCCTTCAAGGACTGGAAGCGCTCGGGCAGTCGCAGGCCGTTGAGTTCTCGCGCACGCGGTACTGTACGTACTTCTTTTATACGACTACTCAGTACTTCAGTACGGTCCTGCTTCGGATTCCGAAGAGGGGTGGATTTGCCGGGTTTTTCGCCTGCTTCGGAATCCGAAGAAGGCGGTTCTGCGTTCCGAAGAAGGCGTTCGCTGCCTTCTTCGGAATCGTGATCCTCCTCATCCTGTGGATAAGTGTCCGTGAGGGTCGGATGCGTGTGGGCCAGACGCTGGGCGAGCACCTGGAGCCGCGTCGGCAACTGGCGCCCGCTCAACAGCGGGTCGTCGGCCAACTCCCGCAATGCCTGCTGGCCCACACGCTGGATGGCCTTGCTGGCATGGGTCAGCGCCTGGCTGACCAGTTCCAGGTAAGCAGGGTCCAACTGCATGGCCTCGAAAGGGCTCAGCGGCTCGTCGTGCAGCACGTAGAGGTTGCCGAGGATGCGGCCGGTCTTGGGGTCGCGCCGGCGCCGAGCCAGGCTGAGCCAGCGCGTGAGTCGCAGCACCGTCAGCGCCCGCGCGACGGTCTCGTGGGAGGCCTTCGGGGCGCACGGCATCGAGGTGAGCCAGGGGCGCAACTGCTCGTAGGTCGGCCAGGCGGTGAGGCCATCGTCGTTAAGCATGAGGCGGCAGACCTGCCAGGCGTTGCGCTCCAAGGGCGTCAACCGCCGGTCGAAGAACAGCGCCCGCGGCACGGCCTCGTGGCGGTTGCCGGAGAACAGAAAGCCGTCCTGCGGCTGCGGGGGGCTGGCCGCGGCACGACTGGACGCCTCCAGATGCTGAAGCGCACCGTCGAGCAGCGCCGAAAGCGGCATTGGACCTGGCGAGCCTGGACTGGGCATCGTCATGGCCTACACCAGCTTCTGTTCGATCCAGCCCTGTATCGCGGCCCAGATCACCGACATGGGCAGGGACAGCGATTCGGCCAGTTCCATCGTCAGCCCGAGCATGGCGGTTTCATCGTTCAGCGCGATGCCGCGTGCGGTGATGGCGGGCTTCCAGCGATGCCAGAGGGTGGTTTCCTGTTCCTCGCTCAGCACGGGATGACGGCCTTTGCGCTTGGGCAAGCCGAGTATTTCGCGGCGCAGCGCCACTTCCTGATGCGTGAGGCCATAGAACTTGCTGACCATCTCGGTGCTGGCGCCGAGCCTGAGCATCCGGTCGACCGAAGTGATCTCCTGTTCGATGTCGCGCATCTGGCTGACCAGCCGCCAGAGCATGTCCCGATCCACTTTCACCGAGCACCACGGCACCCGCGCGTTGGCCAGCAGTGCCACCAGCGCCGGCTGCTTCAGCACGTCCAATTCGCGCTCGCCGAATCCCATGGCCAGGCATCGGCGCAACTGGCCGTTGCGCAGGTCATGCAGCGCCTGCGCGACGACGGCTTGGTTCAGTGGGTGGGGTGCGGACATGGATGGCCTCCCGTCGGTTCAATCCTCGGTTACATCGCGCGTACCTGCTTCCAGTTCCAAAAGGCGGCGAGCCAGCCGCAACAAGCGAAAGAGCTTGACCAGCCCGTTGTCGCTCAATCGGGGAATCGTGATGGGATGGCCGGGACGAGCGCCTTGCAGCAGCACGCCCAGCGTGTTCCAGCTAGAGGGATCGTGCCTGGCGCGATGGGCTGGCGCGCTGTCGGTCTCGTCCTCGCTCAGTGCGTGCAGCAGCGCCAGTACGGCGCTGCCAAACGCCGGCGCGATGTGGGTGGCGGGCAGCGCCGCCGAACACCGGAAGCCGATCCCGGCATCGCTCGGCGCGATGCAATCGGCCAACTCGGCCTCGTCGGCGATCTCGCGGGCGAACTGCCCGATGTGGATGCGCAGCCGGTCGGGACTGTCCAGCCCCGGTTCGATGTACCAGACGTCGGTGATCGGAAACAGCCCGCCGACCTGGACCGGAATCGCACGCAGCACGTTGTCCGCGAAATCCGGCAAGGCCTCGCCCGTGTGCTCGGCGACCAGTTGCTGGATGGCCTGGAGGCGATCGGTACTGGCCGCCGGGGAAACGATGTGACCTTGCAGCCGTTCATTCGCCGCGTCCGCATCTTCGTCTTCGGCTTTCGCAGGCGGTGCTGCGGCCGGTGCCGGGGTGGCCGGTTTCTGCGTCGTCGCCGTGCGTGAGGACGGCGTAGCAGTTTCCGACGTGTCGGCGGCAGGCCGCGGCGATGCTGCAGGTGGGGCGGGCGCGGATGCGGGCACCGTGGGCGGCGCCGAAGGTTCGGCCGGCAGGCTGGGCGGACTGTTCACCGCCCGCTGACGGTTCTCGATGTTGTCGATGTCCAGTTCCAGGGCGTTGTAGTCCGCGCCGAGCAGTTCGGCCATCTGCCCGATCAGCTCGTCCTGTACGCGCTGGGGCGAGAAGTTCTCCGGCTGCGCGTCGAACTGCGCCAGGACCTCATGGAACAGCGTGTCGAAATCGACGTTCAGGTGCCGGCCGTGCACGCGCGTTTCCCAGGCGAACTCCGCCGCTTTGCGCAGCACGGCCAGCCGTTCGACCTGATGCCGGCCCAGCCCGCCGTAGAGCACGTTCGGGATCGCCGGCAGCAGGTAGCGCACGGTGTCCTGCATCCGGCTGATGTGGGACTGCTGGACCGGGTAGCCGTCGGCGGCCAGGCGACGGGCCAGTTCGGACTGTGACGGCGGCTTGCCGCTCTCCTGTTCGTACAATTCGCGGGCTTTCTCCACGCCCAAGGCGCGTTCGATGAAGGTCAGGCCGCCGTGCAGTTCGTTCTCGGCCAGGTGGCCGGTCAGCGCGACAATCTCGCCACGCTCGGGCCAAGGCCGGAACAGGCACGAGATGCGGAAGAACCGCTCGTCCTTCGTCTCCGACCACAGCTCGCGCAGAATCGCCAGTCGGGTGTTGCCGCCGTTGCGGATGATGTAGTGGTCGGCACCTGGCCGCCGGGTGATCGGCGGCGGCGCGTCCAGGCCGCGCTCGCGGATCGAGGCCTTGATCTCGTCGTAAAGCGGGTTGCGCGTCAGCCGCGGGTCGAGTTCGTAAGGCCTCAGCTCGTCGAGCGTGACCACCATCGGGGTATCGGCGATGGGATCGCTCAACGCCTGCGCGGCGGGACTCTGGCGCTGGAAGCCGCTGGCAAGCAACTTGGCGGCCATGTCGTCGGGCGTCAGGTCAGCCATGACGTTCCCCTCCCGATGCGCTGGCGTGCCGGACCGCCCGCCGCAACTGGGCGCGGGCATTGCGCTCGGCCCGGTAGTCGCTGGCGGTGGAGCCGGTGTAGATCGGCGGCAGGCCCGGCTTGGTGAACTTGAGATGGCCGCCCGGTGTGCGCACGACCTCCCAGCCTTGCCGGAGCGCGAACTCGATCAGGCCGCGCAGTTGCTTGTGCCCGCGGGACAACTCATGTGCGCTGGACATGGGCGGTCTCCTTGGCGGCTTTCACACCGACCTGATCGAACAGGTCCCGCCATTGCGGAAACAGTTCGCTGGCGAGCATGCGGATCGACTCCAGCGCGGCCGGTGCGCTGCGTCCGCTCGGCCGCCGGCCTTCGACGCGATGGACTGGGAGGCCCTGCGTTGCCGCACGCGGGTAGGCTTCGATGGCCGGGATGGCGGTGTTCAGCACGCGCACGTCGCTGCGATCCGCGAATATCTGCCGCAGCGCCTGCTGGATGAGGCGAGCATTGGCTGAGACCGGCGGCACGCGGTTGATCAGCAGATGCAGCGGCGGCGGTTCGATGCCCAGGTGGCGGAACGGCGCGATGTCCTCGATCAACTGCAAGGTGCCGCGGCGCAGTTCGCGGGCCGCGAGGATCTCCGGCGTCACCGGCGACAGCGCCAGGTTCGAGGCGAGCACGGCCATCTCCAGCAGCGCGCTGCGTGCGCCCTGGGTGTCGAGCAGCACCAGGTCGTAGCTGGACTGGAAGGCCGGGAGCAGATGCCGAAGCCGCAGGCGTCCATCGGGTGCGTGCAGCAGCAGCGTGTTCAACTGGCCCTTGTCGTCGTTGGACAGCACCACGTCGAGCCGGTCAATGTGCGTGTGCGACAGTAGCTTGTCCGGGTCGCGCTCGTTGAACGCAAGCAACTCGTAGATGCCGGCGGGCGCCTGGTGCGCGAGTGGGTAGTAGCTGGACAGCGTGGGCTGCACGTCCAGGTCGATCAGCAGCACGCGCAGGCCGGCGTCGGCGGCGAAGCCGCCCAGGTTGGCGGCGGTCGTCGTTTTGCCGACGCCGCCCTTGGTCGAGATGATGGAGATGACCAGCATGGTCTGATTCCTCGTCGCGTCGGGATGGAACGGTCAGAGGGGTCAGAC
>NZ_JADGHH010000125.1 GCF_019689535.1 Pigmentiphaga sp.
CCCCCCCCCGCCAGGTGCACCAAGCGCGGTCGCGGCGCACCGCCGTGGCGCGGCTCGCTTACGTTTTGAGCTTGTACCCGGTGCGGAATATCCAGGCCACGATCAGCAGGCAGGCTGCGAGGAATGCCAGCGTCATCCCCAAGCTCACGGCCACGTTGACGTCGGACTGGCCATAAAAGCTCCAGCGGAAGCCGCTGATCAGGTACACCACCGGATTGGCGAGGGTGATCTTCTGCCAGATTGGCGGAAGCATGCTGATCGAATAGAAGGCCCCGCCCAGAAAGGTCAGCGGCGTGACGACCATCAAGGGAATGATTTGCAGCTTTTGGAAGTCGTCCGCCCACAGCCCAATGATGAAGCCGAACAGGCTGAAGGTCAGCGCCGTCAGCACGAGGAACCCCGCCATCCATGCGGGATGCTCGATGTGATACGGGACGAACAGGCGGGCCGTCACGAGGATGAGCACGCCCAGCATGATCGATTTGGTGGCCGCCGCGCCCACGTAGCCGATGACGGCCTCCACCGGCGAGACCGGGGCCGAGAGCAGCTCGTATATCGTTCCCGTCCACTTGGGCAGGTATATCCCGAACGAAGCGTTGGAAATGCTCTCGTTGAGGAGCGACATCATGATCAAGCCGGGAATGATGAACGCCCCGTAGCTGACGCCGCCGATCTCGCCCATGCGCGAGCCGATGGCGGTGCCAAAGACGATGAAATACAAGGAGGTGGACAACACGGGCGAAGCGATGCTCTGGGTGATGGTGCGGAACGTGCGCGCCATCTCGAACCGGTAGATCGCACGGATCGCATGGAAATTCATGATGTTTGCTCCTGGACCAGGCTCACGAAAATATCTTCCAGCGAACTCTCGCTCGAATGCAGGTCCTTGAAGTCGATGCCCTGCTCGTTCAGCGCCCGCATGAGCGCGGCAATGCCCGTCGTCTCCGCTTGCGCATCGAAGGTATAGATCAGTGCATGCCCGCCATCGGCGAGCTCCAGTCCGTAGCCGGCCAGCGCTGCGGGAATCGAGGCAAGCGGCGCCTGCAATTGCAGCGTCAGTTGCTTCTTGCCGAGCTTGCGCATGAGCGCCTGCTTTTCCTCCACGAGCACGAGCTCCCCTTTGTTGATGATGCCGATGCGGTCGGCCATCTCCTCGGCTTCCTCGATGTAGTGGGTAGTCAGGATGATGGTCATGCCCTCGTCCCGCAGCCGGCGCACCATCTTCCACATGTCGCGCCGCAGTTCGACGTCCACCCCGGCCGTCGGCTCGTCGAGGAACAGCACCTTGGGCTCGTGCGCAAGCGCCTTGGCGATGAGCACGCGGCGCTTCATCCCGCCCGACAGGGTCATGATCTTGGCATTGCGCTTGTCCCAGAGCGAAAGGTCGCGCAGCACGCCCTCGACGAGGGCGGGATTGGCCGGGCGGCCGAACAAGCCGCGGCTGAAGCTGACCGTCGCCCATACCGTCTCGAAGGCGTCCGTCGCCAGCTCTTGGGGCACCAGGCCGATCCGGGACCGCGCGGCCCGGTAATCGCGCACGATGTCGAACCCGTCCACCAGCACCGTCCCCGACGAGGCCCGTGTCAAGCCGCACACGATGCTGATGAGCGTCGTCTTGCCAGCACCGTTCGGACCGAGCAGCGCGAAGATTTCCCCCTTGCGTATCTGGAGATCGACGCCCTTGAGTGCTTGGAAGCCGTTGGCGTAGGTTTTGGCGAGCCCCGAAATGGCTACGATGGCGGGCGCTTCGCCGGCGAGCGGCTGTCGTGTCGGAGTGGGCTGCATGATGTCGTGGCGGCACCGCCGGGAAGAAAATGGACACTGCGGCAACTCCGGCGGTGGACAACGAGTGTATAGGATGCGTATTCCCCTCGCAGCGTCTGATTCCGCGAAAGACCGTTCCGCCGTCGCGAATAATGCCCTGGCGCCGCGCAGGACCGCGGTACCGGTATCATCCTAATCTCGCGGCGGGACCCCGCCCGCCGTCGCACCATCGGAGCACCGCCCCATGAACACCATCCCGGACAACGTCAGCATGGCGCTGTTCTGCGACTTCGAAAACGTGGCCCTGGGTGTGCGCGACGCCAAGTACGAGCGCTTCGACATCAAGCTGGTGCTCGAGCGCCTCCTGCTGAAGGGCAGCATCGTAGTCAAGAAGGCTTATTGCGACTGGGAGCGCTACAAGGGCTTCAAGGCGACCATGCACGAGGCCAATTTCGAACTGATCGACATTCCTCACGTGCGCCAGTCCGGAAAGAATTCCGCCGATATCCGCCTCGTCGTCGACGCGCTGGACCTCTGCTATACGAAATCGCACGTCAACACCTTCGTCATCATCAGCGGCGACTCTGATTTCTCGCCGCTCGTCTCTAAGCTGCGCGAGAACGCCAAGCAGGTCATCGGCCTAGGCGTGAAGCAATCCACCTCCGACCTGCTGATCGCCAACTGCGACGAATTCATCTTCTACGACGACCTGGTACGGGAAACCCAGCACGCGTCGCGGCGCGATGCACGCGCATCGTCATCGGCCAGCCGCCGCCCCCACGAAGAAGACAAGCACCGCAAGGACGACCTGGAAGCCCGCCGCGAACAAGGCATTGCTCTGGCCGTGGAGACCCTCGACGCGCTGGCCGCAGAACGCGGCGACACCGGCAAGATCTGGGCATCCGTCCTGAAGGAAGCAATCAAGCGCAGAAGGCCGGACTTCAACGAGTCCTATTACGGCTTCCGCGCGTTCGGCAACCTGCTGGAGGCCGCCCAGGCCAAGGGGCTCCTGGAATTCGGGCGAGACGACAAATCTGGCGCCTACGTCTCTCGCATTGGCAACGGCGAGCACGCCCTGCTCGACGCTTCCCCCGCCAGGCCCGCGCCAGCACCCGCCACCCAGCAGCCAGCCGAGGAGGCCGCACCCACGGCGGCCAAGCGCAACGAGAAACGGCGCACCGCGCGGCCTTCGAACAAGAATGCGGCGGCTCGCTCGCGCGAGACGCCCGCCGACAGCCCTGCCGCCACGCCCGCAGTCGAACCAGCTCCGCAAGCGCCCCTGCCCGTGGCCGCACCGTCGCCCGAGGCGGCCACACCCGAGCCTGCACCGCCCTCTCCGGAGCCGCCGGCATCCGTGCCGCCACCGCCCGAAACGCTGCCCTCTGCCCCGGCCAAGAAATCGCCGCGCAAGACGGCCCGCAAGAGTGCGCCGCGCAGCCGCGCGCGCAAGACGGCCGTGGCCAGTCAGGAGGACTGAACGCTGCTCGACGCGGGGCCGAACGCTTGGTCCAGCGTCAAGACTGCGCCCGTCTCGACGGGCTCGTAACCGGGCAGCTCCTCCAGTCTGTCCACGAAGCCGGGCGTTTTCAGTATGGCGAGCACCTCATCGAGGCGCCCGGCGTGAAGCGACGCCTGCTCGACCGCGAAGAAATACCGCTCGGTGGCGAGAGGGACGAAATCAAGCCCAAACCGTCGCGCGGCGGTCTCGATGCCAAAACCGACGTCCGCCATGTCGCTCGCGATGTAGGCTGCCACCGCCGCGTGCGTGAACTCCGTGCTGTCGAAACCATTGATGCGGCCGGGCGACACCCCCGACCGCCCCAGCATGAGCTCCAGCAGCATGCGTGTCCCCGACCCCTCCTGCCGGTTGACGAAGCGCACGCCGGGCCGGCCCAGATCAGCCAACCGCCCGATGCCTTTGGGGTTGCCGGGAGCGACGAACAAGCCCTGTACCCGCAGGGCAAGCTGGATCAACACGTGTTTGCGCGGGTCCAGCCATTGCAGATATCGTCGCGCGGCCTCGCCTTCGAACTCGCCCAATGGCACGTGGAAGCCGGCCAAATCGCATTCGCCCCGCGCCAGCGCGGCGACGGCCTCCGTGCTATTGCGATAACGGAGTTCCACCGGGATGTCGGCCGCATTGATCCAATCCACCAACGCAGCGACGGCGAAGCCGTGGCTGGCGTATAGGCGCAAAGGGGGTTGATCGGGGGTGACGGCCTTGCGGATCTCGGCCTCCAGCTCCGACGCCAGGCTGTCGAGGGTCGGCGACAGGCGCGCGCGAATGCGCTCTTCCGCCAGCAGCAGCACCATGCCCAAGTGACTGAGCCGCGTACCCCGTCCTGGCTGCTTTTCGAGCAGCGGCGTGCCGAATAGCGCCTCGGCGCTGCGCAACAACCCCCATACGTGGCGATAGGACAAGCCTTCCTGCCGGCCGGCTGCAGCGATGGAACCCGACGCCCGTATGCGGCCGAGCAGTCGCAACAGCAAGGCAGTGTCGACCGGGGGCCGAAGCGATGCATCCGTTCCATGGATGTGCCAGCTCGGCTGGATAGCAACCTTAAACATTATGCAATCCTAGACATATTCTTTTGCTTGGGTTTCTTTGTTAGAGTGGGCTTGAACAAAACAAAAATATGTTCTGAATTACATATTTTAGCCGTCCGCCCTGCCTGTCCGCGACGCACGGCTGCCGAGATTCCCATGGAACAAAAAGTCATCCCCATCGTGGCGGCAGCGCCCACGCGCGAACGCAAGCGCCGGCACCCCAAGGGCCGCCGTGTGGATCCCGCTGCGCTGGCCGAAGTCCGGGCGCTGCTCGGCGACGCACCTCGCCGGCGCGACCTGCTGATCGAACACCTGCACCGCATCAACGACCGCTATGGCCAGCTGGGCACCCGCCACCTGGCGGCCCTCGCGCAGGAATTGGGCATGGCCCAGGCCGAGGTGTTCGAAGTCGCATCCTTCTACCACCACTTCGACGTGGTGCGCGACGACGATCGGTCCGAGTCCGGCGTCGCACCGCTCACGGTCCGGGTCTGCACGAGCCTGTCCTGCGAAATCGCCGGGGCCCCATCCTTGCTGGCGCGGCTGCAGGAAATCCTCGGCCCGGACGTACGGGTGCTGGAAGCGCCCTGCATGGGCCGCTGCGAACAGGCGCCGGTTGCCATGGTGGGACAAAACCCCGTTTCGTGCGCCTCGCCCGAAGCCGTGCGCAGCGCCGTCGAGAACGGCCAGACGCGAGAACTTCCGGGCTCGTACACCGACTATGCCACCTACCTCGCTCAAGGCGGGTACCGGCTGCTACGCGAATGCGTGCATGGACAGCGGGACGTGGAATCCGTGATCTCTGCACTCGAAGACTCGGGGCTGCGCGGCCTTGGGGGCGCCGGCTTTCCCGCAGGCCGCAAATGGCGCGCGGTGCGCGCAGAACCCGGCCCGCGCCTGATGGCGGTCAACATCGACGAAGGCGAGCCCGGCACCTTCAAAGACCGTTACTACCTGGAACGCGATCCGCACCGCCATCTTGAAGGTCTGCTCATCGCCGCCTGGGCTATTGGCGCGCAGACCGTCTATGTCTACCTGCGCGACGAGTATCCCGGCTGCCGCGCAATACTCGAAAAGGAACTGCAACGCCTGCGCGACGACCCGCCGGTCTCCCCGCTGCCCGCCATCGAATTGCGCCGCGGAGCGGGAGCTTACATCTGCGGGGAGGAGTCGGCCATGATCGAATCCATCGAAGGCAAGCGCGGCATGCCGCGCTTGCGGCCGCCCTATGTCGCCCAGGTCGGTCTGTTCGGCCGGCCTACGCTCGAGCACAACTTCGAAACGCTGTACTGGGTGCGCGACATTCTCGAGCGAGGAAGCGACTGGTTCGCCTCGCATGGCCGACGCGGCCGCAAGGGATTGCGTTCCTTTTCGGTATCGGGGCGGGTGCGCAAGCCCGGCGTCCACCTGGCGCCGGCCGGCATCACGATCCAGGAGTTGATCGACGAATACTGCGATGGCATGCAGGAAGGGCACGAGTTTTACGCCTATCTGCCGGGCGGCGCCTCCGGCGGCATCCTGCCCGCTTCGATGAACGACATCCCGCTGGACTTCGACACCCTGCAGCCTTACGGCTGTTTCATCGGCTCGGCGGCCGTCATGGTGCTCTCGAAGCACGACAGCGCCATCGGGGCCGCGCGCAACCTAATGCGTTTCTTCCGAGACGAGTCTTGCGGCCAGTGCACGCCTTGCCGCGTCGGCACGGCCAAGGCCCTCGAGCTGATCAGCAAGCCGCACTGGGATCTCGCCCTGCTGCGGGATCTTTCCGCCGTCATGCGCGACGCTTCCATCTGCGGACTGGGACAAGCCGCGCCCAACCCCGTGGATTGCGTCATCAAGTATTTCCCCCATGAACTGGGGCTGCAAGAAGAGAGCCGCTGATGAATGCCGTCAACCGCCGCGAACTCGGCCTCGAGCCCGCCACCGTCACTTTCACGCTCAACGGCATGGAGGTGAGCGCCGCCGAAAACGAAACGCTGATCCAGGTGGCCGCCCGGCTCGGCATCGAGATTCCCCACCTTTGCTACAAGGATGGACTGGAGCCGGCCGGCAATTGCCGCGCGTGCATGGTCGAAATCGAAGGGGAACGGGTCTTGGCCCCCTCGTGCTGCCGCACGCCGCGAGAAGGCATGGTCGTCACGACGCAAAGCGAGCGCGCGGTGCAAGCCCAGAAGATGGTGCTCGAGCTGCTGCAGTCCGACATGCCAGAAACCGTCTACACGCGCCACAACGAAGTCGGCCTCTGGGCGGAAAAACTCGGCGTCGCCAAGCCTCGCTTCGACGCGCGGCCGCAGCCTTGCGCCGACACCACCCATCCGGCCATTGCGGTCAACCTCGACGCCTGCATCCAGTGCACGCGCTGCCTGCGGGCTTGCCGCGACGAACAGGTCAACGACGTCATCGGGCTCGCCTACCGTGGCCACCAGGCCAAGATCGTATTCGACATGGACGACCCCATGGGGGCCTCCACCTGCGTGGCCTGCGGCGAATGCGTACAGGCATGTCCGACCGGGGCCCTGGCGCCGGCGCGCGGCGCGGCGCTGGCGGTGCCAGACAAACAAGTGGACTCCGTATGCCCGTACTGCGGCGTGGGCTGCCAACTGACTTACCACGTCAAAGACAACCGCATCCTGTACGTGGAAGGCCGCGACGGCCCGGCCAACCACGCGCGCCTGTGCGTCAAGGGCCGCTACGGCTTCGACTACGCCCACCACCCGCATCGCCTCACCCGGCCGCTCATCCGGCGGCCCGACGCGCCCAAGCAGCCCCATGCCCCGATGGATCCAGAGCGCGTGATGGAAGTGTTCCGGGAAGCCACGTGGGAGGAAGCGCTGGACCTGGTGGGCCAACGCCTGCGCGCGATCCGCGACACCTACGGCAAGCGCGCCTTGGCAGGGTTCGGATCGGCCAAGGGCAGCAACGAAGAAGCCTACCTGTTCCAGAAACTCGTGCGCACGGGCTTCGGCAGCAACAATGTCGACCACTGCACGCGCTTGTGCCATGCATCGTCTGTCGCGGCGCTGTTGGAAGGCATAGGCTCGGGCGCGGTTTCCAACCCGGTGATGGACGTCGGCAAGGCCGAAGTGGTGATCGTCATTGGGGCCAATCCGACGGTAAACCATCCTGTCGCCGCCAGCTGGATCAAAAACGCGGTCAAACAAGGCACTAAGCTCATCCTGGCCGATCCCCGGCGATCGGACCTCGCGCGGCATGCCTACCGCTTCCTGCAATTCCAGCCAGATACCGACGTTGCGCTGCTCAACGCGATGATGCATGTCATCGTGCATGAGGGACTGGTGGACGAAGCATTCATCGCGAGCCGGACCATCGGCTACGAGGAACTGCGCAAGAACGTCGAGGGCTACAGCCCGGAACGCATGGCACCCATTTGCGGCATCGACGCCGACACCATCCGCCACGTGGCACGCCTCTATGCGACCTCCAAGGCCTCGATGATTCTCTGGGGCATGGGCGTTTCCCAGCACGTGCATGGCACTGACAACGCCCGGTGCCTGATCGCCCTGGCGCTGATGACGGGCCAGATCGGGCGCCCCGGCACGGGGTTGCATCCGCTGCGGGGCCAGAACAACGTGCAGGGCGCCTCGGATGCGGGCCTGATTCCGATGATGTATCCGGATTACCAGCGCGTCGACAACCCGGCCGCCCGCAAGAAATTCGAAGACCTCTGGGGCGTCCCGCTCGACCCCAAGCCTGGATTGACCGTCGTGGAGGTCATGCACGCGATCAAGGCTGGCGAGGTGCGGGGCATGTACATCATGGGCGAGAACCCGGCCATGTCCGACCCGGACGCCAGCCACGCACGCGAAGCCCTGGCGGTGCTCGACCATCTCGTCGTGCAAGATATCTTCCTGACCGAGACGGCCTATCTCGCCGATGTCGTCTTGCCGGCCTCGGCCTTTCCCGAAAAAACCGGCACCTTCACCAACACCGACCGCACCGTGCAAATGGGCCGGCAAGCCTTGCAACCGCCGGGCGATGCGCGCCAAGACATCTGGATCATCCAGCAGATCGCCGCGCAAATGGGGCTGGATTGGAACTACCGCGACGTCTCGGAAGTGTTCGACGAAATGCGCCGCGCCATGCCGAGCATAAGCGGCATCACGTGGGAACGGCTGCAAGCCGAGCATGCCGTCACCTACCCGTGCATGAAGGAAGGCGACCCTGGCGAACCGGTCGTGTTCAGGACGGAGTTCCCGACCGAAACCGGCCGGGCACGCTTTGTGCCGGCAGACATCATTCCAGCGGCCGAACGTCCGGATGAGGACTACCCCATGGTGTTGATCACCGGACGCCAACTCGAGCACTGGCATACGGGCAGCATGACGCGGCGGGCGTCCGTGCTCGACGCGATCGAACCCGACCCCGTGGCGCTAGTACACCCGCTGGACCTCGCGGACTTGGGCGGCAAGCCAGGCGACATCGTGACCCTCGAATCGCGCCGCGGCCAAGTCTCGCTTTATGCCCGCGCGGACGAAGGCACGCCCCGGGGCGCGGTATTCGTGCCGTTCTGCTACTACGAAGCCGCCATCAACAAACTAACGAATCCCGTGCTGGACCCGTACGGCAAGATTCCCGAGTTCAAGTATTGCGCGGTGGCCATGCGGCTGGGCGGAGAACCTCCGGTGCAGGGAAGCTACGGCGGCGGAAGGTTGCTGGCAACCGATACGATAAGTGCATGACGCGCTGCGGGCAGCCCCAAGGCCCAGTGGGCCTTGGGGCCAGCCCACTGGGGCCAGGGACCGGGCATCGCGCCAGGCCGTGCCGCTATCGTGATAGATGATCTTCGTCTCGGTGAAACCGTGGCGCGCCTCGTAGCCGTGAAGCCGCCCGATCCCGCTCCGGCGATAGCCTCCCGTTTCGGCCTGGCTTCGCGGCGTCATACGCCGCGTGTTGGCGCGCTGACGCCGCGTGGCCCTCACGCCGTGTACATTTCTTTGCCGTCGTTCAGGTTTAGCCAACCCTTGACGATGCGGTAGATGAACCAGATGAAAGCGACGAACCAGACGACCCAGCCAATGAATAGCCATACCGTCAAGGCGCCCACGATGCCCCACAGGACGGCAAACCAGAAAGTCCGGATTTGCCACCGGAAATGGCTTTCCAACCATGTACCGGCCACATCGCCCTTCTTGATGTAGTTGATGATGATGGCCGCAATGCTGCTCACCCCGACCACGAGCGATAGCGCATAGAGCGCATAGATCACCATCGTCAGGTTCTTGGCGGACTGCAATTTGGCAGAGTCGGCCGTGACTTCGTTCATGGAGCACCCCTGTGGTTATCGTGAGGCGGTCTGGGCGCATGCTTGGCCGAAAGGCCTCCCTGCTGGCGCCTGCGCCACTGCACAAGGCGCCACCCCATCAATCCCGCGAATACCAAAGTGTAGATAAACACCGCGGAAAAATCATTTTTGCCGGCTTTCTGCCACCAATAATGCAGCAGCACCGCCACGCCGATGGCGTAGACCAGCCTGTGCACGCGCTGCCACCAGCGCCCCAGCCGGCGCATCCAACCGCGCGTGGAAGTCGCCGCGAGCGCGACCAAGCCGACGAAGCCCGCGAAGCCCACGGCAATGAAGGGCCGCCGGGCGATATCCTGCGCGATTTCGGCCGCGTCGAACCACTGGTCCCACCATACATAGCTCATGAAGTGCAGGCAGGCGTAGAAAAACGTAAACAGCCCGCACATGCGGCGCACCTGTAGCAAGGCGGGCTGCCCGAGAAGCTGCCTGAGCGGCGAGATGGAGAGCGTCGCGAGCAACGCGACCAGCGTCCAGGTGCCGGAGGAACGGGTGAGGAATTCCACCGGATTGGCAGTGAGGCCATCGGCCAGCCCCAGCCATACCCACCGGGCCAGGGGCAATAGGAAAACCGCAAATAGCAGGAGTTTGAAGCGCCCCGCGGGCATGCCGAAAATCCGCGGGCCAACCCTGGACGCGGGCGCCCGCCTTGGCGCGACCGGTGAGCCGGTCATTTCATTTGGTTCATCGCAGAATAACGTGGAGCGATCCGAATAGATTTCGTACTCTTGAGGCCGGTTTGAGGCGTTCAGAAGAGGTTGACGATGCTGGATCGCA
>NZ_JADGHH010000126.1 GCF_019689535.1 Pigmentiphaga sp.
CCATTCGCCCCCTGGCCCCCTCCCGTTTTACAATCACCCTGGCCTACTGCGCCGCCGGGGGAAGGCCTTCCCCTGTGCCGTTGTGACTACGTACCATGACCGCCGTGCCCCAGACCGCTATCGCTATCAGCCCAGTCCCCGACCCTACGATCGACAAGAATCGTTTTCGCACCGATTTCGTCCGGTTCGCCACCGAACTCGGCGTGTTGCGATTTGGTTCGTTTACGACCAAGGCAGGGCGTCTGAGCCCCTACTTCTTCAACGCCGGCCTGTTCAACAGCGGCGCGGCCGTCGGCCGGCTGGCCGAGTTCTATGCCGAAGCCCTGCTGGCTTCCGGCGTCGAGTTCGACATGCTGTACGGCCCGGCCTACAAGGGCATCCCGCTCGTGACCGCGACGTCGGTGGCGCTCGCCGCCCGCGGCCGCGACGTCCCGTTTGCGTTTAACCGCAAAGAGGCCAAGGACCACGGTGAAGGCGGCTCGCTGGTCGGCGCACCGCTGAAAGGACGGGTCGTCATCATCGACGACGTGATTACGGCCGGTACTTCGGTGCGGGAATCGGTGCGGCTCATCCAGGCCGCCGGGGCCCGTCCCGCCGCCGTGCTGATCGCCTTGGACCGCATGGAACGCGTGGGCCCCGACGATGCCTTGTCGGAGCATTCCGCCGTCCAGGACGTCGAGCGGACGAACGGGTGTCCGGTCGTCAGCATCGCGTCGCTCGACGACATCCTCGACATGATCCAGCAAGGCGGCGGCAACGGTGAGTTCGAGCAGCATCGGGAAGCCGTGCTTGCCTACCGCGCCCGCTATGGGGTGATCTGAACCACCAAGCCGCGGCCCGCGGGTGGGCTGCGGCGCAAACCCCGTTCAGCCGAGCCGGATTCTGCGGTGGGCGGGAATGGAGCCCACGCGCTGCAGAAGGAGCGACCGGGTCACGCGAACGGGGAGTACAGCGCTGTGCGGCCCGCCGCAAGCGGATGGGACACGGCCCCGGCGAGGCGGGGCCGCGAGGGTGGGCGCAGGAGGATCAGGACAGCTTTTGCCGCAGCAGTTCGTTGACCTGCTGCGGGTTGGCCTTGCCCTTGGCGGCTTTCATCACCTGGCCGACCAGGGAGTTGAAGGCCTTTTCCTTGCCGGCGCGGTATTCGGCCACGATGGCCGGGTTGGCTGCAATGACGTCGTCGACCATCTTGGCGATGGCGCCGGTGTCGCTGATTTGCTTCAGGCCACGCGCCTCGATGATGGCGTCGGCGTCGCCGCCTTGTTCGCCCTGCCAAATGGCCGCGAAGACTTCGCGCGCGATCTTGTTGGAAATGGTGCCGTCGGCGATCCGCGTCAGCAGCTTCGCGAGCTGGGCGCTCGATACCGGGCTCTGGGAGATGTCTTTCTCTTCGCGGTTCAGGGCCGCAGCCAGTTCGCCCATGATCCAGTTGGCCGCCAGCTTGGCCTGCCCGGCGGGCAGCGCCTTGACCGCGGCCTCGAAGTAATCGGCGGTCGCGCGGCTGACGGTGAGCTGGGCGGCGTCGTACGCCGGCAGGCCGTATTCCGACTCGAAGCGGGCGCGCTTGGCGGCCGGCAGCTCGGGCATTTCCGCGCGCACGCGCTCGATCCATTCCTGGGAAATGACCAGCGGCGGTAAGTCGGGGTCGGGGAAGTAGCGGTAGTCGTGCGCATCTTCCTTGGACCGCATGCTGCGGGTTTCGTCGCGGTCGGGGTCGTACAGCCGGGTTTCCTGCACGACCTGGCCGCCGTCTTCGATCAGCTCGATCTGGCGGCGAACCTCGTACTGAATGGCGCGTTCGAGGAAGCGGAAGGAGTTGACGTTCTTGGTTTCGGTGCGGGTGCCGAATTCCTTTTGGCCGGCGGGGCGCACCGAGACGTTGGCGTCGATGCGGAACGAGCCTTCCTGCATGTTGCCGTCGCAGATGCCCAGCCACACCACGAGCGCGTGCAGCGCCTTGGCGTAGGCCACGGCCTCTTCGGCGGACCGCAGCTCGGGTTCCGAGACGATTTCCAGCAGCGGCGTGCCGGCGCGGTTCAAGTCGATGCCGGAAGATTTCTCGCCGTGCGGCCCGATGAAGTCGTCGTGCAGCGATTTGCCTGCATCTTCTTCGAGGTGGGCGCGCGTGAGCCGGACGGTTTTTTCCTTGTCGCCCACGAAGAAGGTGAGCGAGCCGCCCTGGACTACCGGGATTTCGTACTGGCTGATCTGGTAGTTCTTGGGCAGGTCGGGATAGAAGTAGTTCTTGCGCGCGAAGATGGAGCGAGGGGCGATGTGCGAGCCGAGCGCCAGGCCGAGCTTGATCGCCCGCTCCACCGCGCCGCGGTTCATCACCGGCAGCGTGCCCGGCAGCGCTAGGTCGACGGCGTTTGCCTGCATGTTGGCCGGCGCCCCGAAGCGGGTGCTGCTGCCCGAGAAGATCTTGGATGCCGTGGACAGTTGCACGTGCGTTTCCAGACCGATGACGACTTCCCAGTTCATACGTTCGTTCCGCTTGAAGATCACAGGCTGCCGGGACGGCGTTCGTGCCAGTCGGTGGCTTGTTGGAAGATGTCGGCGATGCCGAGCAGCCGCCCCTCGTCGAAGTAATTGCCGATGATCTGCAGGCCGACGGGGCGTCGGCCATGGACCGGACCCAGGCCGAAGCCGCAGGGGATGGACACCCCGGGCAGGCCTGCCAAGTTCAGGCTCAGCGTGTAAATGTCGGCCAGGTACATGGCCACCGGATCATTCGTCTTCTCGCCCAGGTTCCAGGCGACCGTGGGCGATACCGGGCCGATGATGACGTCGCATTGGCCGCGCAGTGCCTTTTGGAAGTCTTCGGCAACCAGCCGGCGCACTTTCTGCGCCTGCAGGTAGTAGGCGTCGTAATAGCCGTGCGACAGCACGTAGGTGCCGATCAGGATGCGGCGCTGCACTTCGAGCCCGAAGCCTTCCGCGCGCGAACGGCTCGTCATGTCGGCCAAATCCTGGTACTGGGCGGCGCGGTGTCCGTAGCGGACGCCGTCGTAGCGCGAGAGGTTGCTGGAGGCCTCGGCCGGGGCGATGACGTAGTAGGCGGGGATGGACAGCTCCGTGCGCGGCAGCGAGATGTCGACGCGCTCGGCGCCCAGCGTCTCGAATTGCTGGAGTGCTGCCTCGATCGCCATGCGGACGTCGTCGGCCAGGCCGGGGCCAAAGAACTCGCGCGGGATCCCGATGCGCAGGCCAGCCAGGGGTTTGTCGCCCTTCGCGCCGGCCAAGAATGCCTCGAAGGCCGCCCGGACGCGCCCCGGGGCGTTGGGTTCGCCACCGCAGCGTTCCAGGCTGGTGGAGTCGCGCTCGTCGAAGCCCGTGATGGGGTCGAGCAGTTCCAGCAGGTCGCGGGCGTGGCGCGCGATCGGGCCGCCCTGGTCGAGGCTGGAGCCGTAGGCGATCATCCCGTAGCGGGAAACAGTGCCGTAGGTGGGCTTGATGCCGCTGACGCCGCACAGGGCCGAGGGCTGGCGGATGGATCCCCCGGTGTCGGTTGCCGTGGCGCCGACCACCAGGCCCGCCGCCACGGCGGCCGCCGAGCCGCCCGACGAGCCGCCCGGCACCGCGGAGGTATCCCACGGGTTGAGCACCGGGCCGAAGGCCGAATTCTCGTTGGACGAACCCATGGCGAACTCGTCGCAGTTGAGCTTGCCCAGCGTGACGGCGCCTGCAGCGGCGAGACGTTCGACCACTGTCGCGTCGAAGGGGCTGACGTAATTCTTGAGCATGGCGCTGGCAGCCGTGGTGCGCCAGCCGCGCGTCACGAAGACGTCCTTGTGGGCGATGGGGATGCCGGTCAGCGGGGCGGCGCGACCCTCGGCCAGGGCGGCGTCGGCCGCGCGGGCCTGGGCCAGCGTCAGGTCGGCGTCCACATGAAGGAAGGCGTTCAGCTCGTGGCGGGCGGCAATGGCGTCGAGCGCGCTTTGTGCCAGTTCGGTAGCCGAGACGCGCCGCTCGTCCAAGGCCTTGCGCAGCTCGGCAATGCTCGCGAATTCGGTATGCAGGGGCAATGTCATGGGCTTACTCGATGACCTTGGGCACCAGGAAAAGGCCGTCCTGGACGGCGGGGGCGTTGGCCAGCAGCGCGTCGCGCGATGCCTCCGTGGCAGGTTCGGTGACCTCGTCCTCGCGCAGGCGCAAGGCCACGTCCTCGATGGCGGAGATGGGGTGGGTGAGCGGTTCCACGCCTTGGGTGTCCACGGCCTGCAGCTGTTCGATCAGGCCGAAGATGCCGTTGAGGTCTTTGAGGACTCGCTCCTGGATGTCGCTTGCGAGCTCCAGCCGGGCCAGCCGCGCGATGCGCGTGACGTCGTTTTCGGTAAGCGCCATGGCAGGTGTGATGGAAAGGCCGCTAAAGTGCAAAAAGTTACATTTTTGCGCGCTTCGGCCGGGGTAGTCGTAACACCGCTTCGAAGTTCGCAGACTCGAGATTAATGCAGAACTTTGATGCAGTTTCGGGGTATCAAAACAGGATTATAAGTTATCATTTTGCGTTTACCGGACCGCCCACCGCTCCCCGCTCTCCTAATAAAGATCCCGATGTTCAGTTTCCTGCGCAGTTATTTCTCCAACGATCTAGCGATCGACCTTGGCACCGCCAATACGCTGATCTACGTCCGCAGCAAGGGCATCGTGTTGAACGAACCCTCGGTGGTGGCGATCCGTCAGGAAGGCGGCCCAAGTGGCAAGAAATCGATTCAGGCCGTCGGCAAAGAAGCCAAGCAGATGCTGGGGCGCGTGCCGGGCAACATCGAAGCCATCCGTCCGATGAAAGACGGGGTCATTGCCGACTTCACCGTGACCGAGCAGATGCTCAAGCAGTTCATCCGCATGGTCCATCCCAAGGGGCTGTTCGCTCCCAGTCCCCGCATCATCATCTGCGTTCCCTGCGGCTCGACGCAGGTCGAGCGCCGGGCGATCCGGGAGTCGGCGCTGGGCGCGGGCGCGAGCCAGGTCTTCCTGATCGAAGAGCCCATGGCCGCGGCGATCGGGGCAGGGCTGTCCGTTTCGGACGCCAGCGGGTCCATGGTGGTGGACATCGGGGGCGGCACGACCGAGGTCGCGGTCATCTCGCTGGGCGGGATGGTTTACAAAGGGTCGGTGCGCGTCGGCGGGGACAAGTTCGACGAGGCCATCGTCAACTACATCCGCCGCAATTACGGCATGCTGATCGGCGAGCCCACGGCCGAACTCATCAAGAAAGCCATCGGTTCGGCGTTTCCCGGCTCCGAGGTCAAGGAGATGGAGGTCAAGGGGCGCAACCTGTCCGAGGGCATCCCCCGCAGCTTCACCGTTTCGTCGAACGAGATCCTCGAGGCCCTGACCGATCCGCTCAACCAGATCGTCTCGGCCGTCAAGATTGCCTTGGAGCAGACCCCGCCAGAGCTGGGGGCCGACATCACTGAAAAAGGTATCATGTTGACCGGCGGCGGCGCGCTGTTGCGCGACCTGGACCGGCTGCTGCAGGAAGAAACCGGTTTGCCCGTCCTCGTGGCCGAGGATCCGCTCACTTGCGTGGTGCGCGGATGCGGGCAGGCTCTCGAGCGCATGGACAAGCTGGGCGCCATTTTCACCAACGAGTAACCCTCATCGGGTCTAAAGGCGACGGGGCGAATCGGCTAGAAGCGAGACGCCCCGGTTTTTTTTCTGAAGGGAACTGTCCCGGATCGGACGCTGGACACCGACTTCCATGCAACACAGTCCACCGTCGTTTTTCAAACAAGGTCCGCCGGCCTGGAGCCGGCTGATGTTCTTCGTGCTCCTCTCCCTGGCCATGCTGGTGGTCGACACCAGGATGCGGGCGCTCGACGCGCTGCGCGAGGCGATCGGCGTGGTGCTCTATCCCTTCCAGCGGGTCATGCTGCTGCCGCGCGAGGGCGTGCGGTACGTGGCTGAGTTTTTCGAAGTCAACAGCAGCGTGCAGCAGGAAATCGAGGCGATGCGCCGCCAGCGCATCGAGATGGCGCAGATCACCGCCCAGGCTGCCCAATTGGCCGCCGAAAACGCGCAGCTGCGACGCCTGCTCGGGGCGAGCGAGCGCGTCCAGGCGCCTGCCGTGCTGGTCCAGGTGCTGTATGAATCGCGCGATCCGTTTTCGCGCCGGCTGATCGTCGACAAGGGAAGCGCCCACGGGCTGCTCGCCGGCATGCCGGTGATCGACGACGGCGGCGTGGTCGGGCAGGTCGTGCGGACCTTGCCGATGACGTCCGAAGTGGCCTTGCTGACCGATCGCGTCCAGTCTATCCCCATCCAGGTGTTGCGCAACGGGCTGCGGGGCATTACCTCGGGCGGCGAAATACCCGGCCGGCTGGGCCTGCGGTTCATGGCGGCCGATGCGGACGTCCAGGTGGGCGACACCCTGGTGACGAGCGGCCTGGACGGCGTGTATCCGGAGGGGTTGCCCGTGGCAGTGGTCGAGTCGGTCGAACGCGACGCCAGTTCCGGGTTTGCCCGCATTCTGTGCAAGCCCATAGCGGGGTTGGACCGCCATCGGCACTTCCTGGTGCTGCAGACGATCACGTCGGAACTTCCCGGCGGAGCCAAGGACGAATCGCCCAGGAAAGCCGTGTCGGAGCAGAACGCGTCCGAGAAAACGCCCCAGTCTTCTGTCGCTTCTCGCGGTACTCGTCGCCGATGAAAGTTCCGTCCACCTTGCCGCGTTCACGCGTGCCCCCGGAGCAACTGTTGTTGCCGGTCGAGCCGCGTTTCATTTGGCTGACTTTGTTCCTCGCCTGGCTGCTGAACCTGCTCCCTTGGGGGCAGGTGGGCGGCATCCCCGACTTGCTCGCGATCTGCCTGGTATTCTGGAGCGTGCACGAGCCCAGGCGAGTGGGCATGCTCGCGGCGTTCTTGTTCGGCATCCTGATGGACGTCCACGGTTCCGCCCGGTTGGGTGAGCATGCGCTTGCCTACACGCTGATGGTGTATTTGGCCTTGCTCATCCACCGTCGGCTGTCATGGTTTTCGCCCTGGGTCCAGGCCCTGCACGTCCTGCCGATTTTTTTCGTTTCCGAACTCACGGTATTCTCTATTCGCGGCTGGCTCGACAATAGCTGGCCAGGATGGTGGTGGGCGCTGAGCAGCGTCATCTCCGCCTTGCTCTGGCCTTTGGCCGGGTGGATTCTGCAGGCGCCCCAGCGCCGGGCGATCGATCCGGACGACACGAGGCCCATCTGACGTCCTGCAGGCCGACCGTCACTCGCCCGTCCCGTCTTTCGGCGGGGCGGGTTCCCGTTACCCATGACCGAACTCAAGGATACTGAGCGCGAACTCCAGCACTTCCGCCTGCGCCTGGTGGTGGCGGGGGCGTTCGTGTTCGTCTGCTTCGGCTTGTTGGCTTCGCGCTTTTGGTTCCTGCAGGTGGCCAATCACGACGCCTACGCGGCGCGCGCCGAGCAGAATCGCATCTCGGTCGTGCCGATCACACCCCATCGGGGCATCGTCGTCGATCGCAACGGGACGCTGTTGGCGCGCAATTACTCCGCCTATACGCTCGAAATCACGCCGTCCAAGGTGAGCAAGCTCGAGGAAACCATCGATCAGCTCAGCGAGATCGTGCAGATCGACGCCCGCGACCGCCGCCGGTTCCGGCAGCTGATGGCCGAATCTCGCCGTTTCGAGAGCTTGCCCATCCGCACCCGCCTCACGGATGAAGAGGTCGCCCGCTTCGCCGCCCAGGCCTATCGCTTTCCCGGCGTGGAGATTCGCGCCCGCCTGCTGCGCCACTATCCTCAAGGAGAGGCGGCCGCACACGTGATCGGCTACATCGGCCGGATCTCGCAGCGCGACATCGCCCGGCTGGAAGAAGAGGGCCGGATTGCCAATTACCGCGGCACGGACTATATCGGCAAAGAAGGGCTGGAGAAGTATTACGAGGAGGTGCTCCACGGCAAGACGGGCGTGGAGGAGGTGGAAGTGACGGCCACCGGCCGTCCGGTGCGCACCCTGTCCCGCACGCCGCCGATACCGGGCAAGAATTTGATCTTGTCCATCGACCTGGAGCTGCAGAAGATCGCCGAGGCGGCATTCGGCGATCGCCGTGGGGCGCTGGTCGCGATCGAGCCCGCCACCGGCGACATCCTCGCCTTCGTCTCTCGCCCGTCGTTCGATCCCAACCTCTTCGTGGACGGCATCGACGTCGAGAGCTGGAAAGCGCTGAATGAATCGCCAGACCGCCCGCTGATCAACCGCCCGTTGTACGGGACTTATCCCATCGGCTCGACCTACAAGCCGTTCATGGCGCTCGCGGGGCTGGAATTAGGCAAGCGCACGTTTACCGGCACCATGTACGACCCGGGCTACTTTGAGTTCGGCAACCGGCGCTATCGCAATGCCGGCGAGCGGGCCTACGGCCACATCGACATGAAGCGTGCGCTGGAGGTGTCCTCCGATACCTATTTTTATGCGCTCGCGGCCGACCTGGGCGTCGATGCGATCCACGATTTCATGAAGCCCTTCGGCTTCGGGCAGATCACCGGCATCGATCTCGCCGGCGAGAAGACGGGCATCTTGCCTTCTACGGCCTGGAAGCGGCGCGCGTATTCCAAACCCGAGCAACAGCGCTGGTATGCCGGAGAGACCATCTCCATCGGGGTCGGCCAAGGATACAACTCCTTCACGCTGCTGCAGCTTGCCCAGGCGACCTCGGTGCTCGCCAACGACGGTGTTTACATGAAACCTCACCTCGTCAAGGCGCTGCAGGACAGCGCCACCGGGGAGCAGACCCTGACCGTCCCCCGCGAGAGCTACCGCATTCCGCTCAACCCGGAGAACGTGCGGCTCATCAAGCAGGCCATGGCGTCGGTCACCAAAAGCGGAACGGCCGCGCGGGCGTTTGCCGGCGCGCCCTACGTGGCTGCCGGCAAGACGGGTACGGCGCAGGTGTACAGCCTGCGCAGTGGCGAACGCTACAACCACAACCGGGTGGACGAGCGCTTGCGTGACCACGCCTTGTTCATGGCCTTCGCACCACTCGAGCAGCCTCGCATTGCCGTGGCGTTAATCGTGGAGAACGCGGGCTGGGGTGCGACCGTGGCGGCGCCCATCGCCCGGCAGGTGTTCGACTACTGGCTGCTGGGCAAGCGCCCGGGCGATCCTCCTTCCGACGAGGCGCCGCGATCCATGGAGGCTTCTGGTGATTGATCGCCCGGACCTGTTCAACCGCGTGACCTGGCGCACTGTCATGGCGCGCACGTTCTCCGTTTTCGACGGGCCGCTCTTGCTGATCCTGCTCGCGCTGGCCGGCGTTGGCCTGATGTCCATGTATTCGGCGGCCGGCGGCTTCGATGGGCGGTTCTCGGACCAGCTCCGCAACTATGGCGTCGCCCTGCTGGCCATGTGGGCGCTGGCGCAGCTCTCTCCGCATACGCTGATGCGGCTGGCAGTGCCGTTTTATTTGCTGGGGCTGGGCCTGCTCATGGGCGTGGAGGTCGCGGGCGAAACCAGCAAGGGCGCCACGCGGTGGCTGAACCTGGGTTTCACTCGCATTCAGCCTTCCGAGATGATGAAGATCGCGGTGCCGATGATGCTCGCTTGGTATTTTCACCGGCACCAAGGCGCGCTGCGGGTGCGCGATTTCATCGTGGCGGCCATCCTCATGCTGGCGCCGTTCGCGCTCATCGTGCTGCAGCCGGACCTCGGCACTGCACTGCTCGTATTCGGCGCGGGGTTTTTCGTGCTGTTTTTCGCGGGACTGTCGTTTCGCCTGCTCGTGCCCGTCACGGTCGTCACCGTGGTCGCCATCGGCACGCTGGTGATGCTGGAGGACCGGTTGTGCGTCGACGGCGTCGACTGGGTCATCCTGCATGACTACCAGAAACACCGGGTATGCACGCTGCTCAATCCTAGTTCTGATCCGCTTGGCAAAGGGTTTCACACCATCCAGTCGGCCATTGCCGTAGGCTCGGGTGGGATGCTGGGCAAGGGCTATATGCAAGGTACCCAGACTCATCTCGACTTCATTCCCGAGCGCACGACGGATTTCATTTTCGCCGTCTACGCCGAGGAGTTTGGATTCGTCGGCAACCTGGTGTTGCTGCTCTTGTACCTGCTGTTGCTCTTTCGCGGGCTGAGCATCGCATCGAGCGCGCCGACGATGTTCGCGCGCCTGCTCGCCGGGTCGCTTACCATGGTGTTTTTCGTATACGCGTTCGTCAACATGGGCATGGTGAGCGGAGTCCTCCCGGTGGTGGGCGTGCCCCTGCCGTTCATGAGCTATGGCGGTACCGCCCTGCTCACGCTGGGTTGCGCCGCCGGCATCCTGATGGGGATACAGCGGCACAAGGCCTTGGTCCCCAGTTGAGGCAGCCGGGCTCGACCGGCCGGCTAGCCCGGGGGCAGCGCGGGCTGCGGCGAGAACGGCGCGACCGACATGA